>JBNLVK010000107.1:0-3850 GCA_050618055.1 Myxococcota bacterium
GCTGGGGGCGGTTGGGGTGCCTGGGGGCACACGGTCCGGCCGCTGCGCATTTGCCAGGCGAAACAGGAAGGCCCACGGATGCCCCGACGTCGCGAAGTCCCGAAGCGCCCGATCCAGCCCGATCCCAAGTACGGCGATCGCATGGTGGGTCGCTTCGTCAACATCATCATGGTCGACGGCAAGAAGAGCACCGCCGAGCGGATCCTCTACGGATCGTTCGAGGTGATCGAGTCGAAGACCCGCAACGACCCGCTGGCGATGTTCCGCCGCGCCCTCGAGAACGTGCGCCCGCGCGTCGAGGTGAAGTCGCGGCGCGTCGGCGGCGCCACCTACCAGGTGCCCGTCGAGGTCCGGCCCGAGCGCGCGACGTCGCTCGCGATGCGCTGGCTGAAGGACTACGCCCGCTCGCGCGCCGGCAAGAGCATGCGCGAGAAGCTGGCCGACGAGATCATCGACGCCGCCAACGAGCGCGGCGAGGCCGTCAAGAAGCGCGAAGACACCCACCGCATGGCAGAGGCCAACAAGGCCTTCTCCCACTACCGCTGGTAGCTCCAGCCAGAAGGGGTTCGGGAATGTCCCGTACCACACCGCTCGAACGTACGAGGAACATCGGCATCATGGCGCACATCGATGCCGGCAAGACCACTACGACCGAGCGCATCCTGTTCTACACCGGCAAGAACTACAAGATGGGCGAGGTGCACGACGGCGCCGCGACCATGGACTGGATGGAGCAGGAGCAGGAGCGCGGCATCACGATCACGTCCGCCGCGACGACGTGCTTCTGGAAGGACCGGCGCATCAACATCATCGACACGCCCGGCCACGTCGATTTCACCATCGAGGTCGAGCGCTCGCTGCGCGTCCTGGATGGTGCAATCGGCGTGTTCTGCGCGGTCGCCGGCGTCGAGCCCCAGTCCGAGACGGTCTGGCGCCAGGCCGAGAAGTACCACGTGCCCCGCATCGCGTTCGTCAACAAGATGGACCGCGTGGGCGCCGACTTCGACCAGGTGGTCGAGATGATCCGGGAGCGGCTGGCCGCCAACCCGGTTCCGCTCCAGCTGCCGATCGGCGCCGAGGACCGCTTCGTGGGCGTGGTCGACCTGCTCGGCGAGAAGGCCATCGTCTGGGACGACTCGACCCTGGGCGCCAGCTTCGAGGAGCGTGAGATCCCCGAGGAGCTCGTCGCGGCGGCGCAGACCGGCCGCGAGCAGATCATCGAGGCGGTCGCCGACTTCGACGACGCGCTCACCCAGAAGTACCTGGACGGCGAGCCCATCTCGGCCGACCACCTGCGCAAGGCCCTGCGCGAGGCGACGCTGCGCCTGGAGGTGGTTCCGGTGCTCTGCGGCAGCGCCTTCAAGAACAAGGGCGTCCAGCCGCTGCTCGACGCGATCGTCGACTACCTGCCGTCGCCCCTCGACGTCCCGCCGGTCGAGGGCGTGCGTCCGGGCACCGACGAGGTCGTGCAGCGCAAGGCGGACGACGCGGAGCCCTTCAGCGCGCTGGTCTTCAAGCTCATGACCGACAAGCACGTCGGTCACCTCACCTACCTGCGGGTCTACTCGGGCCACGTGCGGTCGGGCGAGCAGGTGCTGAACGTGGCCCGCGACCGCAAGGAGCGGGTGGGGCGCCTGCTCCAGATGCACGCCAACAAGCGCGAGGAGATCGACGAGATCCACGCGGGCGACATCGTGGCGGTGGTCGGCTTCAAGAGCGTCACCACCGGCGACACCCTGTGCGACCCGAAGAAGCCGGTGCAGCTCGAGTCGCTCCAGTTCCCGGAGCCGGTCATCTCGATCGCGATCGAGCCGAAGACCCAGGCCGACATGGACCGGCTGGCCCAGTCGCTGGCGCGGCTGACCCAGGAGGATCCCTCCTTCCGCTGCTCCGTCGACGACGAGACCGGCCAGACCATCATCTCGGGCATGGGCGAGCTCCACCTGGAGATCATCGCCGACCGCCTGGTGCGCGAGTTCAACGTGCAGGCCAACGTCGGCGCGCCCCAGGTGGCCTACAAGGAGACGATCCGGCGGAAGGTCACCGTCGAGGGGCGCTACATCAAGCAGACCGGCGGCTCCGGCGACTACGCGGTGGTCGTGCTCGAGGTCGAGCCCGGCCAGCCGGGCAGCGGCTTCGCCTTCGAGGACGCGGTGAAGGGCGGCTCGGTCCCGCGCGAGTTCGTTCCGGCGGTCCGCCAGGGCTGTGAAGAGGCGACCCAGAGCGGCTGGCTGGCCGGCTACCCGGTGGTCGACGTGGTGGCGCGCCTGGTCGACGGGCAGGCCCACGACACCGACTCCTCGGAGCGCTCCTTCAAGGTGGCCGCGTCCATCGGCATGAAGGACGCCCTGGAGAAGGCGTCGCCGGTGCTGCTCGAGCCGATCATGGCCGTCGAGGTCGTGACCCCGGAGGAGTTCGTGGGGGCGGTCCAGGGCGACCTGAACAGCCGCCGCGGAAGCATCAACGGTTTCGAGAGCCGGGCCGGCGCCCAGGTGATCACTGCCGAGGTCCCGCTCGCCGCCATGTTCGGGTACGTCAACAACCTGCGGTCCATGAGCCAGGGCCGGGGCACCTACACCATGCAGTTCCAGCGCTACGCCGAGGTACCGGAGAACGTGGCGCAGGGCATCGTATTCCATTGAGGGAGATCTGAAGGATGGCCAAGGAGAAGTTCGAGCGGACGAAGCCCCACGTGAACGTGGGGACGATCGGTCACGTGGACCACGGGAAGACGACGCTGACGGCCGCGATCACGGCGCGTCAGGCGCACAAGGGTCTGGCGGAGCTGGTGGCGTTCGACAACATCGACAAGGCTCCGGAGGAGCGGGAGCGCGGGATCACGATCGCGACGGCCCACGTGGAGTACCAGACGGAGGGTCGCCACTACGCCCACGTCGACTGTCCGGGCCACGCCGACTACGTGAAGAACATGATCACGGGGGCGGCGCAGATGGACGGCGCGATCCTGGTGGTGTCCGCCGCGGACGGTCCGATGCCGCAGACGCGGGAGCACGTGCTGCTGGCCAAGCAGGTGAACGTCCCCCACATCGTGGTCTTCATGAACAAGGTGGACCAGGTGGACGACGAGGAGCTTCTGGAGCTGGTGGAGCTGGAGGTCCGCGAGCTTCTCTCGGCCTACGACTTCCCGGGCGACGACATCCCGATCATCAAGGGCTCGGCGCTGAAGGCTGGAGAGGACTCGGCGAACGACGAAGCGAACAAGTGCATCGACGAGCTGATGGACGCGCTGGACAACACGATCCCGGAGCCGGAGCGCGCACTGGACAAGGACTTCCTGATGCCGATCGAGGACGTGTTCTCGATCACGGGCCGCGGGACGGTGGTGACGGGTCGGATCGAGCAGGGGATCGTGAACACGGGCGACGAGGTGGAGATCGTCGGGATCCGGGACACGACGAAGACGGTGGTCACGGGCGTCGAGATGTTCCGGAAGATCCTGGACGAGGGTCAGGCGGGGGACAACGTGGGCTGCCTGCTGCGGGGCACGGCGAAGGAAGAGGTGGAGCGCGGCCAGGTGCTGGCGAAGCCGAAGTCGATCACGCCCCACACGAAGTTCAAGGCGCAGGCGTACATCCTGACGAAGGACGAGGGGGGTCGTCACACTCCGTTCTTCAACGGGTACCGGCCTCAGTTCTACTTCCGCACGACGGACGTGACGGGGGTGGCGAACCTGCCGGACGGCACGGAGATGGTGATGCCGGGGGACAACGTGGAGATGACGGTGGAGCTGATCACGCCGATCGCGATGGACAAGGAGCTGCGCTTCGCCATCCGCGAAGGCGGCCGCACGGTCGGCGCCGGCGTCGTCGCCGAGATCATCGAGTAGGAA
>JBNLVK010000108.1:0-4307 GCA_050618055.1 Myxococcota bacterium
GCCGCCGGGCCGCAGCACCTGGCCGGGCAGCGCGTCGGTGAGCTTGCCGTCGAGCACGATGGGTGCTCCGTTCACGATGGTGGCCTTGAAGCCGCGCGGCCGCGCCGAGAAGCGTCCCTCGCCGCCGGGCAGGTCGTGGATCAGCCGCTTGGTGCCGGGCCCCACGCTAACCGGGTCGAAGATCATGATGTCGGCGGCGAAGCCGGGCAGCAGCGCGCCGCGGTCGGTGAGCCCGGCCATGGCCGCCGGCACCTGGCTGAGCTGGCGCACGCCCTCCTCCAGCGTCCATTCCCCCCGGTCCAGCACCCAGAAGCGCAGGAAGTAGGTCGACCAGTCGGCGCCGTCGTCCCGGTCGAGGTGCGCGCCCCCGTCCGAGACGCCCATCAGCATGGAGGGGTGCTTCATGCTCTCGCGCACCGACTCCTCCCACTCCGGCGTCTTGTTCTCCCAGCGGAACTTCATGCGCAGGTCTTCCGCCAGCGCGAGATCCAGCATGGCGTCCGCCGGCGCCTTGCCCAGCCCGGCGGCGATGTCCCGGATGCTCTTGCGCAGGTACTTCTCGTGGGCCGGGTCGGTCACCTCGTCGACGAAGGTCACGTCCCAGTGCGGCGGCGGCAGCGTCGAGCCGGCATCCGGATCGCGGTTGGGGTTCTCCACCGCGTCGCGCATGCGGTCGCGCTGGGTGGGATCGCGGAGCCTCGCCAGCTTCTCGTCGTGGGGCAGGTCCATGATCTCCTGCCACGACGGAACGCCGGCGTAGAGGGGCGTGCCCTTCGCCAGGTCGATGGGGCGGTCGAAGGGGTGGTTGCGCAGCAGCGAGAAGACCGCCGCCCCCTGCTCGCCGGCCTCGTCGAGGAACTGCCGGGCGTGCTCCCAGCCCGCGCCGGGCGCGTCCACCTTGTCGCGTCCGCCCAGCCCCTGGATCACCACCGGCAGCCGCGACAGGCGCCCCAGCTCGACGAGCAGTGCCTCGTCCGCCGCGTCGAGGCCCCCGATCACGCTCTTCGGCAGGTAGGCGATGCTGCCGCCGCCGGCCTGGCCGGCCTCGGCCACCAGGGCCCTCAGCTCGTCCAGCTCGGAGAAGCGGCTCGGCACCGGATCGTCGTTGCCGTCGACCTGGGTGGGCACGTGGGACGACGAGAAGCCCGCCGCCCCGGCCGCCATGGCCTCGGCGACCAGCCGGCGCATCGCGTCCACCTCGTCGGGGCGCGCGGCGCGGCGCGTGGCGTCCTCGCCCATCACCCAGCGCCGCAGGCTCGAGTGGCCCACGTAGCAGGCCAGGTTCACGCCCAGCCGCCCGCGCCGGGCGTCCAGGTACTCGGGAAACGTCTCGAAGTCCCACTCGACCCCGTCGAGCGCCACCGGTGCCATGCCCTCGACCCGGGCGAACATCGCCTTGATGTAGGGACGGTCGGCGACGCGGGTGGGCGCGATGGAGAAACCGCAGTTGCCGGCCAGCACGGTGGTGACGCCGTGGTAGCAGGACGAGGTCGCCCAGGGATCGAAGGTGAGCTGGGGGTCGTAGTGGGTGTGGGCGTCCACGATGCCCGGGGCGACGATCAGGCCCGACGCGTCGAGCACGGTGCCGGCGGACGCGTCGGTCGGGACGTGGCCCACCCGCGCGATGCGGCCGTTCCGCACGGCCACGTCGGCGCGCCGCCGGGCCAGCCCGGTGCCGTCGACGACGATGCCTCCGCGGATCAACAGGTCGTAATGCATGGGCCGGCTCCGCTCACCCGGCGAGGCGGGTCTCGAGGGCTTCGAGGAGTGCGCGCAGCGCCCGGTCGGCTTCGCGCCGGCGCGTGGGAGACAGCGGCGACAGCAGCTCCCGGGAGGCGGTCAGGAAGGCGTGGAAGACGCGGTCCTGGAGCGCCAGGCCGGCCCGCGTCAGCGAAACGACCGAGCCCCGCCCGTCGTCCGGGTCCGGCGAGCGCTCGACCAGGCCGGACTGCTCCAGGCGCTTCAGCATCTTCGTCATGCCGCCCGACGAGCGGTCGAGCCGGCTGGTGAGCTCGGTCGGGTTCAGCGCGTAGGGCCGGCCTGCGCGCCGCAGCGTGGCCAGCACCGAGTAGTCGCCGTAGGTCAGCTCGAACGGCTCGAGCACCTCGCGCTGGAAGGCCTCGATCAGGATCGACAGCCGCGCCAGCCGCACCATCGGCGGCAGCACCGAGACGTCGAGGTCCGGGTATTCTCGCTCCCAGGCCTGCGACAGCTGATCGATCCAGTCCATTCCGGGGCCTCGAATGCGCGGGCACCTTGCGTCGCCGCGCTGCCGGACGAGTCTAGACGCGAAAGAATCTTTCCCGCAAGATAAATTGCCGATTCCCCTCCCCCGACCGAGAAAGGTGTGTGCCGTGTCCGCGGAAGCGCTGGTGGTGTGCCTCGAGTTCCCCGTCTTCCACGATCCGCGCTACGTCGAGCGGCTGCGCGCCGTGCCCGGCGTCGAGCCGCTGGTCCTGCCCATCGACCCGGGCGGCGACTGGGGGGCGGCGAACCCGAGCGTCCCCCACGCCGAGCCCCCGGACTGGGCGAAGAGCGTGGCCGAGGAGCGCCGCCGGGTGCTCGAGCGCGCGCAGGTGCTGGTCGCGCTGAACACCCCGAAGGACCTGCGGGAGCACGCGCCCAACCTGGTCTGGATCCAGGGCATCGGCGCCGGCATGGAGCAGTTCGCCCGGGCGGGAGCCGGCGGCGGCGACCTGCTGGTGACCAACGCGTCGGGCGTGAGCTCCGCCTCCATGGCCGAGTGGGTGGTGGGGCGGCTGCTCCAGGTCTGGAAGCGCTTCCGCGAGGCGGACGCCTTCCAGCGGGAGCGTCGCTTCGAGCGCAGCTACGGCACGACCTTCGCCGGCGCGACCATCGGCATCGTCGGGCTCGGCAGCATCGGCCGCGCCGTGGCGGACCGCGTGCGCCCGTTCGGCTGCCGCGTGCTGGGCCTCAAGCGCAGCCACCGCCCGGGCGACGCCTCGCCCCACGCCGACGAGCTGTTCGGCCCGGACCAGCTGCACGAGATGCTGGCCCGCTGCGATGCGGTGGTCGTGGCCGCGCCGGCCACCGCCGAGACCCGCCACCTGATCGACGCGCGGGCCCTGGCCGCCATGCCGCCCCACGCCGTGCTGGTGAACGTGGCGCGGGGATCGCTGGTCGACGAGCCGGCCCTGGCCGACGCCATGCGCAACGAACGGCTCAAGGCCGCCGTGCTCGACGTCTTCGACCAGGAGCCGCTGCCCCAGGACAGCCCGCTCTGGGACCTGCCCGGCGTCTACGTCTCCGCACACTCGTCGGTGTCGGTCGACCGCTACATGGACGACGTCTTCGAGCTCGTGCTCGACAACGTGCAGCGCTACCGCGCGGGCGAGCCGCTGCGCAACGCAATCGAGCTGGAGGGCTAGGCGACGACGCCGGACTCGCGCAGCGCCTCGATGCGGTCCGCGAGGCCCAGCTCCGTGAGGATCGCGTCGGTGTCCTGGCCGACGCCGGGCGCCGGCGCGCCGCTGGCGGCGGGCGTGTTCGGGAAGCGGGCCGGCGGGCGCGGCTGGCGCATGCGGCCGGCCAGCGGGTGGGTCCCGTCCTCGAGCATCCCGAGCGCGCGGACGTGGGGATCGTCGCCGAGCTCCGCCGGCGACAGCACGGCGCCGCAGGGGGCCTTCTCCGCCTCCATGCCCGCGATCGCCTCGGCGGTGGTCATCTCGCGGACGGCCGCCATCACGCGCCGCAGCAGATCCTTGAAGGCCTCCGGGTTCGCGCGGCGCGCCAGGATCGTCGCCACCTCGGGCGCGTCCCAGCCGTCGACGCCCACGCCGCGGCAGATGCCCGCGACGTCGGCGTCGGACACCGGCGCCGCGATCACGTAGCCGTCCTTCGTGGGCCAGAGCTTCTGGTCGCGCGCGAAGCTCGAGGGCGTCGAGCCGTCCGAGTCGAGCAGCACCTCGTTGCCGGCGGCGTCGGCCCAGACGAAGCTCACCACCGATTCCAGCATCGAGAGCTGCAGGTGCTGGCCGCCGCTTCCCTGGCCCCTCGCGAACAGCGCCGCGGTGATCGCCTGGGCGGCGTTCAGCGCCGTGATCTTGTCGGCGGCGGTGTGCCGGACGAGCTGCGGCGCTCCGTCGTCGCCGCCGGCCTGGGCGAAGGCCAGGCCCCCGTAGGCCTGCACGACCGGATCGTACGCGCTCTTCTGCGCGTACGGACCCTCGGGACCGAAGCCGCTGATCGAGCAGTAGACCAGCTCCGGGTTGGCGGCGGCGAGCGTCTCGTAGGAGAGCCCGAGCCTCTCGATCACGCCCGGCCGGAAGTTCTGCACGAAGACGTCG
>JBNLVK010000109.1:0-72006 GCA_050618055.1 Myxococcota bacterium
GGTCGGTGTCCGGATCCATCATCAGCGTGTCGGTGACGTCGAAGCTTCCGCCGGTGGGTCCGCCGTGGGGAGCGAAGTCGCTCTGCTCGCCCATGGTCTCGACGCACTGGGTTCCGTCGAACACGCAGACGTCCGCGCCGGCGAAGCCGGAGTTGTTGGCGCTGTGGTCCCCGCGGATCGTCACGTCCACCGGCACGAGGACGCCGCCCGGTCCGTGCAGGCCCAGCCAGTACTCGAACAGCACGTTGGCCGACGCCGAGTTGCCCGGGCCGCAGGCCAGCGCTCCGCCGTTGGCGGTGTCGGCCTGGACGATCGCCGCGCCGAGACCCTCGATGTGGTTCGGAGCCACGATCGTCCCGTAGAGCCCGACGCTCTCGGCCGACGCGAAGCCGGTGTTCTCCTCGCCGTTCGGACCGCAGGGAAGCAGCTCGGACACGTCGTCGTAGAGCACGCCCGGCTCGTCGCTGTACGCGACCCCGCCGGCGGTGCCCGCCGAGGCGGCCAGCTGGCGCGTCACCGCGTCCGGGACGGGGGGCGCTCCGGACGCGGGTGCCGCGAACGCCACCAGCGCCGCGGCCAGGAGGGTGGCTCGCTCCGTCGAGTCGGGTCGCATGGCGATCCTCCCGGGGCCCGTCGGGGGCCTCGTCCGGGGAGCATGGCGCGCCGGGCCGCGCCGCGGGATCCCCCGAACTGGGGAGGCCCGGGGGAGATCGACGGCCGTCCATATGTGGGGGGACGCGCCCTCGGGCACTCGCCCGAGGGGCCCGTAGTTCGCACCAGCGACGCTGCGCGTTTGCAGCCCGTCCCTGGTTCGAAGTCCGGCAAGGGTCTGGCTGCTCCTTCAGGCGCGCTCTGCCGTTCCCGATTGCTCCCCTCGCCGCTCCTTCGCCGGGTGCGGAGGAAGACGTGAGGGGCGGATTCCGATGGCGCGTCGTGTGGGAGAGATCCTGATCGACTCCGGGCTGATCGATGCGAAGCAGCTCGAGATCGCTCTCGCCGAGCAGACGAAGACGGGCGCCAAGCTCGGGGTGGTGCTCGCCGACCTGGGCTTCACCACCGAAGAGGCGGTGAGCCGCGCCCTGGCCGAGCAGTCCGGGGTCGAGCACTCGGACCTGGAACACGCGGAGCTCGAGCCGCGGGCCGCCCGGATGGTGCCCGAGGACATGGCCCGGCGGCTCAACGCCTTGCCGCTGCGCATCGAGAACGAGGCGCTCGTCGTCGCGATGTCCAACCCGACGGACATCGTCGCCATCGACGAGCTCCAGCGCCGCACCGATCTGTTCGTGCGGGTGGTGTCCGCGGGCCACCGCCAGCTCCAGCGGGCCCTCGACCGCGCGTACCGGGGCGACGCCTCCGGCGCTTCCAGCCTGGAACGCATGGTCGACCAGGTCCCGGAGACGGCCGCCGAGGCGGGTGCCGATCCCTCCCGGGTCGGCGTCGCATCCCTGGTCGACGAGATCATCGGAACCGCCGTTCGGCGCGACGCCACCGACATCCACCTCCAGCCCGACCGCAACGTGCTGCGCGTGCGCCTGCGAGTGGACGGAGACCTGGCCCAGGGGCTGACCGTGAAGCGCAGCCTGGTGGCGCCGCTGGTGGCGCGCATCAAGATCCTGGCCGGCCTCGACATCTCCGAGACCCGCGTGCCGCAGGACGGCAAGATCCGCTTCCCCTACGACAAGGGCGTCGTCGACCTGCGCGTCTCCACCTTCCCCACCGTGTGCGGCGAGTCGGTGGTGATCCGGGTGCTCGACAAGGACAAGCAGGTCTTCAGCCTCCAGTCGCTGGGGCTCGACGCCCGCGACCACGACATCCTCGAGCGGGCGGCGCGCGCGCCCAACGGCCTGATCCTGGCCGTCGGCCCCACCGGATCCGGCAAGACGACGACGCTCTACGCGCTGCTCAAGATCGTCGACGCCTCGCGCCGCAAGATCATCACGCTGGAGGACCCGGTCGAGTACGAGATGCCCCTGGTCACCCAGTGCCAGGTGAACGACAAGGCGGGCCTCGACTTCGCCAAGGGCCTGCGTGCGATCCTGCGCCACGACCCGGACGTGGTGCTCGTCGGAGAGATGCGCGACCAGGTGACCGCCTCGCTCGCGATCCGCGCGGCCCTCACTGGACACCTGGTCGTGTCGTCGCTGCACACGAACGACTCGGTGCGCAGCATCTCCCGCCTGCGCGACATGGGGCTCGACGCCTACCTGATCGCCAGCTGCCTGCGTGCCGTCTCCGCCCAGCGGCTGGTGCGCCGCATCTGCCCGGACTGCCGCGAGCCCTACGAGCCCAGCGAGGAGGACCTGCTCGCCCTGGGCTTCGATCCCGGAACCCGCGGATCCTTCGCCGTCGGCAAGGGCTGCGACCGCTGCAACGGCAGCGGCTGCCGGGGCCGGGAGGCCATCTTCGAGGTGCTGGAGGTGACGCCCGGCGTCGCCCAGCTCATCGCCCGCAACGCCGCCATGGACGAGATCGAGCACGAGGCGCGGCGCGAAGCCGGACTCGTCACCTTCCGCGAGATGGCCCAGAGGCGCGCCGCCGAGGGCCGCATCTCCCTGGCGGAGATGGCCCGGACGACGGCGGAGTTCTAGGCGTGGCCAGCTTCACCTTCGAAGCGCGCGACGCGGCCGGGCGGGTGGTGCGCGGCAGCGAGGTCGCGAACGACGAGGCGGAGCTCGACCGGATGCTTCGCGGCCGCGAGCTGCTGCTGGTGACCGCCCGCGAGGGCCGGCCCTCGCGGCGGCGCGCCAACACGCGTTCGCTGATCGAGTTCTGCTACCACCTGGCCACGATCATCGAAGCGGGCATTCCCCTGCTGGAAGGCCTGCGCGACCTGCGCGACGACGGCGACAGCCCCATCGCCCGCGAGATCGAGGAGGTGGCGCGGCGGGTCGAGTCCGGGCAGCTGCTGTCCCAGGCGATGGCGGCCCACCCGGAGCTCTTCCCCGAGCTGGTGCGATCCCTGGTGGCGGCCGGCGAGGAGACGGGAACCCTCGACACGGTCCTGCGTCGCCTGAGCGAGTACCTGACCTGGCGCGAGGACCTGCGCCGCAAGGTGGTGGGTGCCGCGACCTACCCGGCGATCGTCGTCACGGGCCTCGTCGGACTGGTCGTGCTCCTGCTGACCGTCGTGCTGCCCCAGTTCCTGGAGCTCTTCACGGAGCTCGACGTGGAGCTGCCGCTCGCGACGCGGCTCCTGATCGCGCTGGAATGGTTCGCCCGCAGCTGGGGCCTGCACCTCGTCGCGGTCCTCGCGGTGCTGGGCCTCGCGGCGGCCGCCTGGGTGCGGACCGCCGCCGGGCGCCTCCGCTTCGACGCCCTGTGCCTGCGGCTTCCGGTGGTCGGACGGATCCTGTCGATGATCGAGATGTCCCGGCTGGCCCACAACCTGGGACTCGTCTACGCGGCCGGCGTCCCGATCACGCGCTGCATGGAGCTCGCGGCCGGCATCGTCCAGAACCGGGCGGTGCGCGAGGTGGTGACCGACGCGCGCGCGCGCATCGCCCACGGCGACACGCTGGCCGCGTCCCTGGCCGACAGCGACCTGATGCCGCCCATGGTGCGGCGCATGGTCGCGCTGGGCGAGCAGTCCGCGACCCTGGATCGCTCGCTCGGCCACGTGGCGACCTACTACGACCGCGAGGTCCCCGAGGCGATCGACCGCCTGATCGCCTTCGTCAACACCGGCGTGGTCGCCGCCCTCGGCCTGACCCTCGGCACCGTGGCCTTCGCGATCTTCGTCCCGCTCTACCGGATGATGGGAAACATCAATGGCTGAGCCGCGACGCGCGCGAAGACGACGCGGCGGCTTCTCGCTGATCGAGATCATGGTCGTGATCGCCATGCTTTCGCTGCTGGCGGGTGCCCTGGCCCCGGCCGCGATCCAGCAGCTGGAGCAGCAGCGGCGGGCGAAGACGCGCGCCACCCTGGAGCAGCTGGCCACGGCCCTGGTCGGGCGGCCCGGTTCCGACGACTTCGGCTACCTGGGCGACATGGGCGGCCTTCCGCCCACGCTCGAGGACCTGAACTCGGCGGCGGGCAAGCCGGCCTACGCCTTCGGCGCACCTGGCATCGGCTACGGCTACGCCGGACCCTACGCGCCGACGCTCCGGCCCGGCACCGCCAACGTCTTCGTCGACGCCTGGGACCTCCCGTTCCAGTTCGCCGGCGCGGCGCAGGTCCGCAGCGCCGGCCCGGATCGGACCTTCGGCAACGCCGACGATCTGGTGGAGCCGGCCGCGGCCCCGCCGACCACCGCAGCGCTGGTGGTTCGCGTCCTCGGGCTGCCCAGCGGCGGCGGTCCGGTCGAGACCCTCGCCGCACCGGACGCGAACGTCTTCGTCTCGCGTTCGAATGCCGGCAGCTACCAGGAGGTCGCGATGGTCGAGCCGGCCGGCGGCCCGGGCCCCTGGACGTCCACGGGACTCCACCTGGGGCACCACGGACTGCGGGTGGTGGGGACCGGCAGCTGGGCGAGCGCCGGCACGCTGCGCGACGTCGCCACGCTGCACCGCGGCACCACGGTGCTGAGCGTGACGCTGGTGCAGCCGTGAGCACGCGTCACCTGGCCATCGACCTGCGCGAGGACGCGATCCACTGGGTGCGCGCCCGGCGCGGCCGCCGCGGCCTCACACCGGTCCAGCACGGCAGGATCGAGCTGCGGCCCGGCAGCGACGACGCGGAGCAGTGCCTGTTCCGGCTGTCCCGCTCGGCGATCGCCCGCGGCGCGCGCATCGAGGTGGCGCTGCGCGGTCCCGCGCTGGCGCTCCAGCGCGAGGAGCTGCCGAAGCTCGGCCGGCGCGAGACCGCCCGGGTCGCCGCGCGGCGCGCCCCGGAGCTCGAGGCCGGCATCGAGGGACCGAGCTGCTTCGCCTTCACCCGCTCCGAGAGCGGCGAGGGTCCGCTGTGGATGGCGGCGGCCCCCGCCGAGCTGGCCCGCGACGCGGTGCTCCGCTGGCGGCGGCGCGGCTTCGAGCTCCATCGCCTGAGCAGCCGGCACCTGGCTCTCGGCAACCTGGCGCACCCGCTCGGGCTTCCGGAAGGACGCCTGGTGGCGCTCTTCGACCTGGACGCCGACCGGGGCACCTGCGTCGTGGTGGACCGCGAGGGCTGGATGTTCAGCCGCGAGGTCCCGCTGCGCTTCATGGGCGATCGCCTGCTGCGCGCCGGCATCGATGCGCCGCCCGAGGAGCGCGTGACCCCGGCGCCGCCCGACGGGGACGGCTCGGGCCTGTTCCTGGTGGGAGAGGAGGAGGCGGAGAAGCCGGACGAGACGCTCGAACTTCGGCCCGATCCCCTCGAGGCGATGGCCGACCAGGCCGAACGCCTCGCCACCGAGCTGAGGCGCACCTTCCAGTACGTGGCCGGGCAGCTGGGCATCGGCGACGTCTCCCACGTCTACCTGGTGGGCGACGCTCCGGCACTCCACGCGCTCTCCGACACGCTCTCCCTGGCGCTCGACCTGCCGGTCTCGACACTCGGGGAAGCGCTGGCGGAAACCCCGTGCGCCGAATTCGCCGGGGCGGCGGGGGTGGCGCTGGGCCTGGCCCTCGCGCCCAGCCGAAGCGGCGGCAACCTGCTTCCGGGCGAGGTGCGCTCCCGGCAGACGGCGGCGTCGGCGCGCCGGAACCTGCGGCGCGCCCTCATGGCGGCGGTCGTCGGGGTGGCGGTCTGGGGTGGGGTGCTCGCGCTGCTCGCCCACGCGGCGGCCAGCGGCATCGAGGTGCTGGAGCAGCGGCGGCACGCAGACGCGCCGCGGCGCGAGCTCGTGGAGCACGTGAGCGAGGCGCGTCGCCGCTCCGCGGCGCTGGCGGGCGCACTCGCACGGATCGACGCGAGCCAGCCCCCGTGGACGCCGCTGCTGGACGGTCTCGCCCGTTCGCTGCCGCCGCGCGCCTTCATCGAGCGCCTCGAGGTCCGGAAGCTCGACGGCGAGTGGACGATCGAGATGGCGGTGGAGGCCAGCGGCGACACCGTGGCCGAGGCCGCCCACGCGGTCTCCCGCTTCGCCCGCGACAGCTCCGAGTCGCCGCTGCTCACCGTGGACGACACGATCCGGGAGGGGCTGCCCCTCGACGGCGATCCGCAGCCCGAGGCCCGGGTGCGCTTCCGCATCCACGGACGCGTCGCGCCGCTGCGCGAGGCGGGTCCGCCGCCCCCGACGGAGGTGGAACGTGGCTGAGCGGACGGCCTACCTGCGCGGGGCGAACCTGGGAATGAGCGTCGCCATCGCCATCGTGATGGGCGGCGGAGCGCTGCTGCTCCTGGGACCCGGCGCGAGCCACACCGGAGGGCTCCGCGCGGAGCTGGCGCGCATGCGCGCCGACGCCGCGAGCTGGCAGGCGCGGCAACGAGCCTTCCGCCCGGCGCACGACGGGGAGCGTGCAGCCTGGACCGACGCCTGGCGGCGCGCGCTCTCGCGCATTCCCGCGATCCCCAACGACCCGGAGCTGGTGGCGGCCGTCAGCGACGCCTTCGACGCCCCGAGCGTGCGCGGACTCCACGTCGAGACCCGGCGTGAACGACCGGAGGCGGACGAGGAAGCGGCCATCGAGATCGCCTCGCCCCTCGACGGAACGCGCATCTCCCTGCGGCCGGTTCCGCTCAGCCTGGCCTTCAACGCGTCGTTCCGCGACGCCGCGGAGATCCTCGGCCGCGTCGAGGCCCGGCAGGTGCCGGCGCGCGTCGAGGCCCTGCGCATGCGCCGCGACTACCCGGACGTCGAGGTGGCGATGGAGCTCACCTACTTCGTGCGCGGCGAGGAGAAGCGATGAGGCGTCGCTGGATCGGAGCGTTGCTCGGCGCGGCGGCCCTCGCGGTGACGGTGCAGAACGTCGTGTTCTTCCGCAGCCGCATGCCGGCCGCGCCCGATGCGGGCGAGCCCCTGGATGCGGTCGGCGACGAGACGGAGCCGGATGCGCCCCCGGAGCTCGACCCGGTGGGCTACGAGCAGGCGCTCGCGTACCTGGCCTCGCTGCCGACCGGCGAGATCCCGCGCAGCCCCTTCCTCACCCTGGACGAGGCGGTGGCCCTGGCGGGAGGCGCGAAGGCGGGCCGGGACGGCGCCGCCCTCCCGCGGCTCGCGGGAACGCTGTGGAGTCGCGCCCGGCGCGTGGCCTGGCTCGACGGCGTGCCCCACAGCGAGGGCGATCGCATCGCCGACTTCGAGCTGGAGCGGATCGACGCGGGATCGGTGCTGCTGCGACGCGGCGAGCAGTCGCTGCGCGTCGCCACGGATCGCGGCGGGGCGCCCGGGCGCACCACCGGCGCGGAGGCCGTCGATGCCGAGTAGAGCCGACAGCCTGAAGCGACTGGGCGTCGCATCGGCGGTGCTGCTCGCCCTGTGCCTGGTCGGCTGCGCGAGCCGCCCGGCGCCCGAATCCGAGCCGGAGCGGCCCTCGCCCGCCGCGCTGCCGACCGAGCTGCCGGAGCCCGCGCCGCGCAGCATCTCGCTTCCCGAGACGCTGCCGCGCCCGGCGACGGTCCGTCTGCTCGACGCCTCGCGCTTCAGCTTCAACGTGCTGGAGGCCGACCTGCGCAGCCTGCTGCTGGGCCTGGGACGCGACGGGCCCTTCGACGTGGTGGTCGAGCCGGGCGTGGTCGGCACCGTCACCGCGGACCTGCGCGACGCCTCCCTGCTGGAGATCCTGGACGAGCTCGTGGTCGCACGCGGCTACCGCTACGCGGTCGAGGGACGCATCCTGCGCATCTTCCGCACCGACCGGGAGACGCGCACCTACCGCATCGACTACCCGGACTACGCCCGGGCGGGGCGCTCGGAGCTGGGACTCGCCGGCTTCATCGGCGCCGCACCCTCGATCACCGAAGACGACGGCGGGGGCGGAGGCGGAGCCGTCCAGGACACGAGCCTCTCCTCGCTGACCACGACCCAGTCCGCCGACCTGTGGACCGAGGTGGAGCGCAGCGTGCGCGTGCTGGTGTTCGGCTCGGCCGACACCACCGAGGATCCGAACATCGGCGACGCGGGGCGGGAAGGCCCGGTGGTGCCGCGGCGCGTGGTCGCCTCGCGCCAGGCCGGGCTGCTGACGGTGACCGCCGGCATCGCGGAGCTGCGCGAGGTCGAGCGCTATCTCGAGGAGGTGGCGGTGAGCCTGGACCGCCAGGTGCTGATCGACGCCCAGTTCATCGAGGTCACCCTCGACGACGACCTGGAGCTCGGCATCGACGCCGAGGGCGCGCCCAAGCTGGGGGACGTCACCGGCATCTTCGCGCGCTCGATCGTACCCGGGCTGCGCGAGGCAGCCCTGGTGCAGGGCTTCGCGCCGGTGCTCACCGAGGGCGGCTTCTCCTTCGGCATCGCGAGCGACGACTTCGGCGTGATCCTGCGCGCGCTGGCCACCCAGACCGACGTCCGCGTGGTCTCGACGCCCAGCATCGCGACGCTCAGCAACCACAAGGCGCTCATCAAGGTGGTGCGCAACGAGGTGTTCTTCATCGCCGAGGTGGAGACGGTCATCACCGACACCGTCGTGCAGCAGACCACCGAGTTCACGCCGAAGGTGGTGCCGGTGGGCGTGACCCTGGACGTCACGCCCCACGTCTCGGACCGCAACGAGATCACGCTGCACGTGCGGCCCAGCGTGTCGGAGATCGTGGCGGTGGAGCCCCAGCCCACCAGCGACCCGGACCTGCCGCAGACGGGCAGCCTGCCGGTGGTGGACCTGCGGGAGACGGACGCGGTGCTGTCCGTCCCCGACGGAACCACGATCGTGATCGGCGGACTGGTGCGCAGCCGCGAGTTCGAGCAGGAGCGCCGCATCCCCTTCTTCGGCGACATCCCGTGGCTCGGCAACCTCTTCAAGTTCATCGGCACCGAGGAGCGACGCACCGAGCTGCTGATCTTCCTGCGGCCCACGGTGCTCGACCGGCCGCGCGCCGTGCAGATCGTGAACGAGCGGGAGCGTCGACTCGAGACCCTGGACGACCTGCGCCATGCCCGCTCCCTGCCCTGGCCCTGGTGGCGGGCGCCCCTGGGCCGCTCCTACGCGGCCGACGGCGTGGAGACACCGTGATGCGTCGGATCATCCTGTTGGCCCTGCTGCTGGCGGGCGTCTCCGCGGGAGCCGCGGAGCGGGACGAGCGCATCCTCCGTGTGGAGGAGAGCGCCCGGCACTTCTCCCTCGGCCTCTCGAGCCAGAACCGGGGAGACCTGGACGCGGCGGAGCAGCACTACCGCCGCGCCCTGGATCTGGACGCGGGCTTCGTGGAGGCCCGGGTGAACCTGGCTCGCGCACTGCTGGCACGCGGCGACGTCGACGAAGCCGAGGCGTCGCTCGCCCAGGCCCTGGCGTCGCGCCCCGACTACCCGGACGGCCACGCGGTGCTCGGCCTGTGCGCACTCGAGCGCGGACAGGCGCTCGTCGCGGTGGAGCGACTGACCGTCGCGATCGGGATCGACCCGTTCCACCTCGAGGCGCTGGTGAACCTGGGTGTCGCATGGCTGCGGGCGGGGCGTCCCGACCGGGCGCGGCGACCGCTGGAGAGCGCGCTGCGCATCGACCCGGAGTCGCCCGCCGCGATGCTCAACCTGGCCATCGCCGAGGCGCGCAGCGACGACCGGGAGCGCGCCGCCTTCTGGTACCGGCGCTACGTGGAGAGCGCCCCTCGAGACGACGCCGTCGCAGCCAGCCTGCGAACGGCACTGGGGCCTCCGGGCCCTGCCAAGCCGTCGGGTTCGGAGTGAAGCCCGGACCGACCATCACAAGAAGGAACGAAGACATGCAGGAACGATCGAATCGCAGACGGTCGATGGGCTTCACGCTCATCGAGATCCTCATCGGTGTCGCCATCCTGGCGATCCTCTCGGCGGCGCTCACGCCGATGGTGATCAAGTACATCAACGACGCGCGACAGGCCCGCGCCCTCTCCGACTCGCAGGCGCTGGGGCAGGCCATCCTGGCCTTCAACCTCGATACGGGTCGCTGGCCGGTCAACGGAGACAGCAACATCAACGACGCCGGCGAGATCTCGCGACTGGTGGGCCTGCCCGCCGGCCAGATCTCCAGCGCCAACATCCCGAACGGCTCGGGAGCGCCCGGTGCGGGCAACTGGCGGGGCGGTGGCAACGGCGGCACCGCGGGCGCGCTGGAGGATCACCTGATCCGGAACCGCACGACGGCGGTCAACCCGCTCTACCCGGCGAGCCAGAACGCGCCGGATCCGCCGGGCTGGAACGGCCCGTACGTCGACTCGGTCCCGCTGGATCCCTGGGGCCGTCCCTACGTCTGCAACGTGCGCTACCTGGACGGCGGATCGGTGACGGGCGTGACGGCGGCCGAGGAGGACAACCACGCCGTGCTCTGCCTCTCGGCGGGCCCGGACGGCACCTACAACACCAGCTTCAGCGACGGGACGCAGCTGGCCACCCCGGCCGGTGACGATATCGGCTGGCCGATCCAGGGGCTCCAGAACCTCTGAACCGAGGGAGCCGACCCACGAGCGGCGCGGGCGGGAAGGTCCCGTCCGCGCCGCAACCTCCGCGGCGCCGTCAGAGACCCAGCTCGCTCCTGCGGCGCGGCCGCTCCTCCCGCGGCGCCTGGCTGTAGTCGCCGAAGGGCCCGTCGCGCCGGGTGACCGCTTCGCGCACGCCCTCGCCGGCGGCGACCCGCACGAACTCCCGGCCCTCGGGCGTGTTGCGCATGATGCCGTCGAGGATCGGGCCGAGGGTCTGGGTGCCCTGGAGCCCCATGTTGTCGTAGGCCTGGTTCACGATCAGCTTCATCGCCACGAGCTGGGTCAGCGGGATCGTCGCCAGCTTCTCGGCCAGCTTCCGGACCTCGGCGTCGAGCTGCTCCAGCGGGTGGGAGAAGTTGATCAGCTCGACCGCCGCAGCCTCCTTGCCGCTGATCCACTCGCCGGTGAGCGCGTAGTACTAGGCCTTGGCCAGCCCCAGCCGGTACACCCACATGCCGGTGAGGTGGCAGCCCCAGACGCGGGAGTACGGGGTGCCGATGCGGGCGCAGTCGGAGGCGACCACCAGGTCGGCGCACAGGGCCAGCTCGGAGCCGCCGCCCACGCAGTAGCCGTGCACCTTGGCGATGGTCGGCTTGGTGCCGCGCCACAGGCCCATGAACGAAGGCACGTAGCTCGTGTACGAATTGGCTACGAAGTGGACGTCCATGCCCGGGTCGTAGTCCTGCTCCCGGATGTTCTCGTAGTGCTCGAGTCCGCCCGAGAAGTCGAAGCCGCCGCAGAAGTTGTCGCCGGCGCCTTCGAGGACGATCACCTTCACCTCCCCGTCCCGGTTCGCTTCGGCGAGCAGGCCGTTCATGCCCTCGATCACCTCCATGCGGAGGGTGTTCGCCTTCTCGGGGCGGTTCAGCGTGATCGTGGCGGTTCCGTTCTTCTTCTCGTACAGGACGACGTCGCTGGACATGGGTTCTCCTCGGGTGGGCGCCGTTCCGACGCCGGGGGTTGGACTAGGCGAATGGCGCGCGCGACGGCAGGCCGAGCGCGCCGGCGATCAGTCCCCAGAGCTGGGCGGTGAGGACGCCGAGGTCGGGGGGCTTCGGATCCTGAAAGGCCTGGATGGCCGCCTGGCGGATGGCACCGATGATGGCGGCGGCGGCGATCCCCGCGTCGATCGACTCGGAGATGTCGCCCGCCTGCTGCCCGCCTTCGATGTTGCGGCGCGCCAGTCCGATCAGCTGGTCCTGGCGGGTGCTCTCGACGCCGGCCACCTGGACGCTGCGCCCCATGCGGCCGAGCACGACGGGCGCCAGCGGCTCGCGGTAGAGGAAGGCCAGCCAGGACTGGAGTCGCTCGAACTCGCGCTCCTCCCAGGGGCGGGCGCCGTCCAGCGGCTGGTTCACGACCGCGTAGTAGCGATCGTAGAAGTCCTCGACGACCGCCGAGAGGGCCCCCGCCTTCGAGCCGAAGTGGTGATAGGGCAGGCCGCTCGAGACCCCGGCGCGCCGGGCGACGTCGCCCATCTCGAAGTCCCCGCCGCCGGCCAGCAGGGCGTCGGCGGCGGCGGCGAGCAGGCGCGCGCGGGTGGTCTCGCTCTTTCTCACACCGCCTGGGATACCCAAAATTTGAGTTGAAGTCAAATCAGGCAACGGACGGCTCGGAACTTGTCATTGACAAGTTCGCCGGACCCGCCCAATCTAGGCGCCGTCTAGTTCGGAGGAGACCGCATGGCCTACCACCACGGCCATCTGAAGGAGGCCCTGCTCGAGCGGGCCGCGCAGGTGATCGCGGAGCGCGGGATCGAGGCCTTGAGCCTGCGCGCCCTCGCCCGCGACCTGGGCGTCTCCCACGCCGCACCGGCCGCCCACTTCCGCGACCGGCGCGCCCTGCTTTGCGCGCTGGCCAAGGAAGGGTTCCGCCGGAGCGTCGAAGCCATGCACGCCGGCGCCGAAGCGGCCGGCCCGGATCCGGTCCGACGCTACCGGGCGCTCGGTCGCTCCTACGTCCAGTTCGCCCGGGACAACCCCTCCTACTTCCGCGCGATCCACCACCCGGAGGTCCAGGCGCACGCGGACGACGAGCTGCGGGAGGCGCGCGCCGAATGGGTGGCGACCCTTCGCGACGGCGTCGAGGCGGCGCGCGCCTCGGGCTGGCATCCGGAGGTCGAGACGGAGACGCTGCTCGCCTTCAGCTGCGCGGCGGCCATGGGCACCGCGCAGCTGCTCAGCGATTCGGGATGGGCCTTCGACGTGCCGGACGTCGACGCCCTCGCCGATTCGGTCCTCGACCTGGTCGTGCACCGCAGCCGCACGACGGCGCTCCCCGCCGCTCCCACCGACGAGAGGAAGGTCTCATGAGATTCGCTCGTTCGAACACCCTGCTCACCGCGGCGGGCCCGGTGCTGTTCGGGGTCGCCTTCCTGGCTCCGCTGATCGCCCAGTCGCTCGAGGCGGCGTCGTGGCCGGCGCCCTTCGGTGTCGCGCCGATCCACTTCGGCCTGGCGCTCGGCCTGGGCCTGGGCGTCGTCGCGGCGCTGCGGGGGCGCTGGGTATGAGCGCCGCCGCGACCGAGACCGATCGGGCCGCGCTCCGCAGCGAGCACGCCCTCAAGCGCGAGGAAGCGGCGATCGCCCGCAAGTTCATGGGACGCGTGCCGTGGGAGATGGTGGCCTGGGGGCTGGGCAACTTCGCGCTCTGGCTGTCGATCTGGCCCCTCACCTTCACCGGCGTGCTGCCGCTCTGGGCCGCCTTCCTGCTCTCGACCTTCTCGATCACCGTCTGCTACCTGCCGTCGCACGAAGCCCAGCACTCCATCATCGCGACCGAGGGAAGCCGCCTTCGCTGGCTGAACGAGCTGGTGGGGCACGTGTCGACGATCCCGCTGCTCTTCCCCTACCGCATCGCCTGGATCACCCACAAGCAGCACCACGCCCACGCCAACGACCCGGAGCTCGATCCCGACATCGGGAACAAGGGCGACACCTGGTGGCAGGCGGCCTGGAACGGCATCCAGGCCCGTCAGTTCGGGGCCGGCGAGGGCTACAAGAACGCGCTCCGGCGGAGCGACGACCCGAACCTGGGCAAGGCGTTCCGCGAGGCGACGATCCTGTCGCTCTCCCACTACGCCATCCTGACGGCCCTCGCGTGGAGCGGGCATGCGATCGAGGCGGCGCTCATCTGGTGGCTGCCGCGCCACATCGCCATGACCTACATCCAGATCTTCCTGTCCTGGGCGCCGCACCACCCCATGGAGGAGACGGGCCGCTACCGCGACACGCGCGCCTGGCGGTCGCCGGTCGGTACGATCCTCTCCATGGGCATGGAATACCACGTCATCCACCACCTCTTCCCGCGGATCCCGCTCTTCCAGACCGGCCCTGCCTACCACGAGATGCGGCGACTGCTCGACGAACGAGGCTGCCGCAACGACCGGGACGACTGAAGTGGAAGGCAGGCCCTACGACCTCTACTACTGGCCGAACATCGCCGGTCGCGGCGAGTTCGTGCGGCTGGTGCTCGAGGAGGCGGCGGAGCC
Organism: Myxococcota bacterium; assembly: GCA_050618055.1. GTDB lineage: Bacteria > Myxococcota_A > UBA9160 > UBA9160 > SMWR01 > CALDCK01. The sequence continues at coordinate 13,960 of JBNLVK010000109.1, forward strand.
CTACCGCGACGTCGGCCGGCTGCCCGCCGAGCAGGGCGGAGGCGTCGAGGCCGTTGCAGCGTTCTGGGCGGGCAAGAACGAGGGCCCGCCCGTCTTCGCGCCGCCGGTGCTGGTGCAGGGTCCGCTCGTGCTCTCGCAGACGGCGGCGATCTGCCACTTCCTGGGCACTCGCCACGACCTGGCTCCGCGCGACGAAGTCGAGCAGGCCCGGGCACTGGCACTCCAGCTCACCATCGCCGACCTGGTCGTCGAGACGCACGACACCCACCATCCCATCAGCGCCTGGCTCCACTACGAGGACCAGCAGGACGAGGCGAAGCGGCGCGCGTCCCACTTCGTGAGCCAGCGGTTGCCGCGCTTCCTCCAGTACTTCGAGCGGGTGCTGGTCGACAACGGAGGCAACGTGCTGGTGGGAGACGGCCTCTCGCACGCCGACCTGGGGCTCTTCCAGACGCTCGAAGGTCTCGCCTGGGCGTTCCCCCGCGGCTTCGCGCAGGCGAGCGAGGCCACCCCCGGCATCCTGGCGCTGGGCGAGCGGGTGCGGGAACGGCCGCGCATCGCCGCCTACCTGGCGTCGGAGCGCCGCGTGCCCTTCAACCAGGAGGGCATCTTCCGCCGCTACCCGGAGCTCGACCTGGACTGAGGACGTCGGTGCGTCGGCGCTAGTCGACCGACAGCAGCGAGATGCGGCCCTGCCGGCACAGCGCGTCGAGGGACGAGACCGACGGCCAGAGCAGCTGGCGCGCGGCGCGGTCCACGCGCCGGGCCATGCGGGGCAGACGCGCCCACCAGGGCTGCGCGTCGAGCTGGGCCATCACCAGCTCGAAGACGGCCTCCTTCGCCGGCCCCAGCGCCGACCCGGCGAGCACGCGCTCGCCGGCGACGAGGAAGCAGGAGAGGTCGCCGAAGGAGATGAGCGTCGGCTTGCCCGAGGGCTCGAAGGGCTCGAGCGCCCGGTGCGCCAGCAGGCGTCCGGCGTTGCGCGCGGCGCACACGCCCATGTCGATGGCGTGGTAGGCCTGCTTGGAGAGCGGCGTGGGAAGCTCGGCCGCGTCCCCGGCGACGAACACCTCCGGGTGTCCCTTGCTCTGGAGCGTGACGTCGACCGGCGCCCACTCGCCGCGCGGAGCCAGCCCGCTCTCGGCGAGCAGCGCTGGGGCGGTCGGTCCGCCGGTCCAGATGGTGAGGTCGGAGGGCAGCCGCCGCCCGTCCTCCAGCACGACCGCGTCCTCCGCGACCGAGTCGACCCGCGAGCCCAGCGCGAGGTCGACGGCCTGCGCTGCGCACAGCTCCCGCACGTGGCGGTCGAGGACGTCCGGCGTCTCCGAGAGCAGCCGCTCGCTCACGTCCACGACGCTGACGTGCACGTCGTCGTCGCGGTGGCGCCGCAGGATCTCGCCCAGCGCTTCCACGCCCTCGAGCCCGCCGCCCACGATCACCACGCGGGTGGTCTTCCTGCGGCTCGCGAGACGGCGCAGGCGCGTGCCGATGCGCTGGCACTGGTCGACGGACTTGAAGGGGAAGGCGTGCTCGTCCACGCCCGGCACGCCCTGGGTGTTGTTCACTCCCCCCAGGCCGACGATCAGCGCGTCGTAGCCGATCGGCCGCTTGCGGCGCCGGGTCGTGACCGTGCGCGCCGCGGGATCGATCGCGGTGACCGTGTCGCGCACGAACGCGTGGCCCGCGCGCGCGAGGTTGCGGTCGAGGGGCAGGCGCAGCAGGTCCGGAGTCTTCACGCCGGATACCAGCTCGTGGATGTTGGGCAGGAACTCGAACCAGCGCTGGCGGTCGACGAGCGTCACGTCGTGGCGCCCGGGCTCGAGCTCGAGCGCCGCCGCCAGACCGGCGAAGCCGCCGCCCAGGATCACCACGCGACTGCGCTCGGAGGTCCGGCCCATGGGTGCTCCTCCCCTTCCAGGGAGAGCCTAACCCGGCGACCGCCGCGGGCGAGGCCGGCTGGACCGCACGGCTCGCGCCCCTAGGGTGTGCCGGCCTTCGGACAGCAGGGAGGGACATGGCACGCGTGGCAATGGTGCAGGGGGCGAGTCGCGGGCTGGGACTCGCGTTCGTACGCGCCCTGCTCGGTCGCGACGACGTCGACCGGGTGGTGGCCACCAGCCGAAGCCCGGAGACGAGCGAGGGCCTGGCCCGGCTGCGCGACGAGGCCGGCGACGCCCTCCTGACCGTTCCACTCGACGTCCGCGACGAGACCACCATCGCGGCCGCCGCAACGCGGGTCGCCGAGACCTGCGGGCCCCGTCTCCACTGGCTGATCAACTGCGCGGGAGTGCTCCACGACGGCCGCGGGAAGGGTCCGGAGAAGAAGCTCGAGGACGCCGATCCGGAGCGCCTGCGCACGGTGTTCGAGGTGAACGCCTTCGGGCCACTCCTGGTGACCCGCCACTTCGTCGGACTGCTGACCCACGACGAGCGGGCCGTGCTCGCCAACCTGTCGGCCCGCGTCGGCAGCATCGGCGACAACCGGCTGGGAGGCTGGTACGGATACCGCGCCTCGAAGGCGGCGCAGAACATGTTCACGCGCTGCACCGCCATCGAGCTCGGCCGTCGCGCCCCGAACGTGATCTGCCTGGCGCTCCACCCGGGCACCGTCGACACGGACCTCTCGCGTCCCTTCCAGGGGAACGTCCCCGCGGAGAAGCTCTTCGACCCGAAGCGGGCCGCCGATCAGCTGCTCGCCGTGATCGACGCCGCGGCCCCCGAGAGCAGCGGGCGCTTCCTGGCCTGGGACGGCCAGACGATCCCCTGGTAGCGCGCTAGCGGCCGCGGGCCACGAGGTAGGCGAGACAGCCGACGGCCAGCGAGATCCCCGGGGCCGGCCACTGGATGGCCAGCCAGGACACCGCCATGCAGGCGAGGGCCACCGCCGCGCCGATCGCCCGCGCCCGCCCCTCGCGGCGACGATCAGGCACGTGGCCCTCGATCCCGAAGCATGGGGACACCGGACACGGGATCAGCCTAGCCGGCGACCGGCTGCCCACGAGGCGCTACCAGCGCGACGCGCGCAGGCGTGATCCCCAGACCTCGGCGGCCCGCCACATCTGGCGGCTCGAGCAGCGGCCCTGGTGGCTGGTCCGGTCGCCGCGCGCGTCGAAGAAGACCCGGCAGCCGCGGTCCATCGCCACGTAGCCGTAGCCGTCGTGGCCCCGGAAGACCCGGGGGCCGCGGCGGAAGCTCCGCTCGTGCAGGCTCGCCTGCCACGCCTGCCCGGCCATCCACATCTGGCGGCCGGAGCAGTGGCCCTGGTGACTGGTCTGGCCGCCGCGCGCGTCGAAGAAGACACGGCAGTCGCGGCCCATGCGGACGAACCCGTAGCCGTCCTGGCTCACGACGACCCGGGAGGCGCGAGCGTGACGCGAGGTGTCGTGGCGGGCGTCGGCACCCGCCGACGCCCCGAGCAGCAGCAGGGCCGCCGCGACGAGGGATCCCAGGCCGGAAGGAACGGATGAGTGGCGCATGTCGGCTCCTCGGCAGTGTCGAGGAGTTCGACGCGCTCCCGCCGTCCGGATTCACTCTCATTTTGTATATATATTTTCTAGACAATCTATCAATATCGTCTATATTACTGCCCGAGGAGAGCCCGTGACCGCAACGACCGCCACCTGCACGCTCCGCCACCTGCACCAGTGCCTGTCCGATCTCGGGCTGGACGGCGAGGAGGCGGCGCTCGCCGTGTTCGAGCTGGTCAGGCAGGGCGACGTCCGGCTCGTGGGCGACCACGCGGACGCGCTGCTGTGGGTCTTCGCCCCGGCGATCGCCGCGCGAGAATGGAACTGACGCGCATGAACCGTGCATCGCGAATTCCCGCCGGGCGGCTCGAGCGACTGGCCCGCATCGGCTGGCTGGGCGCCGAGGTGGCCGTGGGCGGAGCCTTCGAGGGCCTGCGCCGCGTCGGCGGGGCGGCCCAGGAGGCGGGCAACGTCTTCCTCACGCCGGCCAACGCCGACCGCCTGGTGCGCCGGCTCTCGCGCCTGCGCGGAGCCGCCATGAAGGCCGGCCAGATGCTCTCGATGGAGGCGTCGGACCTGCTGCCGCCCCAGGTGGCCGAGCGCCTGGCGGACCTGCGCGCCGACGGCGACGCCATGCAGCCGGACCAGCTCGAGGGTGTCCTCACCGAGGCCTGGGGCCCCGACTGGCGCGGGCGCCTGCACCACTTCGATCCGGAGCCGATGGCCGCCGCGTCGATCGGCCAGGTGCACGCCGCCGTCGACCTGGAGGGCCGCGACCTGGCGGTCAAGGTGCAGTACCCGGGCGTGGCCGAGAGCATCGGCAGCGACGTCGACAACCTGGCCGCCGCCTTCCGCATGGCCCGCATCCTGCCGCGCGACTTCGACATGGCGCCCATCGTCGAGGACACCAAACGACAGCTCTCCGAGGAGGCCGACTACGCGCTCGAGGCAGAGCGCCTGGCGCGCTACGCCCGGCTGCTGCGCGGCGAGCCGGGGGTGGTCGTCCCCGAGGTGCACGCCGGGCTCACCACGCCCCGGGTGCTCGTCATGCAGCGGCTGTTCGGCGTTCCGCTCGAGGACCTCTGCGGCCCGGATCACGATCCGGCCGAGCGCGATCGCGCCGCGGCCCTGCTGATCCGCCTGATGCTGCGCGAGCTGTTCGAGTTCCGCTTCATGCAGACGGACCCGAACTTCGCCAACTACCTGTGGCTGGGCGACGGACGCATCGGACTGCTCGACCTGGGGGCGGGGCAGGCCCTGCCCCGCTCGCTCACCGACGGCTACGCCGGGCTCTTCCGCAGCGCGCTGGCCGACGATCGCCCGGGGCTCGAGCGCGCGGTGCGCGCGCTGGGCTTCGTCGAGGCCGGCGACCCGCCGGCCCTGGTGCGCGGGGTGCTCGACCTGGTGCGGCTGGCGACCGAGCCCTTCCGGACGCCGGGCCCCTACGACTTCGGCCGCTCCGACCTGCCGGCCCGCGCCCGCGACGCCGGAGCCGAGTTCGTCCTGGGCGGGGCCGTCCGCCGGGCGCCGCCGGCGCGCACCCTGTTCGTGCAGCGAAAGCTGGGCGGCACCTTCCTGCTCTGCCACCGGCTGGGCGCCCGCGTGGACGCCCGCCGGATCCTGGAGGCCGCCCTCGAACGGGGTTGACGACCCTGCCCCGGCCCTTCACGTTGCCGGGGCGGCATGGCAGGCAGGCCTCTTCAGACCGGTGACGACGCCGGAAGCTTCTCCCTCGGCGCGGTGGTCCGGCTGACCGGCCTGACGGAGCACACGATCCGCGCCTGGGAGCGCCGCTACGGCGCCATCCGCCCCGCCCGGTCCGCCAAGGGGACCCGGCGCTACGCGGAGGCGGACGTCGAACGGCTCCAGCTGCTGCGCGCCGCGGTCGACGCGGGCCACCGCATCGGCGAGATCGCGGCGCTGCCCGACGCCGAGCTGGTGCGCCGGCTGGAGGCGAAGCCCCAGCAGGCGCGCGATCCGCTGGAGGAGATCCGCGCCGCCATCGAGCGCCTCGACCCGGGCGAGCTCGATCGGCTGCTGGGACTCCAGCTGGGCGCCCTGGGCATCGACCGCTTCTGCCGCGACGTCGCCCTGCCGCTGCTGGTCGACATCGGCAACCGCTGGGAGGAGGGCACCGCGACCGTGGCGTCGGAGCACATGCTCTCGGCGAGCCTGCGCGGGCTGCTCGGCATGGCGCTGCGATCCGAACGGCGCCGGGAGGGCACGGCCCGGGTCCTGTTCGTGACGCCCGAGGGCGAGCGGCACGAGTTCGGCGTGCTGGCGGCGGCGCTCACCGCTGCCGGTGCCGGCGCCGACGTCACCTACCTGGGCGCCGAGCTTCCGGTCGAGGAGGTGGTGACCGCCTGCGAGACGGCCGGCGCCTCCGCCGTCGGCCTGAGCGTCGTCACGCTCGGGTCGGACGCCGCCCGTCGCTACCTGGAGGCGCTGCGGGCCGCGCTGCCGGATCGGGTGGTGCTGTGGGTGGGCGGCGCGGGCGCCCCGGCCCCGGACGACCTCCCCGGCGTGACGAGCCTGGATCTCGACGGGCTGCGCCGCGCCGTGCTCCGGATGCGCTAGGGAATGTCTGCATGAGCCGACTGCTCAGGCCATCCGTCTGGGATGGCCCGAGCGAAACCGTCTTGTGCAGACACTCCCTAGCGCGCGCCCTTGAAGGGGAGACGCAGCGCCAGCTCGTGGAGGCGGGCCTGGCCCACCTCGCCCTTGCCGTCGGACACGACGACGAGCAGGTCCTTCCCGCCGAGCTCGAGCCCCACCTGGAGGCACGCGCCGCAGGGCCAGGTGAGCTCGCCGGCGGTGCGCGGGGCGACCAACGCCAGCACGTCCGGGCGACCCAGGCCCTGGGCGACGACCGAGAACAAGGCGGCCCGCTCGGCGCACATGGCCAGACCCAACGAGACGTTCTCGACCAGCGCACCGGGAACGACCGCGTTGCGTTCGGTCACCACCGCCGCGCCCATCTTGAAGCGCGAGTAGGGCGCGTAGGCGCGCTCACGCGCCCGCTCCGCGTCCTTCAGCGCATCGCTGGCGCGCGGATCCTCGAGCTGCATCGCCCGCACCTTAACACGGGCCCGGCGGAGGTCGAGCGGCCGCGCCCCGCCCACACGAGCCGCCTGGCTGCGGCGAGCGAGAGCCCTGTCCATGGGTTGTACAAGTCCGGGGAACGGGCATAGGATGATCCTCGTGGTGGGGGCTCTCACGTACACCCACCCACGGAGTCCGAGCATGAGCTACCGAGCGACGATTCTCGCCGCCGTCCCTGGACTGGCAGCAGCCCTTCTCCTCCTGCCGGCTCCGGCTTCGGCCGCGGCCCGGAGGCACGTCCTGCCGGGCCTCGCCTGCGACGCGGGAGGCAATACCTTCCAGTACGCCAAGCAGAGCGGCTCGGTCCGGAATGCGGCGTCGGTGGGCGTCTTCTACTGGTGCCCCGTCCCCCGGGAGCGGTTGAACTGGCCGATCTCCACCCTCAAGGTGGTCGTGGAGCGTCCCGACACCGAACCCGACTTCACCTGCTCGTTCTTCAGCTATTCGGGAGACGGCAGCTTCGTCGAATCCAAGAGCCGGACGACGAACGGCAGTGGCACCCAGACGCTCACCATCAACGGCCTCACCACCACCACGGATGGAAGCGTCAGCATTGCCTGCGCCCTGCCGCCCCAGGGCCGCATCCATTCGATTCGCTGGGAAGAGTGACGGACGCGATCGGACCACCAGACCCGTCCACCGCCCCTCCCGGTCCGATGCCCCGTCGCAACCCGCGCCGTACCGCCTTCGCGGCGCTCGTGGTCGTGATCGCCGGCGCCGGTCTCTGGGTCGTGCTGCGCAACGGGCAGGGGCCGCCTGGCGAAGGACCGCCCCCGGCGCCGCGGGTCGAGTCCGCGCGGTTGTCGGAGATCGAAGACCGTCTGCAGGAGATCCGCGCGCGCCTGGACGGGCTGGCGGCGCAGCAGTCCGCCTCGGCGCGGGCCCAGGACGAGCTGGCGGACGCCCTCGAGTCCATCGCCGCCCGGCTCGAAACGATCGGGGCCTCGCTGCCATCCGGCTCGGACCCACGAGAGGCCGCGGACGAGACGGCCGAAACGGCGCCCGCGCCGGAGGAGGACGTCCAGCAGGTCGTAGCGGCGCTGGGTAGCCGCCTCGCGGAAGAAGCCGTGGACCCCTCGTGGAGTGCCGAGGCCACGGACCAGCTCCACCGCGCCACGGAGCAGATCGAGGACCTGGCAACGGAACCCAGCCGGGTCGAGTGCCGTTCGACGCTGTGTCGCGTCGAGACCCACCATCCGGACCGCGGGGCGCTGGAAGCCTTCGTCGTGGCCTTGCCGCTCTCGCTGGGCTGGAACAGCACGGTCCGCGCCGGCGAGATCCCGCACAACGACGGCACCCTGAGCAGCGTCGTGTTCATCAGCCGGAATGGTCTCGACCTGGAGGACTAGTCCCTCGAAACCGGGCCGGGGCGCAGGCGCGCTGGCGCCACCTGCTCGCCGTCCTACGGTCGCACCCGTGCGAAACCGGGCACAGGATGGGATGCCGGTTGCATTTGCCCCGCCGGGATAGGACGATTCCTGCCTCGGGAGGAGCTTCTGGCAGGAGACACAGCGATCACGCGCGACCGCTTCGACGCGGTGCTCTTCGATCTCGACGGCGTCATCACCGACACCGCCGCGATCCACCGTGCCTGCTGGAAGGAGACCTTCGACGCCTACCTGCTGGCACGCGCCGAGGCCCACGGCGAGCGCTTCCGCCCCTTCGACGAGGAGGACTACCTCCGCTACGTGGACGGACGCCCGCGCTACGACGGCGTGCGCGCCTTCCTCGCCTCCCGCGGCATCGAGCTTCCCGAGGGCGATCCGTCCGATGCGGCCGACGCCGAGACGGTCTGCGGTCTCGGCAACCGCAAGAACGACCGCGTCGGGCCCGCCATCACCGAGAAGGGGGTCGACGTCTTCCCGGGCAGCCTGGCCTGGCTCGAGCAGCTGCGCGCGGCGGGCTTCCGCACGGCCCTGGTCTCGGCCAGCGCCAACGCGGCCACGGTGCTCGAGGTGACCGGGCTCCTCGACGCCTTCGAGGTGCGCGTCGACGGCTGTGTGCTCGCGGCCGAGGGCATCGCCGGCAAGCCGGCCCCCGACTCCTTCCTGGAGGCGGCGCGGCGGCTGGGCGTCCCCCCGGAGCGCGCAGTGGTGGTCGAGGACGCCCGGTCGGGCGTGGAGGCCGGGAGGGCCGGGAGCTTCGGGCTCGTGATCGGGGTGGCTCGCCACGGTGATGCGGCGGCGCTGCGCGACGCGGGGGCGGATCGCGTCGTCGACGACCTCGGGGAGCTGGTGGCGTGAGCGTTCCCGAGAACCGCGGCGACCTCTTCGGCGGCCAGCGCCTGCGCCGCTACCACGTTCCGCGCGCGCGCCTCATCCCCCCGGAGCACATCTACCCGGTCGACGAGTGGCGGATCGTCGAGAAGCGCTTCTACCCGCGCTTCCTGGCCCAGACCGAGACGATCTTCGCCCTGGCGAACGGCTACATGGGCATGCGCGGCGACTTCGAGGAAGGGTCGCCCGTGCGGGACGGCGGCGTCTTCGTCAACGGCTTCCACGAGACCTGGCCCATCTTCTACAGCGAGTCGGCCTACGGCTTCGCGAAGACCGGCCAGACCATCGTGAACGTGCCCGACGGCCGGGGCATCCGCCTCTACATCGACGACGAGTCCTTCGACCTCGCGAGCGCCCAGATCCGGCACTTCGAACGCAGCCTCGACATGCGCGAGGGGCTGGTGCGCCGCGAGCTCGAGTTCGAGACGGCGTCGGGCAAGCAGGTCCGGGTCCGCTCGCGGCGCATGGCGTCGGCCGAGCGCCGCCACCTCGCCGTGATCGACTACGAGGTGACGGTGCTCGACGCGCCCGCCATCATCCTGCTGGCCTCCGAGCTGGTGAACCGGGCCGTGGAAGACGAGTCCACCGACGGCGACCCGCGCAAGGCCCACCGCTTCGACGCCCGGGTCCTCGAGACGCTGAACCGCCAGGTCGACGAACTGCGCGTCACCACCAGCGTCCGCACGAAGTCGAGCCGGATGGAGCTGGCCTCGGGGATCGACCACCTGATGGACACCGAGTGTCCCTGGCAGCACTGGACCGAGCACAGCGACGAGGTGGAGCGGGTGATCTTCTCCGTCGATGCGGCGCCCGGGCGTCCGGTCCGGCTCACCAAGCTGGTCGCCGCCCACCACGGTCGGGGGCTTCCGACCGAGGAGCTGTCGGCCCGCGCCGGACGCACCCTCACCCGCGCCAAGGCCGCCGGCCGGGACCAGCTCTTCTCCGAGCAGCGGCAGCGGCTGACGTCTTTCTGGGAGCGGTCGGACGTGCAGATCGACGGCGAGCCGGCGCTCCAGCAGAGCGTCCGCTTCAACCTCTTCCAGCTCTTCCAGGCGACCGCGCGCGTCGAGGGCCACGGCGTCTCGGCCAAGGGCCTGACGGGCCGCGGCTACGAGGGCCACTACTTCTGGGACGCCGACGTCTACGTGATGCCCTTCCTGACCTACACCGCGCCGCGACAGGCGCGCAACCTGCTGAGCTTCCGCTACCGCATGCTCGAAGGCGCCCGAGCGCGCGCACGCGAGCTCTCGCACCGCGGCGCGCTGTTCCCGTGGCGGACCATCAGCGGCGAGGAGGCGTCGGCCTACTACGCCGCAGGCACCGCCCAGTACCACATCAACGCGGACATCGCCTACGCCCTGCGCAAGTACGTGAACGCCACCGGGGACGAGGAGTTCCTGATCGAGAAGGGGGCGGAGATGCTCGTGGAGACCGCCCGTCTCTGGGCGGATCTCGGGTTCTTCTCCGAGCCCCACGGAGGCGCCTTTTGCATCAACGGCGTGACCGGACCCGACGAGTACACCGCCGTGGTGAACAACAACTGCTTCACCAACCTGATGGCGAGGGACAACCTGCGCGCCGCCGCCAGCGTCTGCCGGGCCATCCAGAAGGACTCGCCGGCCGCCTGGGGGCACCTGTGCCACGAGACCGGGGTCGAGCCGGGGGAGATCGAGACCTGGGAGGCCGCCGCGGCCGCCATGTTCCTGCCCCTCGACGAGACCACCGGGGTGCACGCCCAGGACGATTCCTTCCTCGAGAAGGAGGTCTGGAACTTCGCCGGAACCCCGCAGGACAAGTACCCCCTGCTGCTCCACTTCCACCCCCTGACCCTGTACCGCCACCAGGTGATCAAGCAGGCGGACGTGGTGCTGGCCATGTTCCTGCTCGACCGGGACTTCTCGACGCAGCAGAAGAAGCGGAACTTCGACTACTACGAGCCGCTCACGACCGGCGACTCGTCGCTCTCGAGCTCGATCGAGAGCATCGTGGCCAGCGAGATCGGCTACCACGAGAAGGCCTTCGGCTACTTCCTCGAGGCGGCGGTGATGGACCTGGCCGACGTCAGCGGCAACGTGAACGACGGCGTGCACATCGCGTCCGCCGGCGGCGTGTGGATGGCGTGCGTCTACGGCTTCGCGGGCATGCGCGACGAGAACGGCGTGCTCTCCTTCGCTCCTCGGCTGCCGGAGAGCTTCGACCGGCTGGCCTTCCCCATCACCTGGGGCGGCCGGACCCTCGACGTCGAGATCACCCGCCACGCCACGACCTACCGCCTGCGCTCGGGTCCGCCCATCCAGGTGCGCCACCGCGGCGAGGTCCTCGACCTCCACCCCGGCGAGCCGCGCGAGGCGAGCTCCGGCAGCTGACCGGAAGCCGCCGTCGCCCGACGGCGACGCCACCGGGGTTCCGGCCCTTCGTGTTCCCGGTCACGAATTCCCTGCGCCGGAAGCCGATCCAGCGTGAACCCCCGAGCCCGTGGAGTTCGCCTGGCCCGTACCCGACGCCGACGCCGGATCCGCTGCAGCCTGCCCTGCCGGGTCCTCCAGCCCCCCCGCCGTGTGATCTCGGGAGTGGTGCGGAGCCTCTCCGAGGGCGGCTTCGGGCTGGAGACGACCGCGCAGGCGGAGCAGGGCGACCCGATCCGCGTGCGCTTCGCCGCCCAGGGACCGCTGCCGGAGGTGGAGGTCGAGGCGATCGTCTGGTACGTGCGCACCGCCTCCCGGGGTGGGAAGGGGGTCCGGAAGGGCGAGCTGCGCCTGGTGGGCTGCATCGTCCCGGGAGAGGATGCGTCCTTCCTCGAGATCTTCAGCGCGCTGGACAGGCGCAACGGACCCGCAGAACGACCGCGTCGCGGGCGACCGCGAGGGCCGGCTCGCGAGAGACGCGAGGAGCCCGCCCCGAAGCCCACGGTGGAGGAGGACCTGCCGCGCTCCCGGGATCCCCTTCCCCCGCCGAAGCCCGAGCCCGAAGAGACCCTTCCCGTCTTCACGGTCCGCCTGCGCCAGGTCGGGGGCTCCCGGACGCGGACCGTCACGGTGCGCGCGCACTCGACGGTGGAGGCCGCCGAACGCAGCCGGTCGCAAGTGGGTTCGGGTGCGGACGGCGTGGAGTGGGCGGTGCTGGAGGTCAGGCCCCGCGTCGCCGAGGACACGGGCCGGCGGGGGTAGGAACGCCCTCCCCCTCTCAGGAGTCGACGACGGCGATCGTCCGCCCGACGCTGCGCCGGTTCGCCAGGTCCTCGACCGCGCCGGGGAGCTCGTCGAAGCCGACCGTCCGGCCGACCACCGGCCGGAGCGCTCCCGACTCGATCCCCGCCAGGATCTCCGCGTGCGCGGCCAGTCCCACGTCGCGGGGGATCATGTTCCAGCCCATGCCGGCCTTCATGCCGCGCACCAGCTCCTGCGGCGCGTAGGCCATCATCACGCAGCAGAGCCGCACGTTGCCGAGCATCAGGCGGCGCGGAACCAGGAAGGGCTCGTCGGCCACCGCCTTGTTCGAGGCGAAGCCCATCATCACGTAGCGCCCGTTGTAGGCGATGGCCTTGAGCGAGGGCTCGAGCACGGCCTCGCCGACACCGTCGAAGACCACGTCGACGCCGCGCTGGTCGGTCTCGGCCAGCACGACGTCGGCGAAGTCGCCGTCGCGGTAGTCGACGACGACGTCCGCTCCCAGCGAGCGACACAGCTCGAGCTTGTCCTTGCCTCCCGCGGTCGCGAACACGCGCGCACCCCGCTGCTTCGCGAGCTGGACGGCGGCGGAGCCCGCGCCTCCGGCCGCTGCGTGCACCAGCACCGACTCGCCCGCCCGAAGGTCGGCGCGATCGACCAGGCCCAGCCAGGCCAGGTGGAAGGGGAAGCAGACGGCCGCGGCCTCCGGCACCGGGATCGTCTCGGGAACGTCGAAGGCCGAGACGGCGGGACACACGGCGTACTCGGCGAAACCCCCGTGCGCCCCCTTGGTCGTGGCCGCGACGCGGCGTCCGACGGCGTCCTCCACTCCGGGACCGGCCGCTACGACCTCGCCGAGCACCTCCATCCCCGGCGCATAGGGGAACTCCGGCCGCACCATCATGTTCCCGCCGCCGATGCGCTCGAGGTCGTTCAGGTTGAGCGGGATCGCCTGGACGCACACCAGCAGCTCGCCCGCCCCGGGCTCGGGAACGGGTGCGCGCTCCAGGCGTAGCACCTCGCGGGGGGCGCCGTACGCGTGCACCCGCCAGGCGCGCATCGTCTCGGCTTCGGCCATCGCCGGGTCTCCATGCAGTGTGGGAAGCACGTCCCCGAACTCGCGACCGTAGCTCAAACGCCGTTGCCGACGGCCGATCAGCCGTGGGGCAGCTCGATCACGAAGCGGGCGCCGCCGCTGGCGACCGGCTCGTGGGCGATGGTACCGCCGATCTCGGCCACACACTTGCGGGCGATGGCGAGGCCGAGCCCCGCGCCGAAGGCGTGCGCGCCGACCGAAAAGAAGGGCTCGAAGATCTCGTCGCGCACGTCCTCGCCGACGCCGGGGCCGTCGTCTTCGACCTCGATGCGGATGGTGTGAGCGACGCGCCGAGCGCGTACTCGGATCTTCCCGCCGGTCTCCTGGAGGGCGTGGCGAGCGTTGTCGAGGACGTGAACGACCGCCTCGACGAGCCCGTCGCGAACACCGCTGACGGGGGGAAGACCGGATTCGAGGTCCCGCTCGACGGCGATCGCCAGGTCGCCCGAGCCGGCGCTGAGACGCAGCGCCTCGTCGATAATCGGCGCGATCTCGATGCTCTCCGGGATGCTGCCCTCGGTGCGCGTGAACTGGCGCACGCGCTCGACGATCGTGCCGATGCGGTCGATCCCCTCGATGGCTTCATCGAGCGCCGACTGCAGGTCGTCGACCTCGTCGCCCTTGCCGGCGAGCAGGTCGCGCCACTCGTCGAGCACGGCGATCGCGTGCCCGACGTTGCCGCGCACGTAGGAGAGGGGGTTGTTCACCTCGTGGGCGAATCCGGCGGCCAGGCTCGCGATCGAGCGTGCGCGGCGGCTCTCGCGGCGCACCTCGTCGTGGCGCCGCTGCTCCGTGACGTCGCGCACGATCAGGTAGATGCCCGAGATCGCGCCGACGCGGTCGACGACCGTCGAGCCGCGGACCTCGTAGTGGCGTCCGTCGGCGTCCTGGATGGCGGTCTCGAAGCCCGACGCCGACCGGCACATGGCCGCGACCGCCGCCTCGAACTGCTCGGCGTCGTACTCGACCCGGCCGGCCGAGTGCCTCCCGACGACCTCGATCAGGGGTTGCCCGATCAGCTCGGAGGCCGGAGAGCCGAGCACCTCCCGCGCCGCCGCGTTCAGGTCGAGGATCACACCCCGGGTGTCGGCCACGATCACGCCGTCCCGGATCTGATCGATCACGTCGCGACGCGCGACCGGCAGGGTGTCGAGCATGCGGAAGCGCCAGTCGGCGAAGAAGAGCGCAAGGGTGGCGAAGCCGAGCAGCAGCGGCGTGCGGTCGTGGTCGCCCGCCGTCAGGCCGAGCAGATGGGCCGCGTTGCCGCCCAGCGGAAGGATGGAGGCGAGGGCGATCAGCGCCCCGCGCCAGCGCGCATCCTCGTTGACGAGCCGCCACGACCACGAGACGTAGCGGGCCGAGCCGCCGCAGATGAGCAGGTACGACCATGCCACCCACAGCCAGAACGCGGGGCCGGCCCAGACGGGCGGGCCTTCGGTCCCGATCAGGTCGGGCTCGCGCATGTAGAGGTGGTGCCAGCGGTTCGTGAGCATCAGCAGACAGAAGACGACGGACGGCAGCGTGAGCAGCGCGAGGCCGCGCAGCGTGAGATCGTGGTCGGCGCGCCGGGTGAGATGGAACGCCAGCGCGTACCAGGCGGGGGGCAACGCGAAGATCCCGATGAACGCGACCCGGACGAAGAAGTTGAGACCGCGTACGTCGGAGGCGCCGTGGCTCAACGCGACCCCGCCCGACCAGATCATGACGGCGGCGACGAGCCACAGGAAGATCTGACGCGAGCGGCCGGGCTGGCCGTTGGCCAGCGAGTACGTCGCGAGCGAGGTCGCCAGCAGGGTCGTGATCGAGGCTTCGAACAGCTGCGGGTGCACGGGCTTCCTGGTCTCGGGGCCGGACGCCGGTCCCCAGGACGAATCGACCGCTGGCGGCGCGAAGTTGACGCCGGATCGGCCCATGGGGCGGCCGGGCGGGGTCCGTCACGCGGGGGCGGATTCCAGTGACGCTGGAACTCTCGACGGGCGCGGACCCGGCCGTTCGGCCACCGCCCGGCCCGTCGCGACGCTACCGTCGCGGTGTGTCCGCCCTTCCCCGCTCCTCCGGTGCGGTGCCGCGCATCGACGTCGGGCCGGTTCTCGCCGGGGAGACCCGTTCTCCGGCCGCCCTCGAGGTCCAGGCGCGCATGCGCGAGGCGTGTGCGTCGATCGGGTTCATGACGATCACGGGGCACGGGGTGCCGCGGCCCACGATCGACGCGGCGGTGGACGCCGCCCGGCGCTTCTTCGCCCTTCCCGACGCCGACAAGCGGGCCGTCGCACCGAAGCACTGGAACCCGGACAGCCCGAACGTCTACCGCGGCTACTTCCCGAGCTCGGCGGCGGGAAAGGAAGGGCTCGACGTGGGGGAGCCCCGTCTGGAGGACGAAGCGCTGCTCCGTCGCCCGTACCACGAGCGCAACCCGACGCCGAGCGCGCTGCCCCGCGACTGGGGGAAGCCGGTCGAGGCCTGCTTCGATGCGCTCGGCTCGCTGGCGCGCACCGTCCTGCGGGCGCTGGTCGCGAGCCTGGGCGGCGAGCCACGCCGCGTCGACGCGGCCTTCGCGCGACCCGCCAGCCTCTCGACCCTGCGCTTCAACTTCTACCCCGCGCGCGACGAGCCGGTGGAGATCGCACGGGACGACGGTGCGGAGCTCTCGTGCGAGGCGCACGTCGACAGCGGACTGCTGACGCTCCTCCACCAGGGCGAACGCGGCGGGCTCCAGGTCCGCGGCGGCGACGGGCGCTGGCATTCGATCGAGCCGGACGCGGATGCCTTCGTGGTGAACACCGGCCTGGCGCTCCAGCGCATGACCGGCGGCGCTCTCGTCGCCACCCGGCACCGCGTGCTCTTCCAGCCGCGAAGCCGCCTCTCGATCCCCTTCTTCCTCGAGCCGGTGCCCGACTTCGCCATGGACCCGCGCTCGCTGGGCCTGCCCTTCCCCTCACCGGTCGAGCCCCAGCGCTACGAGATCTTCCTGCGCGAGTCGCTGGCGAAGTTCGCGGAGTACCAGCGCTGAGAACGCCGGGCAGTCGTGGACGCCTGGCGGCCCGGCCGACGGGGCGATCCGCCCCGGCTCCCGTCGGATGCCTCAAGTGCAGGGACAGCGGGGTCGAATCAGGGATTCGGGAAGCGCATGCGCTCCCACGGAGGAGCGCGTGCAGAAGAGGGTGATGGATCGCTTCCTGGCCCACGGCGTCAAGACCGGCGCGTCGGACCTGCATTTCCTGGTCGGCGACCGGCCGTCCTACCGGATCGACGGCAAGCTGCGCCCCGTCAAGTACGAGCCGCTGAGCCCGGCCGACACCCGGCAGATCTGCGAGAACCTGGTGGAAGGCTCGCTCGACTTCCCGCTCGAGGAGGTCCAGGAGCACGACTGCTCGTACTCGGTCGAGGGCGTCGCGCGCTTCCGCGTCAACATCTACCGCCAGCGCGGCAGCCTGTGCTGCGTCCTGCGGGTCATCCCCTCCAAGATCCCGAAGCTCGAAGAGCTCGGACTGCCCGAGCGGATCAGCCAGCTCGCGGACGAGGAGCGCGGACTCGTGCTCGTCACCGGCGCGACCGGCTCGGGCAAGAGCTCGACCCTCGCGGCGATGATCCGCCACATCAACCAGACCCGGGCCGCCCACATCCTCACCATCGAGGATCCGATCGAGTTCCTGCACAGCAACGCCCAGTCCTCGATCAGCCAGCGCGAGGTGGGTCCGGACACCAAGTCCTTCACCACCGCCCTGCGGTCCTCGCTGCGCCAGGATCCCGACGTGATCCTGGTGGGCGAGATGCGCGATCCCGAGACGATCGACATCGCGCTGAAGGCGGCCGAGACGGGACACATGGTCTTCTCCACGGTGCACACCACCGACGCGGCGAAGACCGTCGGCCGGCTGGTGAGCATGTTCCCCACGGAGGAGCAGCCGACGGCGCGGATCCGCCTCGCCGACAACCTGAGGGGCGTGATCAGCCAGCGCCTGCTGCCCCGGGCCGACGGCAAGGGCCGCGTCGTGGCCGCCGAGGTCATGGTTGCGACCAAGACCGTGCAGGAGCACATCAAGGATCCCGAGAAGACCGGGCAGCTGAACGACGTCATCGAGCGCGGGCGCGATCAGTACGGGATGCAGTCCTTCGACCAGCACCTGACCGATCTCTACCGGGCGGGCACCATCTCGATCGAGGTTGCGATGGCCGCGGCCTCCAACCCCTCGGACTTCGAGCGGGCCCTCCACTTCAGTGAGGCTTCGGGCGACGGCGACGCGCCCGGCGCGGCCACGGACCTCTCGACCGCCACCTTCAATCTCGAGGCGGAGAAGCCCGCGGACGGCGACTCCCTCTTCGAGGAGATCGACGACGGACTGGGCACCGACGCCGCTCCCGAGGACGAGAACATCCTGGAGCTGGTGGAGCGCTAGCGGGCCGGGCCCCGCCGTCGTCCGCCCCCCGTGGGGCGCCGGGTCTGCGCAAGATCCGACGCATCATTCGCGCATCGCGGCCTCTAGCCTGGGAGGGAGTTCTCCCAAGCCGGAGGTCTGCCGAACATGCTGCATGGCTCCCTCTCCACGCCCCTTCCTGTCGTCGCCGCCGCGCTCCTGCTGCTCCTGCCCGCTCCCGCCGTGCGCGCCCAGAGCGTCTTCGTCGGACCGGAGCCCTATCTCTCTACGGCCGACACCCCGACCCTCTTCTACGCCGGGGGCAGTGCCACGGCCGTCGAGGACTTCGAGGACTGCTCGCTCGATCACGGCATCACCGAGCCCTTTGGCATCCCCATCTCGTTCGGGGGCGGGGGCGGCTGCGGAACCAGCGTCAACACCGACTCGGTCGACGCGGACGACGGCCTGATCGACGGCTCGGGCACCATGGGGAAGTCCTGGTTCGGTCCGAACAGCATGACCTTCACCTTCGCGTCGCCGGTCACGGCTGCCGGTCTCGTCTTCACCGATGGATCCGGCGACGCGTACTTCGCGGCCTTCGGCCCGGGCAACACGCTCCTCGGGGAGATCGGGCCCTTCGTGCTCGGCGACGGATCCACCAACGGCGGCACCGCCGAGGACCGCTTCTTCGGCGTGAAGGACCCGGACGGCATCGAGTCGATCCGCATCCAGATGCCCGGCTCCGGCGGGGTCGAGGTCGACCACGTGCAGTACGGCGACCTCGCCACGCTCGCGGCCACCTGGGACGACGGCCAGGCGGTCCAGGCCAGCGGCGGCGGCCTGGACCCGGCGCTGCTGGTGGGGCTCGAGCCGCTCGGCGGCTTCGACGCCGTGGTCTCTCACCCGGACGCGCAGACCGTGGTGCTCACCTACAGCGGCCTCGACCCGAACGAGGCGCTCCAGATCAACGTGGCGAGCTACGGCCTGCCCTTCTACCCGCCCGACCCGATCAAGGTCGTCGGCGACCAGATCCAGGTGGTGTTCATGGACGGTGGCTCGATGGCGACGCTCACCATCGACATCAGCTCTTCGTCGGGCGGGTTCATCGATCCGCTGTCGGTGGTGGGCTTCAACCCGCAGCCGGAGCCGCCGGCGGCCAGCCTCTACGCCTTCAGCTCGCCGCCGACTGGCGACAGCGAGGCGCTGGCCATCCAGGCGCCCCTCGGCGGCGGCAGCGGTCCGGCGGGCAGCACCCAGATCAGCCTGCGGCTCCAGGTGCTGGACGGCGGAATGACGCCGCTGCCCGCGTCGCGCGTCCACGCGGTGGCCGTGGTGCCCCTGGCCGGGCCGCTGGCGCTGGGACTGCTGGTGACGGGGCTGGCGGCAGCGGCGGCGCGCAGGCTGCGCCGGCGGTGAGGGGCCGGGCCGCGTGCCCGCGCGTCGCTGTCGCGCTCCTGACGGCCGGGCTGCTGCTCGGTGCCCCCGCGACGGCGGTTTCCTTCTCCGTCAACAGCACCGGCGACCTGGGCGACAACAGCATCGGCGACGGCGACTGCTGGACGGGCGGCTGGGTGCAGATCGGCATGTTCGGCGTGTTCGAGTGCACCCTGCGCGCGGCGATCCAGGAGACGAACGCGCTGGTCGGACACGACACGATCGGCTTCGGCAGCCCGCTCACACCCGACGTGTTCGGGACGATCGTCATCGCACCCACCAGCGCGCTGCCCGCCATCGACGATCCGCTCACCCTCGACGGCACCAGCGCGCCGGGCTACGCCACGGCCGATCCGGACGCGGTGCCCGTGGTCGTGATCGACGGCTCGCTATCCCCGTCCTCCTTCGACCGGGGCGTCTACCTCACGTCGGGTGCCGACGGCAGCGAGGTCCACGCGCTCTCGGTGGTCGACTGGACCTGGTACGGCATCTACGTGAACTCCGCGGACGACGTGGTGCTCCAGGGCAACCACGTGGGCGTCGAGCACGGCGTCCTGGTCGGCGGCAACGGGACGGGCATCTTCACCAGCCAGTCGGCGAACAACGTCACCATCGGGCCGACGTTCAACGCGCTGGTGGGCTTCCAGGGTCGCGGCAACCTGGTGGCGGGCAGCGCGGGCGACGGCCTGCTGCTCTTCGGCCCGAACGCGAAGGTGGCGGGCAACAAGATCGGGACGGACCGCTTCGGCAACGCCAGCGGCGCCTTCGGCAACGGAGGCTGGGGCGTGCGCGTCGACGACCTGGCCCATGGCGCGCGCATCGGTCGGGTGGAGGGCCTGGCCGGCGGCGGCGAGGCGGCGCTCGGCAACGTCATCGCCGGCAACGCCTTCGGCGGCGTGTTCCTGGACGGCACGCCCGTGAGTCCGTCGCACGTGCTGGCCAACCACATCGGCATCGGCGCCGACGGCACCACGGCGCTGGGCAACGGGACCGGCCACGGCGTCATGGTGCTGGCCGACGATTCGGTGGTCGGCGACGAGGACCTGGGCGGCAACCTGATCTCCGGCCACCAGGCGGCGGGACTGAGGATCGGCACCACCGGGCAGCCGGCGATCGACGGCGTGGAGATCGTCGGCAACACCATCGGCCTGGACGCATCCCACGCCGCGGATCGCGGCAACGGAGGCTCGGGAATCATCCTCCCCGCCGCCACGGGCGCCGCCATCCATGGCAACACGATCGGCGCCAACGCGGTCTGCGGCGTGAACCTCCAGGGCGGGAGCTCGGGGAACGACGTCTACGACAACGACATCGGCAGCAACGCCGCCGGCGACGACTTCGGCAACGCCACCTGCGGAATCCACGACGCGGGCACCCTGAACGCACTGGGCCTGGCCGGACAGGGCAACGTGATCGGCTTCAACGAGACGGGAATCCTCGTCGCTTCCAGCGCGGTCTTCACCTTCGTCGAGGGAAACTTCATCGGCACAGACGCGTCCGGCGCCGACCTCGGCAACGACCTGTTCGGCATCGAAGCCTTCTCCTTCGTGGCGGTCGGCGGCGTCCCGGCCGGCTCCGGCAACGTGATCGGATTCAACGGCCTGGACGGCATCTACCTCCACGCCTCCTCCGCCGGCTCCGTGATCACGGGCAACCACATCGGAACCAACCCGTCGGGCGCCGACCTGGGCAACGGGGACGCCGGCGTGACCGTCGACGGGTCGCTGGACACGAGCGTCGGGGCGAGCCGCTTCGTCACCACGCCCTCGCAGGTGCTGGATCGGCGCAACGTCATCGCCTACAACGGGTCCTCGGGGGTCGCGATCAGTGGCGCCACCGCCGCCGGGAACACGGTCCGCGGCAACGAGATGTTCGACAACCGCGGACTGCCGATCGACCTGGTTCCCTTCGGTCCCACGCCGAACGATCCCGGCGACTCGGACCTCGGCACCAACGCCTACCAGAACGCACCGGAGCTGGACGCTGCGGGCACCTCCTTCGACCAGGTGCTGAACGTGCTCACCGTCGAGTACCGGGTCGACTCGCATCCCACCTTCTCACCCTACCCGCTGACCGTCGATTTCTACCGCCTGGCGAGCGACGCCGAGGAGACCCGGCAGTGGGTGGGCTCGGACAGCTACCCCCAGGCCAGCGCCGGACTTCCGCGACAGGTCGGCTTCACGCCCGAGACGCCCCTGCTGCCGAGCGACAGCATCCTCGCGGTCGCCACCGACGACGACGGCAACTCGAGCGAGGCGGGCAACGTGGTGGCGGTTCCGGAGCCCGCGGTCGGAGCGGGGCTCGCCTTCGGGACGGGTCTGCTGCTGGCACTGGCGCGGCGACGTCGCTAGGGGAGCGATCGCTCCAGGCGGATGGTCAGCAGGCGGATCGCCTCGGTGAGCCGGCGCCGGTACTGGTCGTAGCTCAGGTGGCACGCCTCGGCCGCAGCGCGCTGATCGGGCGCGGGGTTCAGGTAGGTACGGTCGAGCACCCGGAAGAGCGTCTCCGTCTTGCCGTTGTCGCGCAGCGCCAGGCACTCGGTGCGGACCCGTTCGGACAGCTCGCCCACCGGGTCGTCGGAGGTCATGCGCGCGAGCAGCGGGTGGTCCGCCAGCCGGTCGGGGCGGTGGAGGTTGCGCAGCGCGGCACGCACCCAGGCGCCCTCGAGCGGACGCCTGCCCGACGCCGCCCCCATCCCCTCCCGGAAGCGCCGGTAGGTCGCCTCCAACCACTGGATCGCGCTCTCCTCGCTCATGTCGTGGATCGTCACCAGCGTGGGCTCGCCGCCCGCCGTGTGCCGACTGCCCGGCAGCTCGCGGTGTCCATAGAGCTCGCCGTTCGATCGCCAGGCCTCGTTGTCCGGATGGCGCGCTCCGGTCAGCGCGATGCGCGGATTCGCGGCCAGGGCGTTCACGAGCGCGACCGACCACAGCGGTCCGACCGCGGAGGGCCCGCTGCTGCTGGCGTCGTGGGTCCACATGCGAACGAGCAGTGCGCAGTCGTCGTCTCTCCAGGGACGGGCGAGGCCGCTGCGCGCCTCCCAGAAGCGCGCCACGAGCCCGTCCGCCTCGAGCCATTCCCGCGGTGGATCGTGCAGCTCCAACGACGTGAAGAAGCCGCGGATCTCGCCCTCCGAGCCGCGTGCGACCCGGGTGGCGGCGGGTTGCACCTTCCACCAGAAATCGAAGATGCGGGCGGCCTCCGATCCCTCGTTGCGCTCGACCAGGGCGCGCAGATGGGGAGCGTCTTCGGGGCGGGCCGGCTGGGCGTAGGTGGGCTCCTCGTGCCCCTCACCCTCCTCGAAGATCCGGGGCATGAACCCCGTGTAGAGGAAGAAGTGCTCCGCGAGCTGGAGCGCGTCCGGAACCTCCTGCTCGCGCAGGCGTCCGTTGTACCAGCCGACGGCCGCATCGAGCAGGCGCAGGCGCAGCTCGGGCAGGGTCTCGAGCGTGGAGCGCAGCGCGGCGCGCATGGCATCGTGGGGGAAGAGCCCGATGGGGTTCCGCTCGATGAACGAGAGATCGGCGAGCCAGCGGCAGAGCTCTTCCGCGCGGTCCGCGTCGACCCCGAGCATCGCGCCGATCGGCGGCGCGCTGGTGTGTCTCAGGAGGCAGCACGCGAACAGAGCCTCCCGTTCCAACGAATGGCTGTCGGGCGGGACCAGGTGGTCGACCAGCTCGATCAGCAGGGGAGCGAGCTGCCCGGATTCGATGCCCTGGGCGTCGTCCTCCCGCAACGCGACGTGAATCGCGTCGACCACCAGCGCCAGGAGCAGCGGCAGCCCGCGGGCGATGCGCAGCGCCTGGATCTGGTCGGCGGGGGCGACCTCGCGGCGCTCCAGATACTCGCGCGCCTCGTCGCCCGCCAGCGGCTCGAGTGCGAGGTGATCGAGCACCCCGTGCCAGCCCGGGTCGGCCCGCCAGCGCAGACCCGGCGCGCGGCGTCCGGCGACGACCACCCGCACCTCGGTGGAGAGGCCCGGCAGGTAGTCGTCCCGGAGCCAGCTCTCGATGGCGGCCCACGCTTCGAAGGTGTCGATGCACAGGACCAGGGGCCGCTCCCCGGAAGCGAGCGCCGTGTCGCGCGTCTGGTCGAGCACGACGCGCGCCGCGGCGGGGTCGGCCGGCGCCAGCCGCGCGTCGCAGCGGGCCACCGCCCACCCGGCCCGGGCCGCCCGCGCGGCCATGGCCTGGAGCAGGCTCGTCTTGCCGATGCCCCCGGGCCCGTGCACGAACAGCACCCGCCCGGCTTCGTCGTCGGAGAGCAGGCGATCGAAGCGCGCCAGCTCGTTCCGACGTCCCACGAAGAGCCGAGCCCGGTTGTCCCGAAGCACGCTATCGAGCGTCTGCGCCACGTGGCCAGCTTAACTTGGGCCCTCGAGAGGCGTCACAGGCGCGACCTGGACCGAGCCCGATCGCTCGAGACCGGAGTCTACGGGGGGCAGCGCCGGCTCAGGCCCGGTGAACCGCGGGTACTTGCAGTAGTACTGGGGAAAGAGCGTCTCCGGGGGATTCGCCGGCGCAACGCCGCCATCACATCACGGAGCCAGACAAGGAATCGTCCCGGCGCAACCCAGCCCCGAGGGCCCCGGAGGCTCTACGCCGACCGCGTCCTGGAAGACGCGGAGCACATCCTGCGGGAGTACAACGGTGTCGCAGTCGTAGTCGTAGAGCCCGTTCATGGTATTGAGCGCCGCATCGGTGTCGATGTAGTCGACGAAGTCCGCGGCCCCATTGTTGTTCGTATCCGTATCGCAAGCATTCCCGTACCCGTCCTGGTCGGCATCTTCCTGGGCGATACACGAGCCCGTGCCGACGACAGGTCCGTTGGGAAGACTGCTGCAGTTGTCCGCGAGGTCGAAGGCTCCATCCATGTCGGTATCGACGCACCCGACCGACCCCGCGCAGGGCAGCGCCGAGGGTCCCGGCTGCGCGACAGCCGCCGCGTCGGCAAGCGTACGTGACAGGTCCTGGAGATCAGCCGCGCCGTTGCAGTTCACGTCGTAGACCGGATCCGTGCTCACGCTCATCGCGGCCGCGTGCATTGCGGACACATCGACCAGGTCTGTCGCCCCGTTGTTGTTGAAGTCGGTGTCGCAGGCGTTGCCGTAGCCATCGGCGTCGCCGTCGAGTTGATCGAAGCACGACCCGGTTCCCGCCAGCGGACCGTTCGGCAGGCTCAGGCAGTTGTCACAGAGGTCGCCCACTCCGTCCTGATCGGCGTCCTCCTGGCCCACGTCGGCGATGAGCAGGCACGTATCGCAGGCATCCCCATAGCCGTCGAGGTCCGCATCCTCCTGATCGGGGTTCGCCGTTCCCGGGCAGTTGTCGAGCAGGTCGGCGAACTCGTCGCCATCGGCGTCTTCCGCCTGGTTGCAGGCGTCGCCGACCCCGTTGCCGTCCGTGTCCTCCTGCCCCGGGTCCGCCACCGCGGGACACAGGTCGCACGCATCGCCGACCCCGTCGAGATCGCTGTCGATCTGGCTCGGGTTGTAGGTGTCCTGGCAATTGTCCGACTCCGATCGCGCCAGGTCCGGCAATGGAACCGGGAGTTCCGGCATGCCGTCCGGCGTTCCGCCGGATCCGCCGTCGTTGAGCACATCGAAGTCGATGATGTCGACGTTCACGATGTCGCCGGCGCCCACGAGGTGATCGCCGTCGACGCGCACCGAGCGCACGCGAACCTCGCCTCGATCGGGATCGAACACGGCGATCGCGTTCCACCCCCGGCCATAGCTCATGTTCTGGAAGTCGCGCTGGAGGAACGGCACGCTGTAGCTGCTGCTGCCGATGTTCACGCTGTGGTAGCGGTTGGCGTTCGGCCAGGAGTGCCCGTTGAAGGTGAGGAAGACCTGGCCGTGCTGATCGACCAGGGTGTCGGTGAGCCCGGCGTTGCCGAAGAACCCCTCGTGGTTGAAGAGCACGGCCGGAACCAGGGGATTCGCGTCGAGCACGGTCTTGGGCCAGCCGGTGGAGAAGGGAAGCCCCTTGGTGAACTCGAGCCCGAGAAACAGAAAGGGATCGCCGGCGGGTGACCGGATCATTCCCACGCGGTGCCGGCCGCGCTGCGGGTCTGCGGGGCCGAGCTTGCCCGGCCCAAGCGTCCGGCTGTCCACGGGGATGCCGTTGCCCCCAAGCGACTCGGGCACGGCGTCATCGCCTCCCCCGATGTACCACTCGCCCTGGGACCAATCGCACGACGCGATGTCGAGCCCCGAGCATCGGTAGGCGGGCTCCCAGGGAACGCGACCCGCCGTGCTGGCGTCGCCCTGCCGGAACGTCGCATCGAAGCGATTCGTGGTGATGAGCGCGGCATCGGGATCGCCGCTTCCGCCGTCCCAGTCGTGGTTCCCGGGCGCCACGAGATAGCGAACCGGCCCGGAGGGGCACTGGTCGAGCACGTCGAACGCCGCGTCGATGCGGTTCCACTCGCAGTCGTTCTCGGTGCAGGAGGTGCCGCCCGAATACTGCTCGTCGTAGCTCTTGTTTCCGCGCGACACCAGGTCGCCCAGGTGGATCAGGAGCTCGATGTTCATCGTCGCGCCAGTGCTGTCTTCCAGATAGGCGCTTCGGTTGGCGCAGATCCATTCCATGACGCGCTGGAGGTGCAGGGTGCCCTCGTCGTCGAAGCTCGCATTCGCACTCTCGCCGAAGTTGTACAGCTCGTGCACGTAGAGCTGTGTGTCGGGCATGACGAAGACCGCGAAGCAGTTGTCGTTGGCACAAGGCGCCAGCGGCTGGGCTGCGGCCGGGCTCGGAGAACCCAGGATCGCTCCGCACAGAGCCAAGAGAACCGAACGAAGGGACGGGCCTGACTGCATGGTCGCTACCTCACCGAGGAAGGGAAGTGCGCGCATCCTGCGCCTGCCGCGTGCAATCCGTCCAGACGGCAAACCCCCACACGTGTTGTTCGGGATGGACGAGCGTCCAGACGACGGCGCAGGACGAGAGCCCCCGACCACCAGGCGGGCGGGAAGCACCCGACCTGTCTTCGGCTCGAGGTCGGACGACTCGATGCCATGCCAGGCCGTCGCGAAATCGTGCGCTGGGAGGCCCGCGACCGAGCTAGTCGCCGGGCGAGTAGCCGCCCTCGAAGACGACGAGGTTCTGGGTGCCGGAGAAGGACCCGGCTCCGGAGACGAGACCCTCGAAGACGACGTCGCCCGCCACGTTGATCGTCGACCCGGCCGGAGATCGGACGTCGCCCTCGACGGTCGCCCCGATCAGGTTCAGCGTTCCCAGGTTCACCAGGCCGTCGTCATTGGATACGCCGTCGCCGGGAAGGACGAGGCTTCCCAGGGCCACGCTCACTCGGCCGCCGGCCGCGTTCGTGAGCGTGTCGCCGAAGGCGAGGGTCTCGCTCACCACGGCGACCTCGCCCGTGTTGACGACCTCGGGTGCGATCGTGCCCTCCCCTCGCAGCGTCCCCTCGTTGGTCAGCACGCCGGCTCCCGTCACCTGGGCTCCCGGCCCGGAGAGGCGCAGCTCGAACGCGTTCGAAAAGCCCTGCGCCGGCACGATCCCCGTCGCGCCGTCCCGGATCTCGACGTTCTCGAGGTCCATCTCGATCCGAGGCGCGGTGGCCGTCTGGGTCTGGAAGACGGTCTGGCTCGAGAGCTCGAGGCTCTCCCCGGCGAGAATGCGCGCGTCAGCCACGTTCAGGGAGAAGAGGCCGTTGCCGGGCAGCGCGCCGAAGTCGCCGGGCTGGAGCGAGGACTGCCCGACCACCAGCTCCGAGTCGAGACCGCGCAGCAGGATGGAGCCGCCCGCGAACCCGGCGACGGAAGTGTCGTGTTGTCCGCGCGCGGAGACGTTGTCGGATCCCTGGTTCACGAGCCTCCCGGCGTGCAGGCGGACGGCGCCTCCCGCGCCCACTCCGCCTTGGAGCGTGAGGTTCGTGCCCGCCGACCCGCTCACGGAGTTCGTGGGTTGGCTCGCGCCGGGGGGTGCGGCGGACGCGTCCAAGACGCCCGACGGCCCGAGCGTCAGCAGACCCACGGCGCCGATCTCGATGGCGCCCCCGCCGCCCCCGCCCGTCGCCGTGAGCTCGACGCTGGCCGCGTTGGAGAAGGACTGCGCCGCGCCGCCGCCGCTCCCTCCGCGCAGCACCTCGGCGACCGGGTCCGCCGTCGCGGCGCCCGCCACGCCCAGGATCGCGGGGGAAGGGCTGGTGCATCCGGACCCTTGACAGAATGCGTCCGAGCCGACGTTGCGATGGGAGCCGCCCGCGCCGGTGAGCGACGTCGAGCTGGCCAGGACGTAGTCGTCCAGGGAGCCCCCTCCGCCGGACGCGCCGAAGCCGCTCTCCGGGAGCACGTTCGGGCCGAGGCTGCCGCCGCCGTCGAAGCCCCCCGGTCCGCCGCGCAACAGCGGCGTGACGAACGACGTGAAGACGCTCACCCCGAAGTAGACCGCTCCCTCCTCTCCGTTGAGGCGCAGCGCGGTGTCGATCGTCGCGTCGCCCTGGGAGAGCAGCGCCAGCGCGCGGTGACCGGTGATCGTGAAGCTCGACGCCGCGCCGAGCTGGAGGTCATCGAAGGTGAACACGGCGACGTGCGGAATGGCTGCCGGCCCCACGCTGGCGACCGCGCCGCCGGGACCGTAGCTGTCGGCCAGGCCGCCCTGGTCGTCGATCACCCCGACGAAGAGCGGCGTGCCGGGCGCCGCGTCGTCGGTGATCGTGAGCGAGTCCGTGTCGATGGTGAAGCTGCCTCCGGCGGTCGTATCGAAGGTGCCGAGCGAGACGAACGCGTCCGGGTCGAGCAGCTCCCCGGACGCCGGCAACGCGAACAAGAGACACGCGAGCCACGCGACCCGGAGACCCGGACCCGCCCCGCGCCGCCTGCCCCCCGTGCCGCGGCGCCGGTACGGCCAGCCCGAGGCGACCAGCGCCAGCGCCAGCGCGAGCCTCCCAACCGCGCCCAGCGCCGGAACCTGCGCCGGCGCGTTCGCGACCGCCTCCTCCACGATCGCCACGTCCGCGGCGTCGACGAGACCGCTGCCGTCGACGTCGCCGGCTCCGTAGTCCGTGGTGGCGAGACCGGCCGTCGCCGCCGCCTGGACGATGGCGGTGTCGGCGGGGGTGAGCGCGCCGTCGCCGTCGACGTCGCCGCGCCGGCGCGCCGTGACGACCATCGCAGCGGCCGCGTAGCCGAGGGCCAGATCGAGGCCGCCCGGCTGCTGCACGCCGCCGACGCTCGTGAACTCGCCGCTGCGCGTCGCCCAGGTGACGAGTGTGAGGCTCGAGCCCAGCGCCGGAGCGAAGCCGCCGATCGGGACGAGGTCGACGGCGCCGTCGAGCGCGGCGTCACCCGTCACGTCGAGGCGATCGTGCTCCGTCCCCGGCGTGGTCCCGCCGATCTCGAGCGTCAGTGTGCTTCCCGGCCCGAAGGCCACGTCGCCGCCGAAGGCGACCTGCGCGGAGCCGTCCGCATGGGACGTGGCCGGTTGCATCAGCACGAGGGCGAGGAGCGGGGCGAGAACGATGGACGGGCAGTGCCACATGGCGCCGAGCCTCCCGGCAGGCGGTACGGTCGGGCCAGTATCGAGGCCTGACCGCCGCCCACCATTGGCCGTTCGGCCAATGGCCAACCCCCGGGGGGCTGAAATGAGCCCGAGCTCGCTACGCCTGCCAGCCGGCCTCGGCCAGTCCCCGCGCGATCCGCTCGAACAAATCCTCGGGGAGCAGCAGGCGATCGATCTCCAGGTTGAAATGGGGCGTCTCCCGCTCCAGGCGGGCGAGCGCGCGGCGCGCGGCGTCGCGACGGCCCTGCCCTGCGAGGCTCGCGATCAGCACCGGCCGGTGCGTGAACGGGTCGGCTGCCGGCTGGAGGTCGACGGCGCGCGTCGCGTGCTCCGCCGCGGCCACGTCGTCTCCCGCCCGCAGGTAGGCGGCCGCCAGGTCCCCGTGGAAGTGGTGCAGGTAGGGGTCGCGCGGCGAGAGCCGAATCGCCCGCAGGTACCACTCCGGGGCCTTGCGCCAGCGCTCGCTCCACATGAGGGCGTTGCCGTAGCCCCAGCAGGTGAACGCCAAGCTCGGGTTCAACTCGATCGCGCGCTCCACCGAGGCGAGTCCGGGCCCCACGTCGCCCACGAAGACGAGCGACATCCCGAGGCCGAGGTGTCCGATCGGGTCCATGGGATCCAGGGCGACGGCTCGGCGTCCCGAGCTCGCAGCCCGCCCGAATCGCTCGACGGCGCGGGAGAGCGCCCCCTCGAGCTCGGTACCGCCTTCGTAGCGTGTCACCCCCACCGTCTGGAGGCCGTCCACGACGAACGCGATCGAGAGCCCTGCGTGGGCCGGCGCGAAGTCCCCGTCCATCTCGATCGCCGCCTCGAAACAGCCGATCGACTCGCGCACCTCTTCCGGCGCCTGCCGGTAGAGCTTCACCATGCCGCGCTGGAAGTGCTCCCAGCTCCCGACGGATCCGCCGCCGGCGCGAAGGGCACGGAACCCCTCGACCTGGAGAAGCGTCGGCGCCAGCGCTCCCACGATCGATTCCGCGATCGCGTCCTGCACGCCGAGCACGTCGTCGATGTCCCGGTCGAAGCGCGAGGCCCAGACCTGGTACCCGTCGACGGCGTCGATGAGCTGGACCTGGAGCCGCAGCCGCCGGGCGCTCGAGCGCGCGCTGCCCTCCACCAGGTAGCGCGCGCCGAGCTCCCGCGAGACGTCCTGCCACGCCACCGGGTAGCTGCGGTAGTGGAAGGTCGACGTCCGGGAGATGACGGGGAACCAGCGGAACGCGGCGAGTCCGTTGATCAGGTCGTTCACCAGCCCGTCGACGACGATGTCGGGCTCCGCGTCGCCTCGCAGATCCTCGAAGGGCAGGACGGCGATGGCCGGGCGATCGCCGAAGCCCGGGAACGAACGCGGCCTGGCCGACACCGCCCGCTCGCCGCCGCCGCCTCGCCCATCGACGAGACCGAGCCGTGCGAGCAGACCGATCGCCTCGGTGCGGTTCGTCACGTCGAGCGCCTTGAGCACCGCGGACACGTGGGCCTTCGCCGTCGAGAGGGAGATGCCCAGGACGCGAGCGATGTCGCGGTTGGTGAGCCCTCCCGCAACGGCCTCGAGGACTTCGAGCTGGCGGGGCGTGAGGAGGGGTTTGCTCATGGCGATCGAGAACGGACCCGCGCGAACGTAGCCGAGAGCCGTCGGACATCCACGGGCCAGCAAGCCAGGAGCCGAGCGATTCCAGTGACTTCTGGCGTCACCTCCCGATCGGGTCGATCTCGATCTCCGGGCGTACCGCGACGTGGCCGCGTGCGAACCGGCCCGCCTCGGCGCTGCGGACCGAGCCCGGGCCCCGTCCGGGTCCGACGTCGATGCAGTGAGCGCCGCCGGATGGTGCCGGCGAGCCACATCACAGCTCCGATCCCATCCGCTTCGTGGCGCCATCTTCGAGTCCTGGGTGGTGTCGGAGATCCTGAAGCGGCGGACGAATCGAGGCGAGACGCGTAGGCTGTCGTTCTATCGAGATCGGGATGGCGTCGAGGTCGATGTCGTAGTCGAGCACTCGGATCGATTGGAGCTGGTCGAAGCGAAGTCGGCGGAGACGGCGTCGAGTAGCCTCTTTGCGTCGGGGGTGCGCGTGAAGGGACATCTCGAGTCTGGGTCCGTGCCTTGCGAGGTCGTTGCAGTCTATGGTGGAGATCGCGGACAGCGGCGGGCGGAGGCGAGCCTCGTTCCATGGGCCGGGGTGGGCGAGAGATCCTGGGAGCGTTGAAGCCGGGGCTCCTTCGCCCTCTGCTTCCCACTGGGTTCGGATGACCAAGCGGATCCCCCTGTGCGACCGCGACATGGGCGCGCTCGCGCGCTCCCTGGTCGAGCCGGGCCTCGAGGGACGCGTCGAGGAATACTGGAACAGCGTCCGCGCTGCCGCGCAAGCGCAGCGAGAAGCCGAGCATTGACCACGCCCACCGCGTCGCGCAGCGCTCCCGCACGGACATGCGTCGGGTGTGGACTCCTCCGGCGCCGGGCGCGCGTTCTCGAAGCCGACATGCCCGGGTGATACGCTCGTGGGACGCGACGCGGTGCGCCCCGGAGCGCCACCCGCGCCGGCCCGATCGGGTGCGGGGACGCCAACGGAGACGAGCGGCGGATTGGACGCAGCGGCCATACACGACATCTTCGGCAGGGACGCGGAGCTGGCCTCCCTCCGGGCCGAGCTGACCGGCGCGATGCAGGGTTCCGGGCGCCTCGTGCTGATCAGCGGCGAGGCGGGCATCGGCAAGACCGCCCTGCTCTCGGCTCACGCCCGGGAGGCCCAGGCGCGGGGCGCCCTGGTCGCGTGGGGACGCTGCCACGAGATGCCCGGTGCGCCCGCCTACTGGCCGTGGTCACGCCTGATCGAAGAGCTGGCGTCGTCCAACGGCGTTCCCGACCGCAACCGCGACGACCTCGCCACGGTCCTCGGCGACCTGCGGGCGGCGGCTGCGACGTCGGGCGAGGACGCCGTCGTGCAGCGCGATCGGTTCGAGCTGTTCGGCCGGATCGCGAGTTGCCTGAGCGTGCTGGCGAAGAAGAGCGGGCTGCTTCTGGCGCTCGACGACATCCACTGGGCGGACACCGCGAGCATCGAGCTGCTGCGCTTCCTGGCCACCGAACTCTCGCGCGATTCCATCCTGTTGGTCGCCACGCTGCGCACCCACGAGCCGTCCGCCGAATCGACACTGGCCGGGCTCGCACGTCCGGCGCAGAGCTTTCCCCTCGGTCCGCTCGATCCAGCCGCCGTCGACGCGCTGCTCGCACAGCGCCTGCCGCCGACCGGCGTGGCCGGCTCGACGTCGGACGGCCCGAGCGACCCGAGCGACGAGATCGCTCGCCGCAGCGGCGGCAATCCGTTCTTCGCCCTCGAGCTCGCCCGCCTCCTGCGCGCGCAGAACGGCGCCGAGGCCCCGGCGGCCGCGCAGGCATTGCCGCAGACGATCCACCGCGTCATCGGGCAGCGCCTCACCGGCTTGCGGCCGGAAGTACTCGACCTGCTTCGCGCGGCGTCGGTGATCGGGCGCGACTTCGCGGTTCCGCTGCTCGCCTCCGCCGCCGGGCGGCCGGCCCCCGAAGTCCACGAGGCGCTCCTCGCCGTCGTCGACTACGGCTTGCTCGCGCGCGACGCGCGACCCGACCGCTTCGTGTTCGTGCACGGACTGGTGCGCGAAGTGCTCTACGAGTCGATGGACGAGGCCGAAGCCGCCGCAATCCACGGCCACATCGCCCGTGCGCTCCGCAAGCAGCTCGAATCCGATTCCCCGGATCCCTCGAGCGGCACCCTGCTTCCGAGCCTCGCTCACCACTTCCACTGCGCGCTGCGCGGCGCCCCGGACGCTGGCGGCGGCGCCCGCCGCGCAGCCGCCGAATACGCGTGGCGCGCGGGTGTGCAGATGCTCGATCAGCTCGCGTACGAGGAGGCAGCCCTGCACCTGGAGCGAGCGCTGGCATTGACGAACGAGGCGAGCGAGCCGACGCGTCACGTCGAGGTGTCGATCCGGCTCGGGCAGGCGCTGCTCGGGCAAGGAGATCGCGACCACGCGGAATCGATCCTGGAGAGAGCCCTGTCTCGTGCGCGCGCCGGCGAAGATCCGTTTCTCTTCGGCGAGGCGGTCCTGGCATGGAGCCTCGCGCGCGAGGAGATCGGCGCGGCCGACATCCAGACCAACGAGCGACTCGACACCGCCCTTCGGGCTCTGCCGGCCAGCGACTCGCGGCTGCGGGCTCGGCTCATGGCGAGGCTGTGCAACGGCCTGCACCTGGTTCGCGGCGAAGAGGAGAGGCGGGACGAACTCTCGCGCGAGGCGATGGCCATGGCGCGTCGACTGGGAGACCCCGCGACGCTGGTCTTCGCGCAGATCCGCCACTTCGCCCTGCTGGCGGGGCCCGACGCTCTCACGGAGCGGCTCGCCTCCATCGAGCAGATGCTCGAGGACCGCAGCGGCCCGACGGGCGAGCTCTTCGCACTGTCGGTCAAGATGGACGCTTGCGTCGAGGCGGGCGACCGTCCGGGTCTCGATGCGGCACTCGTGGCGTTCGACGAGAAGTCGCGCGAGGCGCGGCACCCGTACTTCCGCTGGCTCGGCACCAGCCATCACGGCGCGCTGGCCTTGATGGAGGGGCGCTACGAGGACGCGGAGGAGCTGGTCGTCGAGGCGTTGCGGCTCGGATCGCGCGTCCAGCCGGAGACACCGGGTCTTCACTTCGCGCAGCAGATGTTCATGCTGCGTGCCTGGCAGGGGCGCATGCACGAGGTCGCTCCCCTGGTCGAAGGCAGCGCGGATGCAGTCAAGACCGTCGCGGCGTGGCGCTGTGCGCTCGCCGACCTCTACGACCACCTGGGTCGGCGCGTCGACTCGCAACGCGAGTTCGAGGCGCTGGCACACGACGACTTCGCCGGCTTCCGGCGCGACACGACGTGGCTGACGAGCATCATGCTGCTCGCCTCTCTGTGCGGACGCATCGGCGACCGCGCGCGCGCCGAGACGCTCTACGGCCAGCTCGTGCCCTACTCGGGACGCGTCGCGGTCGCCAGCCCGATGATCGTCGCCATCGCGCCGGTGGACATGCGCCTCGGCCAGCTAGCCACGCTGCTCGGGCGCTACGACGACGCCGAGCGGCACCTGACCGACGCCCGCTCGCTCTCCCGTGCGATGCGGGCGACCACGTGGGAGGCGGAGGCGTGTTATCACCAGGGCCGGCTCCATCTCGCTCGGGGGGCGGTCGGCGACGCCGCGCGCGCATCGGAGTGCTTCGAACAGGCGGAGGCGCCCGCCAGCGCGATCGGAATGAAGCTGTTGCTGGACTGGATCGAGGACGCGCGTGCGGAGGCCCCGCAGCCGGCCGCGAGCGCCGGCCCGCCGGCGCGCTTCGCCCGCGACGGCGACGGTTTCGTGCTCGCGTTCGAAGGACGGTCTACACGGCTTCGCTCGATGGTGGGCCTCGGCTACATCCAGGCACTGCTCTCGCAGCCCGACCGCGAGCTGCATGTCCTAGAGCTCGCGAACCCGGACCCGGAGGCGACCGCCGACAGCGGCGACGCAGGCCCGCACCTCGACGCCCAGGCGCGCGCCGCCTACACGGAGCGCGGCCGCGAGCTGCGCGCCGAGCTGGCGGACGCCGAGGGCTGCAACGACGCCGGGCGCCGGGAACGCGCATCCGAGGAGCTCGAGTTCGTGACCGCCGAGCTCGAGCGCGCGCTCGGTCTAGGTGGCCGCGAGCGGCGCAGCGGCGCGGCGGCCGAGCGCGCGCGCGTCTCGGTCACGCGCGCCATCCGCTACGCCACGCGCAGGATCGGCGAGTTCGACCCCGCGCTGGCCGACCACCTCGACCGCCACATCAAGACGGGCGCCTTCTGCGTCTACGCACCGCCCGAACGCGATCGGGTGGAGTGGAGCCTGTAGCGCCCCACCCCACCCTCCCGTGACACAGCCGTGCCGCCCTGGCCGCGGCCGTGCGACCCTAGCAGCGCGCCCGCACGTGGCGGCGCGCCAGCGCGCGGAGGAGGAGCACGCCCGCGAAGAGCATCGCGCCGAACGCCGGCTCGGGCAGCGCGATCACGCGCAGCTCTGCGCCATGGTCGGCATCCGATGCGATGAAGAAGATGTTGGCCCCGGCCTCGACGAAGCCCTGGTAGTTCGGCTCCGAGTCGGCGGGCCCGGCTGCGACGTCGCCGACGAGCAGCGTTCCCAGCGCGGTGCCGTCCGTCTTCCAGGGCTCGAGCCCGGCAACGCCGTCCTCGGCCGCGAAGTAGAGCGTGTCGTCGATCTCGTCGAGGATGATCGTGAACGAGTCGAACGCCCAGCCGTCGCCCGGCAGCAGGTCCGTCACCATTTCGGTGCCCACCGCCGTGCCGTCGCTCTTCCACAGCTCGCGACCCGCGAGGCCGTCGTCGCCCAGGAAGAAGAGGAGCCCGTTCGACCGGACCAGCGGCGATCCGTAGAAGTTCACGCCCTGCGAGCCCGGGCCCACGTCCACCACGAGAGCGGTGCCGGGATCGGTGCCGTCCGTGGACCAGAGCTCGTCGCCCACGACGCCGTCGTTGGCGAAGAAGTAGAGCAGCCCGGCGTGTACGACCAGATCGTGGGGCTCGCCGCCGTAGAAGAAGTGCGAGCGGATGTCCTTCACCTTGACGGTTCCGAGCGCCGTTCCGTCGGTCTTCCACAGCTCGCCGCCGGTGCCGTCGTCGGCCGGGAAGTAGAGCTCACCGTTGTACTCGGTGAACTCGACGCTGTACCCGATGCCGTCCCCCGCGCCGACGTTGATGTCGGCCACGAGCTGCGTGCCGGCGAGGGTCCCGTCGGTCTTCCAGAGCTCGTTGCCTGTCGCGCCGTCGTCGGCGCGGAAGTACCACTCGCCGCCGAACAGGGTTCCGAACCCGGGAGAGGAGCTGCTCGTGCCCGGGTTGATGTCCTTCACGGGCACCGTGCCCGCATAGGTTCCGTCGCTCTTCCACAGCTCGGATCCGGTCACGCCGTCGTCGACGACGAGCAACACGTCGCCACCGACCTCGCCGAACGGCGAGGCCCCCGAGCCGGTCGTGCCGG
This sequence comes from Myxococcota bacterium, assembly GCA_050618055.1. Lineage (GTDB taxonomy): Bacteria > Myxococcota_A > UBA9160 > UBA9160 > SMWR01 > CALDCK01. The sequence goes on from JBNLVK010000109.1 coordinate 49,392, forward strand.
CGACCAGGTCGGCGACCTGCGTGGTGCCGAGCTCGGTGCCATCCGTCTTCCACAGCTCGTCGCCGGTCGCGCCGTCGTTGCCGCGGAAGTACAGGGTGGAGCCGAGGACGTAGAAGTTGCTGTAGGTCGCCGTTCCGCCCGGGGCGAGGTCCTTCACCACCTCCGTCCCCGGCTCGGTGCCGTCGCTGCGCCAGAGCTTCTTGCCGGTGCCGTCGTCGGCGGTGAACAGCAGCAGGGAGCCAAGTGCGGCGAAGTTCTGGATGCCCGCGCCGTCCGTTCCGTCCCAGACGTCGCTCACCTGCAGCGTTCCGAGAGCCGTGCCGTCGCTCTTCCAGAGCTCGAACCCGCTCGCGCCGTCCGTGCCCTCGAAGTAGAGCTCGCCGCCGACGTCGAAGAACTTCGCGACCGCGAAGGTGTTGATCATGTCGAGGTCGCCGGGCGCCAGGTCGACCACCATGGACGTGCCGAGCGCCGTGCCGTCGGTCTCCCACAGCTCGATGCCGTTGGTGCCGTCGTCCGCCGCGAAGTAGGCGACGCCGCCGATGGGCGTGATCTCTCGAGGGCTCGAGCCGTCGACTCCCGGCCAGATGTCGACGAGGGGCGCCGTCCCGAGCACCGTGCCGTCGCTGCCCCAGAGTTCGTAGCCGGTCGCACCGTCGTTGGCCGAGAACACGGTCTGCGCGCCGGCAGCAGCGAACTCGGAGGGAAAGGAGCCGCTCGCGCCGGGATTCACGTCGTCGAGCATGAAGGTGCCGAGCGCCGTGCCGTCGCTCGTCCAGGGCTCGGAGCCGTTGAGGCCGTCGTTGCCCGCGAAGTAGAGCTTTCCGTTGGACTTCCACATGGAGTAGGCGCCGCCGCTGCCCGTGGCGTTGATGTCGGTCACCATCGTCGTGCCGACGAGCGTGCCGTCGCTCTGCCACAGCTCGCGGCCGAAGCTTCCGTCGTCCGCGTGGAAGTAGAGCAGGCCGCCGAGCTCGGTGAGGCCGTACGGAGAGCTGCTGCTGCTGCCGGGGCGGATGTCCGCCACCTCTACGGTGCCCACTGCGGTGCCGTCGCTCTTCCAGAGCTCGGTGCCGTTGTTGCCACGGGCCGAGAAGAAGAGCGTGCCGCCCACGTCCGTCAGGTAGTTCGGCGAAGCGCTTCCGAAGGCATAGATGTCCGTGACGAGAACGGTGCCCGGCGTGGTGCCGTCGGTGGTGTAGAGCTCGTCACCCACGGGTCCGGTCGCGGTGAAGAAGAGCTGTCCGCCGACCTCGATCCAGTCCGACGGGCTCGAGCTGCCCTCCCCCGGCTGGATGTCGGCCAGCAGGTACGTCCCGGCCGCGGTGCCGTCGCTTCGCCACGGCTCGGTGCCCTCGGCCTCGGTGATGCCCGCGAAGTACGCGACACCGCCCGACACGCCGATCGGGTAGTTGCCGGCTTCGGCCGCCGAGCTGATGCGCTCGGTGCCCGCCAGCGTCCCGTCGCTCTTGTAGAGGAAGGTGCCGTCGAAGTCGCGGGCGATGAACACGATGGTGCCGCCACCGAGGTCGGCGACGCGGTCGGGGTAGCTGTGGCCTTCGGAGAAGAGGGTATTGATGTCCTTCACCAGGCTGACCTGCGCCTGGCTTGCGGGCGCGACGAGGCCCAGGACCAGGACGTAGAGCCAGACCAGGCGGTCGAGCCGCTTGGCGCGGATCGGGGCGGAGTGCTGTCGAGTCACGGGATGACCTCTCGGGGCAGGGGTTCCATCCGGAAGGCGTGACAGCGCGTGGAACAATGTTCGAAGCGTCGCCAGGCCAGCGTGTCACGACGCCTCGGGCAGCCCCGGCGCAACCTCCCCGCGGGACCGTGCTCTGTCGTTCGCGCGGGACCCTTGCGTGGCAGGAAACGGAGCGACCGGGGCACCACACTCGTCCGCGCAAGCCGCCTCGTTGCCCGCGCGACCTCGGTCTTCCCCGCACGACCGCCAAGGCGCGCCGGCGCGCAGCATCCGCGAAGCGGATGCGGAGCCCTCAAACTGGCACGCCGGGAGGGATTCGAACCCCCGACCCTCAGGTTCGAAGATCGAGGCAAGCGCAAGAAGTGACGCGTACTTGCGCCTTCGGGGCGGCACAGAGCGGCACGCGGCGGCAGGACGCGGCACCGGCGACGGCTCTCCTCTGTCCGATCCGGATCACCCGCAAGGGCCTCTACAACTAGAGGCCCACACTGCAAAGTAATCTCGGAGGGGGCCTAGCTCCCAGACTCAAGGAAGAAAACTAGCGTTCTCGTACGCAGTGAACGGGAAGGAGCCGCTGCGTGACGAAAACCCCCTCCTTCTGCGCCGATAACCCTAGAGGTCGACGACCTTGTCGAGCGCGCGGAGTTGCCACCGGGTCGTGGCTTTGGCTGCGGTCGCTGGAACCGTGGCCTCTCCATTCAGATTTCTCCTTCATTTCCGGAAACTTAGATCTCCGGAGGCAGATTCAGTGCGCGCCCTTCACCTCCGGGTTCTGGCCGCTAACGCTTGATGGGCCGGGCGCCGATACATCCGAAGTGCCGCCAGATCCGGATGGCAAACCCCAACTGCTACGCTCCGAGGGACCATGGGCAACGCGAAGTCCGACAGCGGGGCGTTGCTGGAGGCGGGCCGCGACGCTTGGCCGCAGCGTGCTGACGCGCAGCAGCCGACGCCGTCGCTGACTCGTGGGTCAGGGCGCCTCTATAGCTACACCGACCCAGCAACCGAGTCGCGCGTGTGGGTGCGCCACCTCAGTCCCAGAGCGATTCGGGCGAGGCTCCTTCACGCGACCAGAAGGGACCGGATCTACCGCGATGCCGGCGGAGCCGTCAAGTTCCCAGCCGTCGAACTCGAGCTCACGCAAGCGGAGGCGGTGCAGCTAACGGCAGCGCTTGAACCCCTCTCACCCCGCTCGTTGAGGGACATCTCCCCGGCAGTTCGGACTGTGGTGATCGCGCTCGCCACGCTTGTTGGCTTCATCCGCGGGCTATTGGGTGATAAGGTCGTGGCTCAGTTCTCAAGCCCCGACCGAATGTGGTACGGATCAATCTACTCCACTAGGGGGCATCACTTCGTGAATCTCCACGCCCGCAGCAAGGAGGCGCTGGAGGCGGGACTTCGCAAGGTGACGAGCTCCCTCCAATCTGGAGCCCCCCAAGATGACGCTACGGGCATTCCTGGAAGACCCGACGGCCACTGACTGGGAGAAGCGTGCCGCCGAGGCCATCGACGTACGGATCGGGCTGGCAAGGTCAGGACTGCAGTGGCCCTCGCGCGAAGCAGTAGTCGGCCTAGCAACTCACGCCTTCGCCTCGCGCGGGCTCCCGATGGCGCCGGATGCGGTCGCAGAGGTGATGTCGCCCTTCTTGGACTCGATTCGCTTCGATGTCCTGGACGCCTTCCTTCGCAGTCATCCGGAACGGGCCCCTGCAGGCGCCGAGTTCGTAGACGCGCTCTGCGCGTCGTCTCTGGTCGTCGCTCTGTCGGAAGCAGATTCAGCCCAGAAGCAGTTCGATGGCGTAAAGGCCAACCACGTGCGGAAGGTCTGGGAGTGGCTCCGAGAGAACTGCACGTTCCCGCTCGTGGGCGTCTGCGACTAGCAACAAGCAGGTCTAGACGGTGTGTCCCGACCAGGTCCCGGACCCCGACCGAGACGCGCTCACCCTTCGGGCGGACATCTTTCGGTTCGCGTCTGCTTTCAGCGTCCCGATTGCGGTAGCGACCGTCGGCTTCCTACTGACTAGCAGTTCGGGAAGCACGGTCGTTCGCGGCCTTCTCGCAGTGGCCGCTTTCGTGTTCGCTTTCTGTGGTGCGTTCTGCATCTTTGCCCTCTCCAATGCTGCGCGCACAGTGTCGACGGGGAACTACGGCCTGGATGGACCCGCCCGCGCATCGCTGAAGACTGTCTACGTTTCGATTGCAGCCGGGCTCTCACTGCTGCTTCTTGCAACGACGTGCCATCTTATCGCGCCTTCGCGACCAGCGAATCGCACCGAGGAACTCGCGGTGCTGATAGCCCTGCTTGCCGAAACACACGGCCCTCGCATGGCCCAGGGCGGCTTCTCCGTCCTCAGCCACCGCGTCGGGCCGTTTGCAGAAGCCAGCCACGAGCTAGGCCCAGAGCTGGCCAACGACGTTCAGAGCTTGGCTTCGGCGGTATCCAGCGAGCTAGCTCCAGACGAGATCCGACTAGTTGCCATAGTTGGTGCAGCAGACAAGCGGGAATTGTCGGACTACGCCGCGACGGCGTACGGCACCAATGTCGGTCTGGCACAGGCCCGTGCAACAGCTGTGCGCGATCTGTTCGGCGGTCTCCTGAATGTGCCGACCGAGCGTCGCTTGGCTCTCGCCGCAGGCCCAGAACACGTCGGCACGATGGTAGGACCGGAGTCCCTTGCAGAGGACCGATACGCGACGATCTGGATACTCCATACATCCAAGTAGCGGCTGTTCATCGTGCCAATGCAGCGCGTGGACGTCCCGAAACGCGAGGTGCCCCGCGCCAAGCCCTGCCTTAGCCGTTTGCAGGGCGAGTGGCCGGAGAGCGTCTCGACAGAGGGTCTCTACGGCGCGTACCAGTCCGACGCTCGCGCCAGGGTCGGGGTCGACCGGAATCCCGAATCGGGTTCGGGCGGACACTAAAGCGGCTCTGTCCTGCGATCCGCGATCCTTGCCCTGGCCGAGAGATGGGGGGCGACCCCCGGGGCGTCGCAGACGATGCCATCTTCGCGGAGCATGGACACTCGGGCGGATCGATGGCCGCGGAGTTCCGCAGGTGCGGCGTCGACTTCGAACCGGCGAGCAAGGGAGACCGTCGATCCGGATAGGAAAAGATTCGACGGATGCTCGCGGATGCGGGCAAGCCCGATGTCCCGGGTTCTACGTGTCGCGAAGGTGCTCGTACTTCTGGGAAACCGTCCCGTACCTGGCCCGCGACCCGAGAAAGCCCGACGACCTCGACAGCCGCGCACCAGACCACGTCGCAGACGCTGCCCGCTACGCGCTAACTGGTGAGCCGCCCGAGTTCGCAGTCGCCCCGCTCGATTGGTGGCAATCGCCCAGGCCTCCGTCTTGGCCACGGCCGACAAGCCTGCTTGCATGAGCGCGGGGCGCCCTCCCCTCGCCCTCCTCGCCAAGAAGCTCTCGCAGACCGAACGCTGATACCCTACTGCTAGTTCGAGCAAGGCTGGCCCCGGAACGTTGACAGATCCCAAGAAGATCAAGCCCTCGGAAGACGCTGGCAGCGACACGCTTGCCCGATATCGCTATCAGGCAGAAGTCATCCTGCCGTTCTGCGTGATGTGCGCTCTTGGAGACGAGATAATCTCGGTCATCCCGGAGCACTTGGAGGACGTGGCGATCGAGTCCTCATCCGGCTGGCGGTTCATTCAGGTCAAGAGTCGAGACCCCGAGCGGGGGCCATGGAAGCTCTCTGACCTAACGGGCGATGGGGGCGCTTTGCGCTCGCTCCTACGGACGTACCGCGAAGTAGATAGGCTAGACGCGAGTCTGGAGATCTCCGTAGAGGGTGCCCTAAGGCGCCAAAACCCGATAGAGCACCTTACGTCCGATGGCGACCGCGCTGACGCCAAGCTCGTGGAGGGCGTCAGCAAGGCACTGGAACTCGACAAGAACGACACCGTCGAGTTCCTCTCGCGGGTGTCGCTCTCGAACTCCCCGCCTCCGCGTGCGTTCGCCGAGCAAGCGAACCTCATTCTGCTTCACCAGCAGGACCCTGCCGCAGACCACGAAACCGTAGTCTCTCGTCACGAGGTGCTTGTCGCGGAGATCGAGCGGGCCATGCGCGCGGATCCGTTGGGTGGCGACTTCCCAAAGCACGTAACTCACCCAGCGCTCCGAACTTCTCAGACCGAGGAACTCCTAGCTGCCAAACAGCTCACACGTGACCGCCTTCGGGAGTTGATTCCCGACCTCGAAGAGGAACCCAAGAGCCTCCTAATTAGGGCTGTGGATGCTGATAGCCCACCGATGACGATGCTTGAGCGGAAGCTTATCGCCGGTGGTGCAACAGAAGAGATCATCGAAACGGCACGTGGGCTCCGCGCCAACGCCCAGCGACACTGGATGCGCCTGAGAGCCGCATCGCGGTATCCTGTAGGGGCAAAGCTCGAGGACCTTCAGGTTCGGCTCGAGACGCACGCCAAAGCACTCCGGGCAACGCATGAGCAAGACGTGCGGCCCGCAGTCGGGATGTGGTCAGAGATGCTGAGCCAGTTCACTACATCCGCGTCGACGATCGACTTCCATTCCGTGGTCGATCACGACCCCATGCTCTTGATGGGCGAGGTTGGCAGCCTTGCGGACGACTGCCTCATTGACTTCGGACTTGCCGAATGAGGGCGGATCTGTTCCAGCCCTCCGACGAGGCAGAGGCCCGAATCCTCCTGCTGATCGAAGCGTTTAGCCGTGGTTCGCACGTACTCGAAGGTCGCACGAAGCTCGCCAAACTGGACTTCTTCCTCAGGTACCCATCGTACTTGAGGCGAGCACTCGAGATACGACGAAAGCCCGTGGGGGACCTCGACGAAGACGCACCCGACCTCGAGACACGGATGGTTCGATATCGATACGGGCCCTGGGACCCATCGTTCTATGCCGTGCTGGGACGCCTGATCGGCAAGCGCCTTGTAGATCCGGTTCCGTCGAAGAGAGGAATCGCGTTTCGCGTCACGGATCGAGGTCGCGAGCTAGCCCAAGCGATCGCGTCCGAGCCGGTGTGGGAGGAAACGAACGACCGGCTGGATCTCTTGCGAAGGCACCTGAACCTCAAGGGCACCACGCTCAAGAACTTCATCTACGACAACTTCCCTGAGGTAACCAACGCATCGTGGGGTGATTCTCTATGAGAGTCCGCATCAACTCGATCGGCCTTGAGGGGACGACTCGACGCGTCTCCTTTGAGCCCGGCCTCAATATCGTCACCGGCCCTATCGCTAGCGGAAAAACAACCTTCCTGACCTGCGCCCGCGGGCTAATAGGTGGGTCCTTCAGCGGCCTCCCGCCTGAAGCAAGGGAGTCCGTGCGCGCCGTATCCGGAGACGTGACGATCGGAAGCTCGCAGTTCTCAGTGATACGCCCTGCCGTAACGACCTCGAATGCGCGTGTAGATATCGCAGGCGATGACCTCGCGATCAGGATCCCCGCCTCCAGACCCGAACCAGGGTCGCGCCTGACCTACCTCCATTGGCTGCTTGAACGCCTCGACCTTCCCAGGCTTGAGGTTCCGTCGGCGCCGACCAAACCGGATAGCGAACCGACTCCGGTCAGCCTCAGGGACTACCTCCGCTACTGCACGCTCTACCAGGACGAGCTGGGTTTCTCCGTGTTCGGCCACACCGACTTTGCGAGAAACATTAAGCGCAAGTACGTCTTTGAGATCATCTACGGGCTCTACAGCGTCGAAACGGCACGGGTTCAGGACGAGCTACGGGAAGTACTCTCGAAGCTTCGCGTTCTCAGAAACCAAGACGAGCTGTTCTCCGACTTCCTGAAAGGAACGGCCCTGGAGAACAGAGCCGACATCGACCGGGCGCTTCAGGCGGCACGCCGCGACCTAGACTCTCTGGAACAGGAGATAACTGCCGCAGCAAGTCCACCGCGCGCTGACTCAGCAACCGAAGAGCTACAGCGTCAGATTCTGGCGCTCGAAGCGAAAGTTGAGGACAGGGCTGCAAAGGCTAGCGCCGAGCGAGCATCGGCCGAGGAACTGGAGCAGCTCGCTGCACAGCTCGAAGCGCAGGCGGGGAAGATCACGCGATCGATCGTCGCTCAGAAACACCTGCTCGATATCGAGTTCGTCGTTTGCCCGCGTTGCGGCTCAGAAGTATCGCACTCGAGAGGAGACGATTCGTCCTGCTACCTATGCCTCCAGGAACCGCAATCAAGCTTCTCAAGAGAAGTCCTGATTGAGGAGCTGGGTCGCGTGGAGAGTCAGATATCGGAAGCCCGCGATTTGCTGGGCGCTCGAAGCGAGCGAGCACAAGACCTTGAAGAGGAGGCGCGGGAGCTTCGAACACAGCTCGAGACAGCGCGAACCGAACTGGACTTCCAGACACGCGCGTTCGTGTCCGAACAAGCCGATCAGATCGCATCTATGGCATCGCGAAGGGCGGAGCTGAAGGCACAGGAGAAGCAGCTCGGCGAGTACCTTGGCATCTTCCGCAAACTCGATGAATCCAGAGATCAGGTCGCATCGCTGGAGCGCCGGCGGGACGAGCTTCAGGTTGAGCTGGATTCCGCCTCAGGCCATGAGTCGGAAGTTCAGGCGCGAATCGCCCGCCTAAACGAGTACTTCAACGAGATCCTCGAGAAGTTCAAGCCGCCTGAGTTTGGCGAGGAAGCGACTTCCCATATCGATCGGAAGACGTACCTACCGATCTACCATGGACGACGATTCGACGATCTGAGTTCACCTGGGCTCGGGACGCTCGTGAATGTCGCTCACGCGCTGGCTCACCAGCGAGCAGCTATCGAACTGGGACTCAGCCTCCCCAATATCCTCTTCATCGATGGTCTCAGCGAGCATCTTGGTGAGGAGGGTCTTGATCCGGAGAGGCAGGAGGCGATCTACGACCATTTGATCGAGACCTCAGAGGAACTCGGCGACCTGCTTCAGATCATCGCCATCGACAACCAGATTCCACCGCAAGCCCGGCAGTTCGTGCGGCTAGAGCTTTCGGACAGCGACAAGCTGATCCCGCTGGATTCTCAGGACTCGTGAGTCCCGATTGAGTCCGAGGCCGGAGCGGCCGACAAGAGCCTAGTGATCTCACACTGCTAGTGGTGGAGGCGGCGGGAATCGAACCCGCGTCTGCCTACACCCTGCCCTTCGCTATCCCGGACGTTGGCGCCTGGCCTACGACTAGATCGAGCGAATGCGGCGGTGCCGGCGGAGTCGCTACCTGGTCTCGCCCTTCCTCGCTAGCAACAAGATGCGGTGTTGAGTCGTCTTGATGCGACCGTCGGAATCAGCGAGAGCAAAGACCTCCTCAAGTGCCTGGCTGTCTCTTCGCTCATCAAACTCGCGGATTGTTCCTGTTTCTTGAAAGAGGCGAAGGACACCCTCTGGCGAGAGCGAGGTACCCCATTTTCCGGTGCGCGCTTCTACGACATCAAACGAAGCTTCGAACTCTCGAACAAGAGACTTGAGTCGGCGCCCCTCTTCCATTAGGAACTGGCCTCTCGGCACGCCGTCGTTGTCCATGCCAAACGGCTCCTTCAGGTTCGCTTTGTCTCGCTCTCCGATCTTCTCGACGACCGCAATACCGGAAGGCGCAAGAACGCGAGAGAGCTCCCCGGCACTATGTGGAGCCAATAGCGACACGGCAACGTCGAACGATCCATCGCGATACGGAAGGGACGATGCGTCGCCGACACAGAGAATGAACTGCCCAACCCCCAGTTGCTCGAGTCGAGCTCCGGCGAGCTTGAGCATCTCGGCACTCGGGTCGATACCACAGAAGGCGTGGATTCCTTCGGCGACATGGGCTGTCTTGGAGCAAGTCCCGCAGCCAACATCCAGGAACCGAGTAGATGCAAGGCACTCGGCTTCAATGACGTCCCCAATAGACCAGGGCCTTGGGTCTTCGCGCCCTCGAAGGAGCGAGTCCTCGTATCCACTCGTGTATACCTTGCTCATCGAACTACCCACTTGATGTTGCGCGCTCAAGCGAGGTCAGATAACGGCTGTCGGCGAACAGAACCTTCGTGAGCGCATGCACGAGTTCCTCATCCTCCGCTAGCAAGTCCACTGCCCTTTGGATCGATCCTACGATTTCGCTCGTCCTGAGTCCATCGCGAAGGACATCGCCGCGCATCAGCAAGACTGACTCGCGGGATGAAGGCTCGAACCCATCGGGATCCAGGTTGGTCGCTCCCCAGACTGTCTCAAGCAGGAGATTCAGCGGGGACCAGACGACACCGGCGATAGGCGCTTGGTGTGCAGAGAGAATGCTCATCGTATCGGCGGGTTCGCAGACGAGAATCTCCAGCTTCTCGACATCGAGACAGCGATAACGGTTGAGGTCAGCAAGGTAGCCAGAAGCGGTCCCATTGCCTGGAAGCAGAACGGACCCCGGGACCTCCGCACCCAGGCTGTGTGCCATTAGGCGGTGGCCCCCTCTCGGAAGAATGGCAACCGGCTCAAACTGCCGATCCTCGCTCGAGGCGAGGTAGCTCGCGGCTGATGTCAGCGGCAGCGCCACCATGTCGTAGTCCGACGAGACGTTGATAGCCTGGCGAAGCCGACGCGCTGAGTAGTCGATGTCAAGGTCAATGGAAATCGGCAGTCCTTGGACGAGCGAGGCGTGCTGCAGAGTGAGCACGGAAGTAAGGAGGGAGGCTGGGCAGAGCGCTCTCAGTGGCGCCACATCCGCGACCTGCGCGGGAGGCAGTGAGTCGGCCGATCTTGAGTCCAGGATCATGCCGGTGACTGCTGAGCAGATACGATCGGCTTGATCACGAGTTCCGCGCTCGGCCATGGCCGTAAACAAGTTGCGGAGATCAAGAAGTTGAGAGGAACGCAACATCTGCATCGCGTCCTGAGCGAAGCGGTTGCGAACGGAGTGAAGAAGCCCAGGCGCAGCCAAGAACTCAGGTGGTGGGGTTCGACGTGCGCCCAAAGAGTTGATGCGAGCCGCCGCTGCGTCGGGAATCGAAGGCGGCAAGGCGTGACTACGTCCGGTTTCAAGCTCGTGAAGGTCGATTCGGACAAGCCTAGCGATGCGCAGGCGACTCTTGGGGTCGAGGCGCTCACCTCGGAGGGCCCGCCTGAGGGTTGCATAGGGAACGTAGTAGGGGGTGCCCCAACTCCCCTCAGAGAGAGGCTTGGCACCGACCCGGAGCTCCTCGATCCGCCGCTGGAGAGTCGGCACATGAACGGTTGCGCTCGCGTGGCGAACCCGAGGTCGCGGACTTCCCGTAACTCGCTTCATGGGCCGCACTTAACTGACCCCTAAGTGGTACCGACACCTTCCAGCCGCCGTGGTTCCTTCGTCCATGAAGGAGAATAGCCACATGCTTGAGGCGGACGCGATTGACGATGCCCACGGAACACCTCAAGGCCGGTCAGAAGGCGGAACGCGCATGGAAGGAACGGAACAGCCGGGTCCCCTGAGGGCATCCGAGCCACGTGACTTCGTCGTTTCCACCCGGTTGACTAAGACCCAGTGGTTGGCCTTCCGCGCTTCAGCGAATGCTCTTGGAATTACTAGGTCAGATCTTCAGCTTGGGCTCATCCTCGCCTTCCTCGACGGGTGGGCAGACGCCTTGGACGCCGAGGCACCCCAGAACTCTGCTTCTCGCTAGAGGCTTACGGGTCCCGCGATCCGCGGAGAAAGATCTTGGCAAGAGCACGATCGAACGCAGCCAGGGCGACCGGATCATCGGCCGGTGGACGGCGAAGGGTCCCAGAAGCCCCCTCGGCCTCGGCCAGAATGGCATCCCTCGCCTCCTCGAGGAGCCAGGACAAGGCCGCCCGGCCGATGTGCGAATCCGTGAGCCGCACGCCTCCAAGCGCGATGCCTAGCTCGGCCCTGAACGAGTCCAATTCAGCCCGAATGCTCCGCCGCACCCTGAACTTCAGCTCCGCATTGATGGGCTCCACGGGCGGAGCGAGATCCTCGCCAACAACACCAGATGGGATCTGCTGAGTAGGGCGTGGCGCAGCAACTTGCTCCGCCGATCGGCCAACTGCGACCGATCGCCCATTTGGGTCTGTCGTCTCCCGCGGCGCGGCCTCCGTTGCGCCCTCGAGTGCTGAGGCCGCCCGAGCGAGGTCACCATCATCGCCGAAGATGTCGACCGGTTCCCGACTTGGACCTGGGCGCTTAGGCATGTGCGGCGCCCTCCACGGCTAGAGCGTCTGGCGAGGCCCCTGCCCGTCCCGCGCGCTCACGCGCGATTCGCGCTTCAACTTCCCGCGCCAGTTCCCGGTACTGAGCGCTGACCTTGTGCGAAGGCACCGCCTCCAGGAGCAATAGGTTCTTCTGATAGGCGCGGTCGATGGCGGCGGCCGAACTAATCGTGGGCTCAAGCTTCACGCGCCCACCCCTTCGGTCAAGAAACCCCTCGCGGATCTTGTGCTCGTAGTGCTTGTGCAGCGCGATGCGCCGATCGACGCCTGACATGATGAGCCCGAGCAGATGAAGGTCTGGGTTGCGCCCAGACTTCCGCGCATTGGCGATGTCCTGCAGGGCGTCCGGAAGCGACGCGATCGCCTGCTTCTCGGGTGTGATCGACAAGATGAAGTAGTCGGCCACCAGATAGGCGCTCCGCGTCGTGGCGGACGCGTGGGGGCCCGTATCGATGATGATGTAGTCGTAGCGGCCCAGCGATCTCAGAGCATCGATATGCGGCTTGAGGCAGTTGCCGGGGCTCTCCCCCTGCCCCGCCTGGCGCTCAAGGCCCTGGAGGGTGCGTGACGACGGAATGAAGGCAAGGTTCTCGGGAAGGCGAGCCCCCTCGCCTTCGGCGTCACCACGAAGCACGGCGTCGTTGACGCTACAGGCACCCGTGACGACATCCATCGTCGTCCAGACGTTGCCTTCAGCGAGCCCGAAGACCTTGGTCGCGCCGTAGTTCTCATCGACGTCCCAGAGCAGGACCCGGCGTCCAACACCGGCGAGCGCAGCTGCGAGATGAAGCGCGTTGGTCGTCTTCGCAACACCGCCCTTCTGCATGCCGACGGCAATCACGTCGGCCTCGCGGTTCATCTCTCGTGGTGGCGTTGTGCTCATTTCTCCCCCAATCCGAATTCATCGTGTCAGGAGATGACGCGGCCGTCAAGCACAAACGACCCATCGGTGTGTATACCAGTTGGCCGATGGGCTTTCGGGAACACGGGCTTGGAAGCACATGGGCCAACAGGTCCATGTGCCCACAGTCCCGTTGTCCGACATGCGCCTGGGCGGATGGGCCCATTGGCCAACGGGACTACGCGCGAAGAGAACGGCGAAGGCTGCTCCGAAGCGGCAACGGCCTCGGTGGAGCCCAGAGGCCTATGCGCCTACAGCCCAACGGGCTCCTAGTGCCATTGGCCAGTGGGGACACGGGCAAGCACGCCCAGCAGAACGGCGAACCATGGGACCAGGTAGCCGAAGCCCTACAGGCGTGTAGGCCAATGGGCAAGTAGTCCTGTTGTCCCACAGGGAAACGGTCCCACGCGCCCGGACGCCCGGAGGACTCGCTTCCGCCAGTATTCGATATTAGAATAGGGGCTCAGGAAGGATCAAAGAAATACTGGACCGGCTTTCCATAGAGCCTGGCGAAGGCCTGAAGCTCCATGACATCAACCCGCCGGTCTCCAGTCTCGGACTTTGAGACAAAGGCTTGGTCGCGGCGGAGCCTGCGGGCCGCCTCGACCTGGGTCATGCCAGCCTCCTCGCGAGCGGTGCGGAGGCGAACGAGAAAGCGGCCGTAGGCGCGGCCGCGCGTGGCATCCATGGGCACAGCCCAGAGGATTTCTTCTATTTCGGAATATTCGTTTTCAGAATATTTGGCGCGAGGAAGCGGGAATGAGCGGAAATGAGCGGCCTGGCGGCGTGGGTGAGGGGGGGACAGCCAATAGCGGGAAGAACGCCTCCTCGGGGCGGTCTTGGCCCATTCTGGGGATACTGGTGATCCAGGCCGTCTTCGCCGGCAGGGCCGGGGCGCTCACCATCATCTTCGATGACACTGCGGGCCTTGCTCCGCCGACCTTCGCCCAGGCCGTCCCTGGCGGCGAGTTCGGCCCCGTGGTTGCCGATGGCCCAGTGACCGTGCAGGGCGGGGTCATTCTGCTGGCGATCACGCCGAGCGATCAGGCAGCGACCAGCTTGCCCAACCTCTACGCGACCACTGACTTCCTGCCCTTGGCGGACGGCACGCTGCTGCCCGGGTCCATCACCGGCTCGCTCGCGATCTCGGCGACGTCGGTATCCCTTGCCATAGGCAATGGCCACCAGTTCCCGGCGACCTTCACGCTGACCGCGTTCAAGGGCGCGAGCCCCGTTGCCAGCGACGCCGTGAGCCTCGATCCATTCGGATCAGGAGCCGGATTCGTCGGGCAGCTGTCGGTGGCAGCGGGCGAGGGGATCACATCCTTCACGGTTGCATCCGATCAGCCACTGGGCGCCAAGGTCTTCTCGATCGACACGGTCGAGATCGTGCTCATTCCCGAGCCGTCAACGGGAGGATTGCTCGGTCTGGGCCTTGGTCTTCTGGCTGGCTGGCGTCAAGGCGCGATGCGAAATGCGAGGCCACAATCCTGTCCCCGGGATCGTTCGGCATAGGTCGCGAGATCCACAGCCGGCCACTCAAGGCACGCATCGGCGGCACCCATGACTGCGGCGGGACCGTAGGCGACGACACCTCCCTTCACGGGGCCGCCGTCGTCCAGCTTGCGGTCAATCCACGCAGCGTCACGCGGCCGGAGGACTTGCTTGCCGGGGATGGCCGGAACCAAGTCATCCCCGATCCCGCGCTGAAGCACCACGAAGGTGCCCGAGGGCTGATCGGCCAACGGTGGCCAGCCGGGCAGAGGGTGGGTAAGTCCACCATCGGCGTGTTTCACGTGAAAGCCACCCCCGACTGGGGCGGCCGGATGCGTCTGGCCCCAGGCGATGTCCGGAGCGGAAAGAGGCGCCAGGCCCCCGATCAGACCTGTCAGAGCGAGGTGCGACCAGAACAGCACGGTCTCCCGCTCCGCAGCAGCACCAGAGGTCTGATGCTGAGTTATCGCTCCTGGCAGGCCAACAACACCGTCGCCTGCGCCAGGAGAGCCGGACGGCGCATCGCAGGCCGCCGCACTCAGACAGCCTGGAATCCTGCGGGACGCGTCACGGAGATCGCCGGGCAGACCAGAGTAGCGGTCCAGAAAGATCGCAGTTGCGGATGCGTAGGACTGAACTGCAGACACCGTCTGCGAAAGCCGCGCCCGAGCCGTGTACTCGTCCGCCAGCATCAGGGCAGACAACAGCAGCCCGATCACGAGAATCACGATTGCCATCTCAACGAGGGTGAAGCCTCGATCTGAGGGTGGGTGCTCCATCACTCCATCCTGACAGCTCGGGGTTAAAGACCGGTAAACGTGAGCCTGTCCTGTCGCTTGGAACGCCTCGGCGAACGGCAACCAGGTGGGGGCTGGTTATCCACAGGAATCTGGGGGATGGACGAGGTCGCCCGCCGTTTCAGTGATTCCTGGATTCAAGAGATTCTGATTCCGCGGCGAATCACGAAGCGATTCCAGCGGCATGAGGTCCGACCGGCAACCTCTTGGGGGCAATCCGGCAACCCGCTGGGGGCTCATCGGCACCGAATCGGGCGATCGAAAGCAACCGGCTGGGGGATAGAGGGCAACCACTCGGGGGAACACGACCGCATTCAGCGCGGTTCCCGAACCCGAAAAGCAACCTCTCGGGGGATTGAGCCGAGCCGCGAATCGTCGTACGAGGGAGTTGTGGGCCCGGCACAGCGCGGATGCCCCCGAGAGGTTGCCGATGGCGATAGCCGCTGCCAAACAAGAGCCAAGGAAATGGGTGCGCACGGTAGACCGCACGCCCAGACGCGGCGAAATGCTCAAGCCGGGCGAGATGATCGACATCCTGGGCACGAGCCAGCTCTCACTGCAGGATCGCAAGGTCTACAACCTGCTTGTGCACAATGCGTTTGGGCCAAAGATGGCGGAGGAGGGCCACGAGTGGCAGATATCGCTTTCCAAGCTGCGCAGAAGCCACAAGAGCAACGACCGGGTTTCTGACACGATCGAGCGGTTGATGAAGACGGTGGTCACAGCCCGCCTGCTCAACGGCAAGACCCGCAGATTCGCGCTCCTAGGCGGGAATGACATCGACGATGAGGATCGCCCCGACGGCGTCCTCAACTACAGCTTCGACCCGCGCCTCACGGAAGTCCTGAAGCAATCGATGAGCTTCGGCCGCCTTCACATGGCGGTGATGATGGCATTCACCAGCCGATACGCCCTGGCGCTCTACGAGCACGTCGCGAAGCGCGTGCGCCTAGACTTCAAGCAATCCGAGACCTACCCGGTCGATCAGTTCCGCCGGATCCTCGGCGTGCCCGAAGGAACCCTCGAGCGCTTCAGCAGCCTCAACCAGAAGGCGATCAAACCGGCGCTCGAGGAGGTCAACGCGCTGGCTGACTTCACGTGCTGGGCGAAACCGATCAAGGCCTGCCGCCGCACGGAAGAGATCGAGCTCGGCTGGGAACTCAAGAGCGCGGAAGCCTGCGAAGCGGCGTATCAGGAAGTCCAACGGCCTCGGGTTGGCCGGCGGGCGCGGATTCGGGGGCAGGTCGATTCGGTAGCCGCTTAGCCCCCCCGGGTAACACGGCGGACCCGGATGCGAACCAGGAACTCGGCTGATGCAGCGTCCGGTGCGGGCACCTCGTGTCCGCCCAATGCCAAGACCGCGGCGCTACTCTCCTGGCAGGGAGGACGTGCAGTGCAGGTTCACAGCCCCGACAGGGCTTGCGGGCCGAGGGTTCGCCGTCTTCTGCCGCTGGTGGCGGCTTGCGGTCTCGCGTCCCTCCTTGCGATGCCGTCGGGTGCAGCCTGCTTCGAGGCCGACTGCGCCGTCCGATGCCAGTCAACCGGCTATTGCGTGCTCTATTTCCCAGGAGCCGCATCGACGCCTTCGTTCATCATCAGCCAGCGCCAGGATGCACTCAGGAATATCTCCACGAATCTCGATGTCGTGACGTTCAAGAATGGATCGGGGCTCGAGTACACGGCCGACGATTTCACCACGGACACACCGGTCTTCCAGGCGCTCGCGGCGAATCCTGGCGTCAAGTTCATCACTTTGTGCACCAGCAGCGGATGCAATGAAGCGCGACGGCTGTACAGCTCGGGCATTCTGGCTGGGCGTACGCCGTTGATCTTGGAGGCAGATCCACATCAGCTCAACTCGCCGATGCCGCGCGACCTTCCGGTGAACAGCGGGCCTGACAACTGGGTGACGTTCTACACGGGAACGCCTGACGGGGCGTTCTCCGTGGGCCCTCCGGGCTTCCGCGGATCGCCCCCGTTCGAGGTGATCGAGGTTCAGCTGAATACGTACCCCCATGGTCGTTTCGATCCGGAGTTCGACTACATCGAGTTCTTCACGGATCAACACGTGGGATCTGCAACGCACGGTGAGCACACCTCGGAGCAGCTCATCTATGCCGAGGTCGATGCCCCGAGCCTGTTGGATTCGTATCTCACGTGGATCCGGACGTACGACGTCAACTACGACCCGGTGACTCCCGGTGGGGACCCAGGCGTCACGGCACCCTCGATTCCGCCAGGCGGTGGCTCTGTCGGAGGGGCCAGTGGAGGCGGCGCCGGGATCGAGAGCCGCCCACTCTGGCTGAAGGAGCTTGGGAAATGAGGCGGCGGATCACGGGCTTCTGGGCCGTGACACTGCTGCTGCTTGGCATCGCACCGGCGTTCGCCCAGGGTATCAGCGATCCGGATATCCGCGCAGCGGCGGAGGCGGCACCCAAGTCCGGCTGGGATCAAACCTGGGGTGTTGCCAGCCATGTGCTCCCCGTGACGCATGCTGTAGAGGCGTCGATGCTGGAAGCGGGGCCCGCGGGTCAGCTCGCGCAAGAGTCCATTCTGGTCATCAAGACCATTCCCACGCCCTCGCTGCCGGACGGGATCTATCTCCACGACTACCGGCGGTGCTCGAGCATCCACCTGACTAGTTTGGCGGCCGTGGCAGACGTTAGCGCGGGAGGCGGGGAGTTCCTGCTGCTCGAAACAGAGAAGTCAAACATCCGCGAGTTCGCCGTCTACTTCATCGTCCATGATCTGGGAACGCAATGGCTCGTCGATAGCGAATACCTCGCTGACGACTATGTGACCCAGGGAGCGCCGGCGGTCTACAACGTGCAGCTCTGGTCCTCCGACCCACAGGAGACCCTTGATGCGCTGGGGCGCTTCTTGACAGAGCTTGGAAGCCAGCGCCCGACCTCGTTTCTCAACACCACGACCAAGGTCCCGCCTCCAGTCTTTGCAAACTGGGTCAACCTGCGGGGCTCCGAGGTCACCATGCGACTGCGCTCACCGGCCGGGGTCTCTGCGCTCGACATCACCACCGTGGCCTGGACCGCACCAAACCCCACGCCAACGATTCATGTCACGAATCTTGCGAGCGTTGGACCTTCCGAGATCGTGTCTATCGATCTCAGCGGTACGCATCCGAATCCGTCCGACGTCGAAGTCCAGTTCCATACGGGAGGGGCGAAGGCAGATCAGGTTTTCACGAGCTTCAACGCGTTTGGGGATGGCGCATCGAACTGGCTGCCGTTCGCGAGCGGAGATGGCTCTACAGCATCTCTGCAGCCGGTCGAACCGCCCTCGACGGCTCCACCGATGGCGGACGCTGAGGCTCGGCTAAACGGGTCCACAGTGCGACTCGATGCCCACCTCACGACAAATTCGAGCTTCATCGGGATCTTCAGCGAGATCCTCCCTGAGCTGGCGACGCGTCCTGACTTCCGGGACTACGAGGATCTCAAGCTGCGCCTGGCCACCAGCCACGCCATGTCTCGATCGGTTGAACTCAAGCTCGAGTTCGAGGCCGGCGCTACGGCATCGCAAGTCGTGGTTCCGGCGGGAACCTGGACCGAGTACTCACTGCCTTTCTCGAGCTTCCTGATGGGCGGATCACCACTCGATTGGTCCACATGGGGCAACCGACTCGTGCGGGTCACGATTGCCGCGGTCGATGTTCCGGGTGAGCCAAGGGACTTCTCAATCGATGTTTCGACGCTCGAGTTCGCGCGCACGCCCCTATCGGCCTGCAACGACGGGCTCGACAATGATGGGGACGGATCGGTTGATGCTGCCGACACGGGCTGCTCAGGTGCTGAGGACCGTTCTGAGTTCAACGAGGCGGTTGAGTGCGACGACGGCGCAGACAACGACGAAGATGGGCTGTTCGATTTTCCACAGGATCCTGACTGCACAAGTACGCTCGATGTAGTCGAACTTCCCGAACCATGTGTCGGGCTCGGAGTCATCGCAGGTGGTTTGTTCCTTGGCGGGCTCGTGCGGACGCGCGCTCAGCGCCGATAGGCAGATGGACGGCCGGGTGCGTTAGGGCCGCTCCCCCCCCCCACCTCAGGCTGTTCGCCAAACCTCTTGAGATCGCGAGCGCGACGAAGCCAAGCGTGGGAGAAACCTCCCAAAGCGGGCGGAGTTCGGTCGAAGCCAAGGGCAATCGGACTCCCGTCTCTTGGCGATCAGGTGCTGGTCCAAGAGGAATCGAACGGGACCTGGTCGACGAAGGTGGTGTCCCGACGCGTCATCGATACGGCAAATGACCCGGTCCTCAGCATCTGGGATATCGAGGGCGAAGTCGAGGAATGGACATCGGCTCGGGAGCGTTCCGTGCACGGCGAGATACGGGTCACGAAGGCCCACGCATGCTCGTTCGACCTGATTGTCGAGCCGGGCGGTCTCCGCGTTGGGGGAATCTGCTCGCCCACCGATCTGGAGGGTGGCTTCGGCGCCTCCACGACGACTGGACAACGCAGTCCCTCAAAGAGCCACAGCGCCCGCAGTTCCGGATCGAAGCCTGTCGCCCACGCCAGTCGGATTGACTCCCCGCAGGCGAGATAGCCCTTCGGCCGGGTAGACGGCCCTGCGAATAGAGGGCACGCGAGGCTAGACCGCCTCCGCTCGGCCCCTAACGGCTTTGCCGTTAGGAGAGATGCCTGACAAGCCGGACGAGTCGGACTAGTCGGACTAGTCGGATGCTCCTGGCAAGGCTGATGCTCGACAAGCCGGACGAGCCGGATACCCCTGGCAAGGCTGGTGCTCTTGGAAAGCCTGACGCTTTTAGTGAGCCTGATACGCCTGACAAGTTTGATGTGCCCGATCCGCCCAAGCTGATACGCCTGACACGCCCCAGCCGGGTGTACCCAGCCTGGCGCCAGCCGGCGCGCTTCCGGCCGGCTACCGGCGAGCCGGACGGGAAGGGCCTGTACGGGGAGCCCGCGCTTCCCTAGCCGAAGAGGTCCAGCTGGCCGGACTGGGCGCTGCCGCCGCCAAACTGCAGGGCAAAGCTGCGTGCGCAGGCCTCGAGCTCAGCGGGCCGCATCTTGGCTTCCGCGGCCAGAAGGTGACTGAAGTAGCCGGTTTCGCTCATGGGATTGGGGCCGCGGCACGCGCCCTGGGTCGTGAAGACGAAGTGATACCAGCGCCGGTTCTCACGGCCGGGTCCCCAGGCGCTGATACGGACGTCGACTGGGATCGTGTCGATCTCAACGACGAGTTCCGAGACGATCCTTTCGAATGGCGGTTCGTTTTGCATTTGGTTTCTCCATTCGGGTCAGTCGGCTTGAGGCTCTTGCGCCCCGGACTCGTGCTCATCCGCGTCTTCGGCGTGCGTCGTGATCCGCATCAGCAAGTCCGCGTCGAGGCTCATGCGGAACAGAAGCCTCCTGACGTCTTCGGCGAAGTCGAGTTCTGCGGCTTCGCCGTGCTCCGCGCGTTCGATGAGGAATTCGACCTCTTCGGTAATCCATCGCAGCGATCTCGCTGTATCTTCTGGTGTCATTGGCATGATTCGTTCTCCTTTTCTGGGTTGCGTTGCAGACCAGCCCGCACGGCGGACGCGGCCGTCATGGCCGGCGAAGCCGCCGGAGGCTTGGCCATTGACGGCTTGAAGCGGACGCCGTGCTAGGGCGTGGGGGATGCAGCAACCCAGCAAAGGGGGCTGAAGGCACGGGCACGAGGAAGTGGGCCGCAATGCAGAGAGACTGCGGGCCGAGCGCGCCCCAGCATTCAGGCGTCAGGGTCGCCAGAGAGCTCGAGACGCCGCAAGACATGGCCGCTGAGACTCTGGATATCGCAGCGAATCAGCGTTTGGCCCGATTTCAGCTCCTGGAGCTTGTGCGAGCGGCGTTCCTGCGCTGCGCGCGTCGCGCCTGAACTCGCCGCGGTGTAGTCCCCAATAGCCGCTAAAGCCGAGATCGGCCCGGCATCCCCGTTTCGACAACGCCGAAACGAATCGATCTAATTCGAAAGCGCATTCTGGCTGTTCGGCTTGGCGCTGCAGAAAGCGGGCATCTGACCCTCAGCCTCCTGGGGCCTGCGCCGGACAGCGCGTTCTGCGGGCGTTGACAACGTAGACGTGTAGACGGCTTCGCGAATCGGTCCTGCTGTGATAGACACGAAGAACCGCCGCGCCGCGTTCTTCTTGCATCCGCGCGGACGGTGTTCGACACGCGGGAGTTGCAGAGGGGGATGCTGCGGATTCACACAGGCAAGACGGCGAAGGCCGCCAAGGCGTATTTCGAGAAGGGCCTCGCGCGCGAGGACTACTACGCCCAGGGCAGGGAGGTCGTGGGCATCTGGCACGGCCTGGGTGCAAAGATGCTGGGCCTCAAGGGCGCTGTTCAGCGCGAGGCGTTTCACGCGCTGTGCGACAACCGCCACCCGAGCACAGGCGAGAAGCTCACGCCGCGGAACAAGGCCAATCGCCGCGTCGGCTTTGACATCAGCTTCTCGGTTCCGAAGTCCGTCTCCATCCACCAGGCGCTGACGGGAAGCGAGCAGATGCTGGGCGCGTTTCACGAAGCGGTGCGCGAGACCATTGCCGAGATGGAGCGCGACGCCGGGACCCGCGTGCGCAAGGGCGGCGCGAATGCGAACCGCACCACGGGCAATCTGATCTGGGCAGAGTTCACGCACTACACGGCCAGGCCGGTGGATGGGAAGTCCGATCCGCATCTGCATGCCCACTGCTGGACGTTCAACGCGACCTTCGATTCCGTCGAACAGCGCTGGAAGGCGCTCGACCTCGAGCAGGTCTGGAAGAAGGCGCCCTACTACCAGGCGGCCTTTGACTGCCGCCTGGCCGAGAAGCTGCAGGCCCTCGGCTACGGGATCGCGCGGACGGAGAAGGGCTTCGAGCTCGCCGGCTACGACCGGGACCTGATCGAGCGTTTCTCGAGGCGCACGCGGCAGATTGAGGCCGCGGCCGCGGCCCGGGGCGTTGCGGATCCCCGCGAGAAAGGCGCTCTCGGCGCCAAGACCCGCGAGAAGAAGCCTGAAGGCGAGGACAAGGCGGCGCAGCGCCGTGAATGGGCGGCGCGGCTCAGCCAGGACGATCGCCGGATGGTCCATGGCCTTGAGTCCAAACGCGAGCCGCGGAGGACGCGGCAGACGCCGCAAGCCGCAAGCCCGCTTGCGGGCCGTGCCGTGGATCGAGCGGCTGCCCACTGCTTCGAGCGGCGGTCGGTGGTGGGCGAGGCCGAGCTCGCGGCCGAAGCGTTGCGATTTGCCACAGGACAGGCGGGCGTTGCCGCGGTTGCCTGCGAGATCGCCCGCCGCCGGAGACGCGGCGCGCTGCTCACGGCTCATCTCGACGGCGCGGCGCAGGTCAGCACGCCCGAGGTCCTCGCGGAAGAGCGCAGGATGACGGCTTGGGCGGGAGAGGGACGCGGCACCCAGCCCGCTCTCGGATCTGCGCCTGAGGCCAAACAGAGCGCGCTTGAGGCGCTGATGGCGGGCGGACGCCATCCGGATTCGCATCAGCTGGGCGCCATCGAGCACGTGCTTGAGTCGAAGGACCGCGTGATGGTGATCCGGGGCCGAGCGGGGACTGGTAAGACCACGGT
>JBNLVK010000110.1:0-16734 GCA_050618055.1 Myxococcota bacterium
ACGTGGCGCCGCTCCTTGCGCACGATGTCCTCGAAGATCTCGATGGTCGGCGCGTCGGCGATCTGGTCGGTCTCGCGGATGTGCTTCTCGTAGGCCTCGATCAGGTGCGGGACGAGCACGTCGTAGACGCCGGCGATCTTCTCGATCGTCTGGTCCGGACGGTCCGGCGCCGAGATGTCGCTGATCACGTCGGCGAAGCCCTCGTTCGACGACTCGGAGGCCGCCACCGCCTTGCGGCCGCAGCGCAGCTCGGGGAGCCGCTTGCCCAGCTCGTCGGCGGCCCGGGCCGTCTCCCAGATGATCTTGCCGAGACCGGTCTTGACCGGCAGCTCCGGGATCGTGGCGACCCAGCCGCCCATGGTCATCATCAGCCACTCCTCCGCGTAGCGGAAGTTGCGCACGCGGCGGGCGGTGGCCTCGACGTCGTAGCGGCCGTGCAGCTCGCGCAGGTCGGCCGGGATGTCGAAGGCGGAGTAGGGCGCGAAGGTTGTGCGCTCGTCGCGACCGGTGCCGGGGTAGAGGCGTGTCTCCTCGCTCATGCCGGCGCTCCCTGGGCCTGGCCGCCCTGCGGCTGGCCCGCCTGGGCCTTCCGCGCCTGGTGGCGCTCGCGCAGGATCTTCGCCGCCTTGCGCATGGTCTCGCGCGACGGTCCCTCGCCGGAGAGCTGCTTCAGGTCCTCGAGCTCGTCGTCGGTGAAGCCCGCCTCCTTGCGGTCCTCCCAGGCGATCGGGATGGCCGCGTCCTCGCGCTCCGAGCGCGCGCCGCCGAAGCTGAACTGCTTGTCGACCGTGCGGCGGAACTCCTGGGCGCGCTGGTAGCGGTCCGGGTCGTCCTTGGTGAACTCCTTCACCCAGTCGCTGCCGAAGCGCACGTGGGTGAGCTCGTCGGCCAGCACGTAGTCGATGGCCTGCTTCATGGTGTCGTCGCCGATCGCGTCGGCGTACTTGATCATGTCGCGGAACACGTCGCAGGCCAGGCCTTCGAGTGCCCGGTTCACGCCGGCGACCCGCAGCGCCGGATCGTCGGCGCAGGCGCACTCGAACAGGAAGGTGCTCTCCGGGAACATGCCGGCGTAGCCGCCGACGTGCTGGAGCAGCTTCTCGTAGATCTGCACGTGGCGCGTCTCGTCCCAGCACTGGCGCGCCATGTTCATCTTGAACTCCCAGGGGGCGTCCGGGAAGTCCCAGAGCGAGCGGCCCGCCCCCTCCAGCGCCTGGAGCTCGCCGACGAAGATGCCGTGCATGCGGAGCATCAGGCGCTTCGAGCCGGCCTCGCCGCCGCCGCCGTGCTTGGTGGGGTCGAGGGGCTCGTTCAGCGTCACCAGGCCGAAGCCCGGGCCGTACTCCTCGTAGAGCGGCTCGGCCTCGGTGCCGCGCACGCTCACCTCGATGATCGGATCGAGGCGCTCGAAGGCCTCGACGACCGCGTCCACGTCGTCGGGCAGGGTCGAGAGCATGGTCGACGCGACGTTGTCCTGCCGGATGAACCGGCTGTCGCGGGCGAGCTCGTTGGGCTCGATGAAACGCTTCATGAGGAGTCCTTCCGTGGGTCCGGCGCGCCGGGTGGTCTGACCACGGCACAGGATAGTGGGGGAGGGGAACGGGTTTCAAACCCGAACGAGTCCGGACCGTTCCGGACGAAGGGGAGGGGGACGGGGTGCTAGCGTGGCCCGCATGCCCGAGAGCCCGGCCCCGCTGACCGCTGACGGCGACGGCGGTGCCCCGCCGCGCGCCTCGGTGCTCGCGCGGCTCCGCGAGCGGGACCACACCCGCGGGAACCTGCTCTCCTCGGTGCTGGTGCTGTCGCTGCCCCAGGTGGCGATGAGCGCCCTCGGCTTCGGCCTGTTCCAGCTGGTGGACCTGCGCTTCCTGTCGCTGCTGGGCGACGACGCGGTGGCCGCGGCCGGCGCCGCCAACCAGACCCTGCGCCAGGTCTTCATGCTGCTGATCCTGGGGCTCAACGTCTCGACCCAGATGTGGATCGCGCGGCTGGTGGGGCAGGGGCGGGTGGACGCGGCCGAGCACGTGGCGGGCCAGTCCTTCCTGCTGGGCGGCGGCATCGCGCTGATCGGCCTGGTGACCTGCGGCCTGTTCCCCGAGTTCTTCGTGTCGCTGGTGGCGCGGGATCCGGCGGTCGTCGAGCTGGGCGCCGTCTACGTGCGCATCGTGTTCGTGACCCTCGGCCTGATGGTGGCCAACCAGACCTTCAACGGCGTCCTCCACGGCGCCGGCGACGCCACGACGCCCATGATCATCACCTTCATCGTGGCGCCCGTGTCGATCGTGGCCGAGTGGGCGCTGGCCTTCGGTCGGCTGGGAGCGCCCGAGCTGGGCATCGCCGGCATCGCCCTGGGCGCGGCGCTGGGCGGCAGCTGCGGCATCGCGGTGGCGGCCTGGGCGCTGTTCAGCGGCCGCTGTCGCGTGCACCTGCGGGCGCGCCACCTGGTGCCCGACCTGCAGGGCCTGCGCGACCTGCTGGCGACCGCCTGGCAGCCGGCGCTGCACATGGTGGCGCGTACGCTCATCGTGATCTTCTTCATGACGCTGGCGGGCCGGCTGGGCGGGAAGGTCCAGGCGGCCTACACCATCGGCCTGCGCGTGGAGATGCTGGCCATCATGATCGCGTTCCCGATCTCCAACGCCTGCGCCACGCTGGTCGGCCAGAACCTGGGGGCGGGCAACCTGCGCCGGGCCTGGCGGACGCTGTTCGTGAGCGCCGGCGTGAGCGCCGCCGCCCTGTGGCCGGCCTCCCTGGGCCTGTGGTGGTTCCGCGCGGACCTGGTCGGCTTCTTCACCTCCGACCCGGAGGTGGCGGCGCTGGCCGTCGAGTACCTGGGCTACTCGGCGGCGATCCTGCTCTTCTACGGCTTCTACTTCATCGGGTTCCGGACGCTCCAGGCGGCTGGCGACATGCGCTCGCCCATGCTGATCTCGGTGGGCTGCGCCGTGCTGCTGGGCGCACCCATGGGCTTCTACCTCTCCCGCTTCACCGACGCCGGCGCCAGCGGCATGTGGCTGGCGAACTTCGTCTACGCGATGGTCAACTGCGCGATCACGGTGGCGTGGCTGGCGCGCGGGCGCTGGGCGCGGCTGCCGCAGAGCGCGGCGGAGAGTCCGGCATGAACGCGTCCGACATGAAGCGCCGCATGCTCGTGCGCAAGGCCGACGAGCTCGGCGTCGACCGCATCCGGCGCCACATCTTCCTGTGCTGCGACCAGACCAAGCCGAAGTGCTCCGTCAAGGAGGACGGCCTGGCCTCCTGGGAGTACCTGAAGCGCCGCCTGGCCGAGCTGCGCCTGCTGGGCGACGGCGGCGTGTTCCGCACCAAGGCGAACTGCCTCCAGCTCTGCATGCACGGGCCGGTGGCGGTCGTGTATCCGGAGGGCGTGTGGTACCGCTCGTGCACCCCGGAGGTGCTGGAGCGGATCATCCAGGAGCACCTGATCGGCGGCGTTCCGGTCGAGGAGTTCGTGATCACCCGGCACCCGCTGCCCGCGCCCGCTGCACCCGACGAGGACTGAGGAGGACCATGGCCAAGCGCCGCGACAAGATCCGCATGACCGACGAGGAGCTCACCGCCTTCATCGACGGGCGCAAGAGCCTCCAGGTGGCCACGCTCAACAAGGACGGCTCGCCGCACCTGACGACCCTGTGGTTCGCGGTGGTGGACGGCGACATCGTCTTCGAGACCTTCAGCAAGTCGCAGAAGATCGTGAACCTGAAGCGGGATCCGCGCATCGCGGTGCTGCTGGAGGACGGCGTCGACTACGGCGAGCTGCGCGGCGTGTCCATCAACGGCCGCGCCGAGCTGCACGACGACCCGGAGGCGGTGCACGGCTACGCGCTGGCCGTGATGAAGCGCAACCAGCCGGAGATCCCGGAGGAGAGCCTGGACGCCGCCGCCAAGGTGATGTCGGCCAAGCGCACGGCGGTGGTGGTGAAGGCCGAGAAGACGGTCAGCTGGGACCACCGGAAGCTGGGCGGAACCTACTGAGATCGCCGGTTTTTCCGGGGGGCCTCTATAACGCTGTTCAGCCGACCTGAACAGCGTTATAGTCCCCTGCCGCGATGCAGTCCGAAGCCCCCCCGCTGCGCCGCTCCCGGCGCCCGACCGACACGCGCCGCGCCATCCTGGACGCGGCCGAGGCCCTGCTGCTGGAGGAGGGCGCCGAGGCGCTGACCATGCGCCGGCTGGCCGAGCGCTCGGGCTGCACGGCCCCGACCCTCTACCACTACTTCGGCGACAAGCGCGGGCTGCTGGACGCGCTGCTCGAGGAGGCCTTCGCCGGCCTGCTCCGCGAGCTGGAGGCGATTCCCGACGACGGCGATCCGCTCGACGTGCTGCGCGCCGACTTCCAGGCCCTGGTGCGCTTCGGCGTCGAGAACCCCCAGCACTACCGGGTGCTGCTGGCCGTGCGTCCCGAGGACGCGGAGCCGCTGCCGTCGGACGAGGAGGCGCGGCGCCGCATGGAGGCGCCGCTCGAGCGCCTGTTCGAGCAGGGGCGTCTGCGCTCGCCGGACCTCGAGCCGGTGCGCCAGGCGCTGTGGGCGTTGCTGCACGGCCTCATCTCGCTCCAGACCAGCCGTCCGGACGTGGAGTGGGCGCCGGACCTCACGCGACTCGCCCTGGACGCGATGTTCGCGGGGCTGCTCCGGGGAGACGGGGAGGCGCCGGCATGACCGGGGCCGCGCGCGCGATCGCCCTGCTGGGCGCGCTCCTGCTCGCCGCCTGTGGCGGAGAGGAGGCGGCGAACGTCGTGACGGCCACGCCGGTGCTGGCCGAGCCGGTGGTGGCGGTGACCGTCGTCGACCGCATCGAGGCGGCGGGCCAGCTGCTGGCGGTGGAGGAGGCGTCGGTGGCGGCCGAGGTCAGCGGCCGGGTCACCGAGGTGCGCGTGCCCGAGGGCGCCGCCGTGGCCCGGGGCGACGTGGTGCTGGAGATCGACCGGGAGCGCCGCCAGCTCGCCCTGGACAACGAGACCGCCATGGTGGCCGAGGCCGAGGCGGCCATCGGCGAGGCGCGTCGCGAGGTCGGCCGCATCGGCCAGCTCCACCAGCGCAAGGCCGCCTCGCAGGCCCAGCTCGACGACGCGGAGACCGCGCTGCGGCGCGCCCGGTCGCGGCTGGCGGCGGCGCGCGCCCAGCACGGGCTGGCGGCCCGGGCGCTGCGCGACGCCAGCGTGGCCGCCCCCTTCGACGGCCTGGTGGCTCGCCGCTACGTGTCGGCCGGCGACTTCGTGGCCCAGGGCCAGAAGCTCTACGACCTGATCGCGCTGGATCCGGTGGAGGTGGAGTTCCACCTGACCGAGCGCGACTCGGGCCGGGTGAAGCTCGGCGACCGCGTCGAGGTGCGGGTGGCGCCGTACCCGGACCAGGTCTTCCTCGCGGAGGTCAACGTGGTGTCACCCCGCATCGACGCGCAGACGCGCACGCTGCGGGTGAAGGCGCTGCTCGACAACGCCGACGGGCGGCTGCGGCCGGGCCTGTTCGCCCGGGCCGACCTGGGCGTGGCGGTGCGCGAGAACGTGCCCATGATCGCGGAGGACGCGGTGCTCCAGCGCTCCGACGGCGCCGTCGTGTTCGTGGTCGACGGCGACGCGCGGGTCGAGCGCCGCAACATCCGGCTGGGCGTCTTCCGCGACGGCCGGGTCGAGGCGGCCGAGGGCCTGCGGGTGGGCGAGCGCGTGGTGGTGCGGGGACATGCCCGGCTGGTCGACGGATCGCCGGTGGACCTGCGCACGGTGGAGGGCGCTCCGGTCGTGGCCGGCGACGCCCCGCCGTCCGCGGAGACGACGCCGTGACGCTCTCCGACCTGTCCGTCGAGCGCCCGGTGCTCACCTGGATGATGACGCTGGCGCTCATCGTCTTCGGGACCCTCGGCTACAACCGCCTGGGGATGGACCAGTTCCCGACCATGGACTTCCCGGTCCTGGCGGTGATCTCCTCCCTCGACGGTGCCACGCCGGAGGGCATGGAAGAGGACGTGACCGACGTCCTGGAGGAGCAGCTCGGCACCATCGCCGGCGTGCGCAAGATCAGCTCCCAGAGCGGTCCGGGCAGCTCGATGATCACCGTCGAGTTCGCCCTGGGCACCGACCTGGACATCGTCGCCCAGGAGGTGCGCGACAAGATCGATCAGGCCCGCCGCATGCTGCCCAGCGACCTCGATCCGCCGACGGTCGGCAAGTTCGACTTCAACGACCAGCCTATCCTGTGGATCCCGTTCCGCTCGGAGCTGCCGCCGGTCGACGCCAGCGAGTACATCCGCCGCCAGGTGAAGCCGGTCTTCGAGACGATCCCGGGAGTCGCCGGCATCGCGCTCTTCGGGAACCAGGCGCGCACCATCCGCATCTGGCTGAAGGGCGACGAGCTGCGGGCGCGCGGGCTGTCGGCCGGGGACGTGCTGTCCGCGTTGCGTCGCGAGCACGTCGAGGCGGCCGGCGGCTACGTGGAAGGCGGGCGGGTCGAGTACGGCGTGAAGACCGACGCCGAGTTCCAGACCCTCGAAGCGCTGGAACGCCTGATCGTGGCGCGCGGGAACGGGGCTCCGGTCTACCTGCGCGACGTGGCCCGGGTGGAGGACGGGGCCGAGGACGTGCGCAGCGTCCACCGCTACGACGGCGAGACGACCGTCGGCATCGGCGTGCGCAAGCAGTCCGGCGGCAACGCCGTGAGCATCGTGGACACGGTCTACGAGCGTCTCGACGAGATCGGGGCGATCCTGCCCGAGGGGCTGTCGATCGACCCGGACGTGGCCTTCATCGACTTCTCCGCCGCGATCCGCGAGGCGGTGGACGAGACCGAGTTCACCCTGGTCTTCGGGGCACTGCTCGCCGTGCTCGTGGTCTTCGTCTTCCTGCGCCGCACCCGCCCCACGCTGATCGTGGCGACCGCCATTCCCATCTCGCTGATCGCCGCCTTCGGGCTGGTCTGGCTGCTCGACTACACGCTCAACACGATGACGCTGCTGGGCATGACGCTCGCGGTGGGCGTCGTGATCGACGACGCGATCGTCGTGCTGGAGAACATCGAGCGCCACCGGGAGGCCGGCGAGGACGCGCACACGGCGGCCAAGGTCGGCACCCGCGAGATCACCTTCGCCGCCACGGCGGCGACGGTCTCGGTGGCGGCGGTGTTCCTGCCCGTGGTGTTCGTCGAGGGCATCGTGGGGAGCTTCCTCGGCTCGTTCGGGGTGACCGTGGCCGGTGCGGTGCTGATCTCGCTGTTCGTGGCGCTCACCCTCACGCCCATGCTGGCGGCGCGCATGCCGCCGCCCGCTCCGCGCGCGCCCGGCAGCGTCTACGAGCGGCTGGAGAAGGCCTTCCTCGCCCTGGAGCGGGCCTACCGGCGCGCCCTCGAATGGAGCCTGTCGCACCGGGGCCGCACGATCGGCATCGCGCTGGGCGCATTCGCGCTGGCGATCTTCTTCGCCACGCGTCTCGACGCCGAGTTCTTCCCGGCGGCGGACGAGGGGCTGTTCTTCGTGCAGATCGAGACGCCGCCGGGCTCGACGGTGGATGCGACGCTCGAGTACCTGGAGCGCGACGAGGCCTGGTTCCTGGCCCAGCCCGAGCTCGACGGCATGTTCGCGGCGGTCGGCGACGGCGGTCCGGACGAGGTGGGGCGCACCAACGAGGCCATGATGTTCGGCACGCTCGTGCCGGCCCACGAACGCGACCGCACGGTGCAGGAGATCCTGGAGGAGGGGCGGGCCGCTCTGTCGGTCGTGCCGGGGCGCCAGATCCGCATGTACAACCCGGCGGAGATGATGCGCGGCGGGGCCCACTCCGGCAGCTTCGAGGTCGAGATCCGCGGGAACCTGCCGCTCGAGGAGCTGGCGGCCCTGGCCGACGAGATGATCCTGCGCCTCGAGGCCGAGGGCGGCTTCGTCGACCTCACCACCAGCCTGAAGCTCGGACTGCCCGAGCTGCGCGTGCAGCCGGATCGGGAGAAGGCGGCGGCCCTGGGGGTCGACGGGCGCACGCTGGCCGAGGCGGTGCAGATCATGATCGGCGGCATGGACGTCGGCATCTTCAAGGAGGCGGGCCGGCGCTTCGACATCCGCATGCGTCTGGAGGCCGAGGACCGGGACGACCCGGGCGCGATCGATCGCCTCTACGTGCGCGCCGCGGACGGCACGTCCATCGAGCTGGGCAACCTGGTCGACACCGAGATCGGTGCGGCGCCCTCGGCGATCACGCGGACCAACCGGCAGCGGAGCGTCACCATCGGCGGGAACCTGGTGGACGACCTCAAGCTCGGCGCCGCCATCGACCGGGCGGAGGCGATCGCCGCCGAGATCCTGCCGCCGAGCGTGCGGCTGGTGCCGTCGGGCAACGCCGAGGACATGCTGGAGAGCGCCGCCCAGTTCGGCGTCGCCATCGGGCTGGGCGTGCTGGTCATCTTCATGATCCTGGCGGCCCAGTTCGAGAGCTTCGTGCACCCGCTCACGGTGATGCTGGCCCTGCCGCTCGCCATGGTGGGCGCGCTGGGCGGGCTCTACACGCTGGACCTGTTCGGCATGTCCGGCATGACCCTCAACCTGTTCAGCATGATCGGGATCGTGCTGCTGTTCGGCCTGGTGACGAAGAACTCGATCCTGCTGGTGGACTACGCCAACCAGCTCCGCGCCCAGGGGCTCGACAAGGTGGAGGCCATGCGCCGGGCGGCGCCGGTGCGCATGCGGCCGGTGCTGATGACCGCCCTCTCCATGATCTTCGGGGTGCTGCCGGCGGCCGTCGGCCTGGGGCCCGGCTCCGAGACCCGGGCGCCCATGGCGATCGCCACCGCCGCCGGCATGCTCTCGTCCACCGTGCTGACCCTGCTGGTGGTTCCGGTCTTCTACATCGTCTTCGACGACCTCGCGGAGAAGGCCCGGCGCCTGCTCTCGCGCGCCCCTGCCTCAAACGCGGTAGGCTCCCCGACCTGAATTCCGCGCAATCCACAAGGAGACCCCCATGGCACGAGAAGCCGTCATCGTCGATTCGGTCCGCACGGGACTGACCAAGGCCCACCGCGGCTCGTTCAACATGACCGAGCCGGTGGACTACACCGCGCACTGCCTGCGCTCGGTCGCCGAGCGCGTTCCCAACCTGGACACCGCCGAGATCGAGGACGTGATCGTCGGCACCGGCCATCCCGAGGGCTGCATGGGCATGAACCTGGCCCGCATCGCCGCCATGGCCGCCGGCTTCCCCAAGGAGGTGGCCGGCACCACCGTGAACCGCTTCTGCTCTTCCGGCTCGCAGGCCGTGATGATGGCCGCGAACCAGATCCTGAACGACGGGGCCGAGGTGGCCATCGGCGCCGGCGTCGAGACCATCACGATGATGCAGGACGGCACCCAGAACACGACCCGCCTGGTGAACGCGGCGGCCCGCGAGCGCTTCCCCGGCCTCTACTTCCCGATGGGCATCACCGCCGAGATCGTGGCCGAGCGCTACGGCGTGTCGCGCGAGGACCAGGACGCCTACGGCCTCCAGAGCCAGCAGCGCTACGCGGCGGCGGTCGAGAAGGGCTGG
This sequence comes from Myxococcota bacterium, assembly GCA_050618055.1. Classification (GTDB taxonomy): domain Bacteria; phylum Myxococcota_A; class UBA9160; order UBA9160; family SMWR01; genus CALDCK01. Next base: position 9,521 of record JBNLVK010000110.1, read on the forward strand.
ATCTCCGAGGAGATCGCGCCCATGAAGGTCACCCGCAAGGTGCAGAAGAAGGGCGAGGAGCCCTACGAGGAGGACTTCGTCGTCGAGAAGGACGAGTGCAACCGTCCCGAGACGACGCTGGAGGGCCTGGCCAAGCTGAAGCCCGTCTTCAAGGAGGAGAAGGACGGCGGCACGGTGACCGCCGGCAACGCCTCCCAGCTCTCCGACGGCGCGTCGGCCACGCTGCTCATGTCCGCCGAGCGGGCCAGGCAGCTGAACGTCGAGCCCATGGGCATCTACCGCGGCTCGGCGGTGGCCGGCTGCGGTCCCGAGGAGATGGGCATCGGACCGATCTTCGCGGTGCCGAAGCTGCTGAAGCGCCACGGGCTCACGATGAACGACATCGACATCATCGAGCTGAACGAGGCGTTCGCCTCCCAGCTGCTCCAGTGCCAGCGCGTGCTGGAGATCCCGAACGAGAAGCTGAACCCGTGCGGCGGCTCGATCTCGATCGGCCACCCGTTCGGCATGACCGGCTCGCGCATGACGGGCCTGCTGCTGCGCCAGCTCAAGCGCACCGGCGGCCGCTACGGCATCGTCACGATGTGCGTGGGCGGCGGCCAGGGCTTCGCCAGCCTGTTCGAGGCCGCCTAGACCGGATCCCGCCGGGGCCGCCCTTCGCCGGGCGGCCCCGGCCGCCTCATCCGCCCGGTCCGGCCCGCCGATGTGTAGGGCATGGAGGCCGTTCTCTTCCAGGTCGGCATCAGCGCCCCGCTGGTGCTCGGACTCGTGTTCTACACCGCCGCGCGTGGAGACGCGGGCCTGGTGCACCGCTATCTGCAGTGGCTGCTGGTGATGATCCTGGTCTGGCTGCTGGGGATGCTGGCGGACTCGACCGAGGGCCCGAGAGCGCACCGTCTGGGCCAGGTGCTGCGGATCCTGCCGGCCTGCTTCATGGCGCAGCTGTTCTGCGTGACGATGCTGCTCTACGGCCGCGTCGAGATCTTCGAGGCGCGTCGCTCCGCGCGCTGGGCCGTGATGGCGCCTTCCTTCCTGTTCCTGGTCGCCTTCGCGACGGACCCCTGGCATGGGATGATGGGCGAGGTCGTGCCGGTGGTGGCCGACTCCGAGGACGCCGCCGCGCTGCCCCCCCTGTTCCTCAGCTTCCAGGTGATCTCCAACCTCTCCGCCCTGGTCGGCCTGGGGATGGCCCTGCGCGTCGCGATCGGTTCGCCGTCCCCGGAGGAGCGGCGCCGCATGGCGCTCCTGTTCACGGGCGCGGCCCTGCCGCTCGTCACCCACCTGATCCACACCTTCCAGCTGCTGCCCATCGACTACCCGCTGACCCCCGCCTCCATGGGCGTCACGGCGCTGCTGGTGGTGCGGGCGACCCAGCGCTACCGGCTGCTCGACGTCCAGCCCGTGGCGCGCCGCGACGTGATCGAGGCGTCGTCGGACGCGGTGCTGATCGCCGACGCCGACGGCGTGCTGGTGGACGCCAACCCGACGGCGGCCCGCCTGCTGGAGACGCCCCGGGATCGCCTGTGCGGCGAGCCGCTCGGCGAGGCGCTGGCACTGCTGGGCCCGACCGAGCCCGCGGGCAGCGTCGCCCGGATGCTCGAGGCGCGACGGCGGGGCGAGACGTCGGCGCCGGCGGATATCGAGACCGCCGGCGGACAGGTGCTCGAGCTGTCGGTCGGCGTGCCGCGCGGCACGCTCGAAGGAGACGCCGGCACCTTCGTGGTGCTCCGCGATCGCACCGGCGAGCGCCGGGCCGAACGCCTGCTCCACCAGAGCCAGCGCCTCGAGAGCGTGGGCGTCCTGGCGGCCGGCGTCGCCCACGAGGTGAACAACCCGCTCGCCTTCGTGCGCGCGAACCTCGCCCACCTGGAGCACCTGGGCGAGGTGATGGGCGAACGCGCCGACGAGCTGCCCAAGGACCTCCGCGACGAGGTCGACGAGCTGGGCGGCGTGATCGAGGAGAGCCTGGCCGGGCTCGACCGCATCCAGCGGATCGTGCAGGGCCTGCTGCGGCTCTCGCGGGGCGGGTCGGGCCGGTTCGAGCCCTGCGACCCGAATGCGATCGTCGCCGAGGCCGCCCGCTTCGCGTCGCTCTCCGGCGACGGCGACGGATCGGTAGGGCTCGATCTGCGGCTGGCCGACGACCTGCCCGAGGTGGAGGCAGACTTCGACCAGCTCGTTCAGGTCGTGCTGAACCTGTTCCTGAACGCCAGGCTCGAACTGCGCGACCGGGCGGACCCGAAGGTCGTGGCCGTCACCCGCCGGGCCGGGGACCGGGTGGAGATCGCCGTCGAGGACAACGGACCGGGGGTGCCCGAGGCGATCCGGGGCCGCATCTTCGACCCGTTCTTCACCACCCGGGCGCCCAACGAGGGCACCGGCCTGGGCCTGTCGATCGCCTTCGACATCCTGCGCGACCACGGCGGCACCATCGAGGTGGGCGACGCGGAGACGGGCGGCGCCTGCTTCACGGTGCGGCTGCCGATCAGCCTCCGCTGAACAGGCCGAGGAAGCGGACCAGGTCGAGGGTGCTCCCCTCCACCTCCACGTCGTCGCCGGCGAAGGCCAGCGCCGCGTTGCGCCGCCCGACCAGGATCTCCTTCCAGACGTCGCTGGTGGTGACGAGCACCGCCGCCGGATCGTCGGGCAGGCGGGGCATCAGCTCGGCCACGCCGCGGCGCACGTGGATGCCGAACTCGCGACCCTCGTCGGTGAAGCGGAAGCCCACCGCCAGGTCGGTGTCGGCGGCGGCCTGGGCGTCCAGGTTCACCGGCAGCGATTCCATGAAGTTCGCGATGGGGATGGCCCGGGCCACGTCGAAGGCGCCCGGGTCGGCGCGCGGATCCTCGTCGACGCCCACCTCGCCCTCCAGCTCCAGGGCCTGGGTCAGGTAGTAGTTGCGGCCGTTGGGGCTGATCGAGAGCCGCCCCAGCTCGCGCAGGGCGGCGGCCGCGAGCCGGCGGTTCTCGCCCACGTCCGGCTCGGCGCGCACCAGGTGGTCGGCCAGCTCGGCCGCCCAGGCCCAGCGCTCCTCGTCCAGCGCCCGGCGCACCGCCTCGCGCAGCGCCTCGGGTCCGCCGGCCAGCGCCACGTAGCCCGCTGCCCGCTCGTCGGGCGGGGCCGGTGAGAGCGTGGCCGTGTTGCCGTCGAACCAGCCCAGGTAGCCGTCGTAGACCGCCCGCACGGACCACTCGACGGTGCCGTAGAGCTCGCGCAGGTAGGGATGGTCGCGCAGGTGGGGCGGCAGCTTCACGGTCTCGACCAGCTCGTCGGGGGTGAGGCCCTGGTTCAGGCCGCGGATCGTCTGGTCGTGCACGTACTGGATGGCGTCGCGGTAGGGCGTGAGGATCGCCTCGACCGCCTCGCGCCCCGACACGGGCCGGGTGTGGCTCGGCACCAGGTGCTCGGGCTCGAGCTCGCGCATCCTGTCGATGCTCTTCGCCCACTGGAGCACGTCGCGGTAGAGCGTGCCGCGGATGGTGTAGAGGTTGGGGAAGGCCTTGTAGACGTTGTCGCCGGGCAGCAGTGCCTTCATCCGGGGAAGCCACACGAAGATCTGGTCGTTGGTCTCGCCCGGGGCGTGCACCAGCACCATCTCGATGCCCGCGATCGTCACCTCGAGCCGGTCCTCGAAGGTCCTGTTCGGGCGGATCAGGCTGGGGCGTCCGCCGCCGTGCCCGACCCGCAGGCGCGGACCGATGCCCGCGTTCACCACGCCGTTCTCGTCGTGCGGCAGGTAGGTGCCGAACATGCGCGCGCTGCGGTTGCCGATGGCCGGGCGGATGATGCTCACCACCCGGTCGATGTAGGTGTTGGTGGTGGCGTGGGCGTAGACGTCGATGTCGCCTTCGGGCACGAAGCCGCGCGCGCCGAAGACGTGGTCGGCGTGGTTGTGGGTGTAGACGAGGGCGCGGATGGGCTTGTCGGTGATCTCGGCGAAGGCGGCGCGCACCTCCTGCGCGGCCTCGACGCTCTCCATCACGTCGACGATCACCACGCCGTCGTCGCCCTCGATCAGGATCGAGTTGGCCAGCCCGAAGCCCACGGCCACGTGCAGGCCCGGCACCACCTCGTAGACCCGGCGCTCGAACTCGGCCGAGTGGGCGACCAGCTCCGGGTGGGCGGCGCCCGCGAAGTCGACCGGCTCGGGCGCGGGCGGCGGAGCGTCGGGGCTGCAGGCCGGCAGGAAGAGGGAAAGGCACAGCCACGCCAGCGGGCGCCGGGCGTGCGGGAACGGACGGAACATCGCTTCTCCTCGGGGTCGGGGGCGGCGCCATCCTACCGGAACCCCGGCCGGCACTCGGGGCGGAGGCAAAAACCTTTGTCGTGTGGGCCCTTGCTCCATGTTTCGAAAGCGATTCCTCGCGCGGATTCGCGCTTCGGTCGGCCTTCTTCCGTGCCGATGAGACAGACGGGGGGAGGGCGTTGGCCGAGGGGCACACGGACGCGCTGCGCGGGACGGTCCGGTCACGGCTGGCGGCCGGTCGGCCGCGGCTGGCCGAGCGGGCGGCGCGTGCGCTGGTCGAGCGGGCTCCCGACGCGCAGGGCTGGCTGCTCCTCCACGAGACGCTGGTCGCGCAGCAGCGGCTGGCCGAGGCGCGCCGCGTCGCGGTGCACGCCCTCGCGGCCGACCCGGCCTGCGCCGCGGCCCGTCGGGCGCTGGCGCGGCTCGAGGTGCGGCGCGGACGGGACAGCGCGGCGCTGCGCCACCTGCGCGAGGCGCTGGCGCTCGATCCACGCGACGCCGCGGCCTGGTCGTCGCTCGGTGCGCTGCTGCGCCGCCGGGGCGACCTGCCCGGCGCGCGCCACGCGTTGCGACGTGCCTTGCGTCTGGCGCCGCGCGACGTGGCGGCCCGGCTCGAGCTGGCCGGCGTGCTGCGTGCGCTCGGTCGACCGCGCCAGGCCGAGGACGCCTACCGCGAGGCGGTGCGTCGCGCACCGCGCGATCCGCTGGCCCAGGCGATGCTCGGCGACTTCCTCTCCTCGCGCGACGCGGCGAGCGGCGAGGCGTCGCGCCGCCTGCGTCGCGCCGCGTCGCTCGACGCCGACGCGCCGGTGGCGCGCTACGCGCTGGCCCTGCACGCGCTGCGCCGCGGCGACGTCGCCACGGCCCGCGGCGAGCTGGCCCGCGCCGCCCGACGCGGCCACGCGCCGGCCCAGAACGCGCTGGGCGTGATGCTGCTCGGTGGCGCGCGCCGCCGCGAACGCGAGCGCGGTCGCCGCTGGCTCGAGCGCGCCGTCGCGGCCGGCGACCCGGAGGCCTGCTTCAACCTGGCCCTGCACCTCGATCGCGGCGAACGCCTTCCCGCCGAGCGCGACCGCTCGCTGGCCCTGCTGGCCCGCGCGGCCCAGCGCGGGCTGCCCGAGGCCCAGTTCGTCATGGGGCGGCGCCACGCCGAGGCGCGCGGTGTCGCGCGCAACCTGGCGCGGGCGCGTCGCTGGTACCGGCGCGCCGCCGACCAGGGCCACGCCGCCGCCGCCTGTGCGCTGGGCGAGATCCACGACCACGGGCTGGGCGTCCAGCCCGACGCCGGGGAGGCCCGTCGCTGGTACGAGCGCGCGGCCCGGCGGGGCCACGCGCCGGCCCAGTTCGCCCGGGGCGTGCTGCACGACATGGGTGAGCTGGGGCCGCGCGACGCCGACCAGGCGGTCCGCTGGCTGCGCCGCGCCGCCCGCGGCGGACACCCGCCCGCCCAGTTCTACCTGGGCATGCTCTACGAGCACGGCGACGGCGTGCGCAGCAGCGACAAGCGGGCTGCGCGCCTCTACCGCCGCGCCGCCGAGTCGGGTCACGCGCCGGCCCAGTACCAGCTGGGGCTCTTGCTTCTCCAGGGTCGCGCCGGCTTCGACGATCGCGCCGCGGCGGCCTGGCTGACCCGGGCGGCCAGCGCCTCGCAGGTGGAGGCCCAGCACCTGCTGGGCTTCCTCTACGCCGAGGGCCGCGGCGTGCCGCGGGATCCGCGGCGCGCCTACTGGTGGTTCAGCCACGCGGCCCGGCAGGGCTACGCGCCGGCCCAGGTCTCGCTGGGCATCGTCCTGATGCGGGGCGAGGCCGGACGCTGCGATCCGGTGTCGGCGGTCGGCTGGCTGGCGCAGGCGGCCGAGAGCGGCGACGCCGGCGCGCAGCGGCGCCTCGGCCACTGCTACGCCGCGGGCATGGGCGTCGAGCCCGACAGCCGCGAGGCCTTCAAGTGGATCACGCTGGCCTGCGAGGCCGGCGACGAGGAGGCCGAGCGTCTGCGCCAGAGCCTGGCGGGACGTCTCTCGGCCCGCGAGCGCTGGGACGGACGCATCCGCGCCCGCCGCTTTGCCGAGGAGCGCGAGCGCGACAGCGCCTGACCGGCCGCCGCCCCTGCCTGGATGCGGCCCCTACCTGCGCCGCCAGCGCGTGGCTTCGGCGCCGTCCAGCAGCTCGATGCCGCGCTCCGCCAGCTGGTCGCGGATGGCGTCGGCGCGGGCGAAGTCGCGGCCGGCGCGGGCGGCGTCGCGCTCGGCCACCAGCGCGTCGATCTCGGCGTCCTCGTCCGACGCCTGCGGCGCCGCGTCCAGCACGTCGAACACCCGATCGATCTCGCGCATGAAGTCGACGGCGGCCCGGGCGTCTTCGCTCGAGGGCTCGGCGCGATTCACGGCGGTCATGAACTCGTGCACCACCGCCAGCGCCAGCGACGTGTTCAGGTCGTCCTCGAGGGCGGCCCGGAAGTCGGCGCGCGCCTTCTCGACGAGGGCGGCGACCTGCGGCGTGGCCGGACCCTCCGGGCGCGAGGTCATCTCGTAGGACACGAAGTTGTTCAGCTTGGCGCGGGTCTTCTTCGCGTCCTCCAGCGACTCCAGGTCGAAGGGCAGGGGGGAGCGGTAGTGGTGCCGCAGCAGGAACAGGCGGATGTCGGCGCCGTCGAAGCCCTTCTCGAGCAGGTCGGGCACCGTGAACAGCGTCCCCTCCCGCTTGCTCATCTTCTTCCCGCCGATCTCGAGGCGCCCGCAGTGCAGCCAGTGGCGCACGAAGGGCCGCCCGGTGACGCACTCGCTCTGGGCGATCTCGCACTCGTGGTGCGGGAACTTGTTGTCGGGACCGCCGGTGTGGATGTCGAGGGTGTCGCCCAGGTACTTGCGTGCCATGGCCGAGCACTCGATGTGCCAGCCCGGGAAGCCGCGGCCCCAGGGCGAGTCCCACTGCATCAGGTGCTTCTCGTCGCGCTTCCAGAGGGCGAAGT
>JBNLVK010000111.1:0-12112 GCA_050618055.1 Myxococcota bacterium
GAGGAGATCGCGGAGCTGGCCGGCGCCGAGGTGCTGACCTAGGCCCCCGGCGCGTCGTCCGCCTCGGCCTCGGCGCGGCGCAGCATGCCCGCAAGCAGGCTCTCCACCTCGTCGGTGCGCTCGAAGCGGTCCTCGGGCGGCTTCGCCATCAGCCGCAGGATCAGCGTGGCCAGGTCGTCGGGCAGGTCCTCGGCGAACTGGCGCGGGTCGGGCGGCTCGGTGTTCCGGTGGTGATAGGTCATGTCGCCGCTGTCGAAGGGCACGCGGCCGGTCACCAGCTGGAAGAGGGTGACGCCGAAGGCGTACTGGTCGGCCCGGTGGTCGACGAAGTCGCCCACCGCCTGCTCCGGCGCCATGTAGTAGGGGGTGCCGCCGATCACCGACGCGGCGCGGCGCACCTCCTCGACCATCTTCGCCAGGCCGAAGTCCATGATCTTCAGCTGACGCTTGCGGGTGTAGAAGAGGTTCGAGGGCTTGATGTCGCGGTGGACGATGCGCTCCGAGTGGGCGTAGGCCAGGCCGGTGGCGGTCTGGGCGGCCAGGCGCAGTGTGTCGCGCACCGACAGGCGTCCGCGCCTCTCCAGGATGGCGTCGACCGGCATGCCGTCCAGGAACTCCATCGTCAGGTAGTAGACGCCGCCCTCCTGGTCCGCGTCGAAGAGGGTGACGATGTTGCCGTGGTTGAGGGCGGCGGCGGCCCGGTCCTCGCGCAGGAACAGGCGCACCGCCGTGGGGTGCTCCTTCAGGTTGTCGGGCAGGCGCTTCAGCGCCACGGTGCGGCCGAGGCGGCGGTCCTTGGCCTTGTAGACGATGCCCATGGCGCCGCGTCCCAGCTCGCCCTGGATCTCGTAGCGGCCCTCGAGCGGCGCCGTCGACGCGTTGTCGGCGGCGGCGACCGATCCCACCGCGGTGGCGTCGCCGCGGCCGCGCAGGAGCTCGCGCAGCTCCTGGATCCTGTCGGCCACGCCCGGGTAGTCGATGTCGCGCTTGCGGATCGTCTCGAAGGCCTCGAGCGCCGCCTGGTGCAGGCCCTTCTCCTCGAGCAGGCCCGCGATCTGCTCGCGCAGCTCCAGGAAGTTGTCGGCGCCGAACACGTCCACCGCCTCGTCCAGCTTCTGGATGGCCAGCTCCGGCTCGCCGCGCTCGGCCAGCAGCTGGGTGAGGGTGATGCAGGCCTCGCCGTAGTTGGGGTCGTGGAGCGAGACCTTCTGGAGCAGGCGGATGGCCAGGTCCATGTCGTGCATCTCGAGCGCCATGCGGGCGGCGTTGAAGTGGGCGCCCTTCTTCTCCATCAGCTCGACCGCCTTGCTGCGGCTGCCCGACTCGAAGGCGCAGGCGATGGCGTTGTCGAAGTCGCGGTCCTCTTCGTAGGCGCGCATGGCCGACGCCAGGTCGCCCGCCGACCGGTAGAGCTCGGCCGCCCGCGACAGGTCGCCGGCCTGCTCGAAGAGAGTGGCGGCGCGCGACGCGTCGTCCGACTGGGCGGCCAGCTCGGCGGCCTCGCGCAGCTCTCCCGCCGCCTCCAGGGCGACCGCCGCCTCGGAGGTCTCGCCCCGGTCGCGGAACAGCTCGGCGCGCAGGAGGTCCGCCTTCTGCTGCTGGCCGGCGCTCTCGAGGGCGCGGATCGCCCCCTCGCGATCGCCCTGCACGTAGGGCACCACGGCGGCCTCGCAGCCGTCGAACACGCGGTTGGCCGTGGCGGACACGTCGAACTCGACGACCACCCGCTTCGAGGCGCTCTCGGCCACCGCCTTGCGCTGGTAGACGCGGTCCTGGTAGCCCACCAGCACCTGGTGCTCGCCGGCCGCCGCCGTCAGCTGGGTGACGCCGCCGCGCACGTAGCGTCCGGCGTCCGAGCGGCCCTTCAGGCCTGCCAGGGCGCGACCGTCCTCCACCGGCTGCTTGCCGTCGACGACCTTCACCTCGATGGGGATCTCCGCGTCGGACATCTCGACCTGGACGCGGTGGGTGCGTCCCCGCTGCACGCGGACCGGCTTCTCCTCGGTCTGGACGCAGGTGACCTCGGCGCTGTCCGGGTCGCGGTGCACGCGGCGCACCTCGAGCCGGTAGTCGCCGGGCGGAACCTTCTCGAGCAGCGTGCGCGCGCCCACCATGGCGCGCTCGAAGCGTCCCCCGCCGCGCGACTTCGCGCCGGACTTCTGGGAGCGGGGTCGCAGGTGGATGCTGGTGACGGCGCGGTTGTAGCGGAACTTCCCGGTCTGGTTCTTCGGCTCGTCCCGGGGCGCGCTCTCGGGCTCGGGAATCAGCACCTCGACCCTGCCCGAGCCGCGCAGCAGCGGCCGCAGCAGCACCAGCACCAGCGCGGCGGCGACCGCCAGGGCGGCGGCGTTCCAGCGTCCCAGGTCGCCCAGGCCGTCGGGCAGCGAGCGCTCGGCGCGCCGCACGAAGGCGCCCGGCTCGGTGCGGCCGCCCAGGATCTGGAGGGTGATGTGCACGCCGCCCGGGTAGCCGGGCTCGATGCGCGCGCGGGCCACCACCACCGCGTCCACGTCGAGGGCGCGGTTCACCTGGGCGAGCGTCGCCCGATCGTCCTGGAAGTCCTGGAGCGCGGCCACCGGCTCCGAGACCTCCGGTGGGATGAACACCTGCACCAGGTCGAACTGCTGGGCCAGCGCCGCCTCCAGCCGGGCGTGGAGCAGCGGGACGTCCAGGGAGCGCGGCAGCAGGTACTGCTTGGCGTGCTCCACCGGGTCCGGATCGAGGGCGGTGCCCAGGAAGGCGACATCGCCGATGCCGCGTCCGTTGGGGGTCGCACTGGGGAGGTCCGCCACCAGCGACGCCAGCGCGCCGTCGGTCGCGGCCGCGCCGGACGGCGACGCGAGCAGGGCCAGGACGCCCCAGCCCACCGCCCAGCGGACGGTCCTCTTCCCAGCACGCAGAACCCCCAAGAGTCTCCCCCAGCGGGCGTTTTCGGCCGGGCAGGAGGGCGGGTTTAGGGCGTTCGCCGTACGCGAAGCGGCCTAGGGAATGTCTGCTTTGTGCAGACACTCCCTAGGCGGCGGGGTAGGCGGCGCCGCCGTCGATCTTCAGGATTGCGCCGGTGGTGTAGCTCGAGGCGTCGCTGGCGAAGTAGAGGGCGGCGCCGACGATCTCGCCGGGCTCGCCGGCCCGGCCCAGCGGCACGCTCTTCTCCATGGCCGTGAGCATCGCCTCGGGCCAGGCCTTGCTGATGTCGGTGAGGAACGGCCCCGGCATGATGCAGTTCACCCGGACCTTCGGCGCGAAGGCGCGCGCCATCGACAGCGTCATGTTGTGCAGGCCCGCCTTGGCCATGCCGTAGGGGGCCTCGATGGGCGTCGGCACCACCGCGGCCACGCTGCTGATGTTCAGGATCGAGCCGCCTCCCGAGCGCTGCATGCGCGACCCCACCACCGACGCCAGGCGGAAGGGACCCTTCAGGTTGACCGACAGCACCTTGTCGTAGAGGTCCTCGGACAGCTCCTCGAGCGACGGGTAGAGCGGCGACATTCCCGCGTTGTTGACCAGCACGTCGACGCGGCCGAAGCGGTCCCAGGCGGCCTCGGCCAGCCGGTCGCAGTCCTGCCAGCGGCCGACGTGGCAGGCGACGGGCAGGGCGTCGCGACTGGTCTCGGCGCTCACCTGCTTGGCCAGGGCCTCGCAGCTGTCGGCCTTCCGGCTGGCGATCACCACGTCGGCGCCGCTGCGCGCGAAGGCCAGCACCATCTCGCGACCCAGGCCGCGGCTGCCGCCGGTGACGACGGCGACCTTGCCGCTCAGGTCGAAGAGGGGGGACTCGGACATGGGGACCTCGGGCCCGGTGTACCCGAGGCGACCCCGGCCCGCAATCGGCCGCGGGCGGTCAGTGGCTTCGGATGCGGGTACGCGCGGCCAGACCGGCGACGCCCAGGCCCAGCAGCAGGGCCGTCGAGGGCTCGGGCACCGGATCGAAGGTCACGTTGTCGATGGCGCCGGAGCCGGCGAAGGAGAGCTCGACCCGGTCGATCTGGCTGATGCCGTCCAGGCCCGCCACGTCGAAGGGCGTCACCGTGTTCGCGGTGTTGTCGCCCAGCGTGAGCCCGGCCAGGAACGTCGACATGGCGATCGTCGTCGAGCTCGCTCCGTCGAAGAAGGTGATCGAGCCGTTCTCGTCCATCACGTTCTCGATGTCGACCACGTCGAAGCCGAAGCTGGTGACCGCCACGTCGAAGTCGAAGATCAGCACGCCGGCGGGGCGGCTGCCCTCGTCGTCGGGGCGGTCGCAGGTGCCGTCGGAGCAGCCCGTCGAGTTCTCCTGGATGATGAGCAGGTTGCCGAGCTTGGTGTCGGGGGCCAGGTTGCCGCCGAGCCAGCCGGTACCGAACTCCAGGTCCGGGTCGCGGGTGCCGGAGAGGTCCGAGTCGAAGACGACGGCCAGGTCGGGACCGTCGCTCGAGTTGATGGCGCTGATCGTGACGCCGGCGTACTGGCTGTCGACGACGTCGCCGTGGGCGAGGCCCAGGTCGTCGAAGGTGATGGTCACGGCCGCCGCGGGGCCGGCGAGAACCAGCGCGGCGAGCGGCAGCCGCGCGAACGGGAACCGGAGCTTGAGCATCTTCCACCTCATGGCCCGCGCCACCGGGCGTGCGCGGGGAGTCCAACGGCCCGCCCGGCGCAGTACGGCCGGGTGCGGGTTCAGGTCCTGCCTTCCAGTGGCGGCGGGGGGGCCGTTGTGTCGGGGAAAGCCGAGAAAACGGCGCGGACCGGCCAGTTTTCCCGCGGGGGTCTCGTGGGGCCGTCTGGTGGCGCTAGAGGGCGCCGGCGGGGCGGCGTGGCGTCAAGCGGGACGCGGCGGGGGCCGAAGAATGGAAGGGGCGAGTCGGAACCGGAGGGACCCTGCGATGAAGCGATCCATGGCGTGGTGGCTGGTGCCGGTGCTCCTGCTGGGGGTGGGTGCGCCGCTGGTGGTTTCCTACGCCCGGCGCGACGCGCCGCCCGCGTCCGCCGCCGACGGTCCGCTGGCCACGCTGGCGCCGCCGGCCAACACGGCGGCCCACGACGTGATCGTGCTCAACGGCCAGGGCTACAACTACGGCTCCGACCAGAAGGAGGCGCTGCGGCAGGTCCACGAGGAGCTGCGGCGCCGGTCGGGCGAGGCGGGCGAGCGCTAGCTACTCGATGCCGTAGAGCCGCGCGCAGTTGTCCCACAGGATCTTGCGCCGCGTCTCGTCGGGCAGGTCGAGCGACAGGAAGTCGTCGATGGCGTTCGGGTAGGCCGAGTCGTCGTGGGGCCAGTCGGTCGACACGACGAAGCAGTCGGCGCCGACCTCCGCGATGGCGCGTGGCGCCAGCTCCTCGTCCGGCTCGACGGAGACGAAGCACTGGCGCCGGAACAGCTCCGACGGGCGCTCCTTCTGCCCGGTGTACTCGCTGTCGCCCCACTTCTCCCAGCGCTCGTCCAGCGCCCACAGCCACCAGGGGAGCCAGGCGCAGTTGCCTTCGAGGAAGGCGCAGCGCAGCCCCGGGAAGCGCGCCAGCGCGCCGCCGGTCAGCATGGCCCCCAGGCTCAGGATCAGCTCGATGGGCTGCCCGGCAGCGTGGGTGAGCGGCAGGTTCGACAGGTAGCGGAGCGCCAGGTGGTCGCCGTAGGCGGCGTGGGTTCCGTGGACGGTGACCGCCACGTCCAGCTCCTGGGCCGCCCGCCACAGCGGGTCGAGCTCCTGCGAGTCGAAGGGCCGCTGCTGGATCGGGTGGGAGGACAGCACCAGCGCCACCGCCCCCAGCTCGCGCACCGCGAACTCGGCCTCGGCCACCGCCTGCTCGACGTCCTGCTGGGGGATCAGCGCCGCCACCTTCAGGCGCGCCGGATCGGTCGCGCAGAAGTCGGCCAGCCAGCGGTTGTAGGCGCGGCACAGCGCCGCGGCGAAGCGCGGATCCAGGTCGTCCATCGACACCACGTGGCCGGCCCAGGTGCGGAAGGCGACGGCGATGTCCACGCCCTCCACGTCCATCGCCTCGAGCATCTCCTGCGGACGCGTGCCCTGCGACGCGTGGCGCGCCATCGACGGTCCCTCGCCCGACTCGCCGCGCCGCGCCGCGCGCAGCATGCGCCGCCGCCAGGCACTGCGCCGCCCCGGGTGATCCATGTGCGCCGGGATCGTGCGCCCCTCCATCTCGAGGGCCGCCATGGTGCCCTCGGGCCGGTGCGGCGCGCGGTCGCGGAACTCCGGGTCCAGGTATTCGGCCCAGAGCTCCACCGGCTCCATCAGGTGGATGTCGCTGTCGAGCACGCGATAGCCCTGCTTCACCGGCCTCCCTCCGCGATCTGCGCGAAGGGCACCACCTCCGCGGTCGGCGTCTCGATCGGGCCCTCGGGCAGCATGAAGCGCCAGAAGACCAGCCCGAAGGGACGCCCCTCGGTGTCGATCCAGTTCGGGACTCCCGGGTCGCGGTGCGCGAACACCATGCGGAAGCTGCCGTCCTCTTCGAGCCGGGTCTGGGCCCGGTTGCGCGAGACCTGGCGGTTCGCGAAGTCGAAGGTCTGCATGTGGCGGTTCCACAGCGAGACGTTCGCCATGCGGCAGGCAGGCCAGCGGCCGGTGGCGACCAGCGCCTCGTCCGGGCCGAAGGCGAAGGGCGCCATCGAGTAGGCGGCGTCGGTGGCGGCCAGGCCGAAGTCGCCCGGCTTCACCGGCGGCGGGAACCGGTTCGGGACCAGCGAGACGAAGGGCGGCTGGTCCGGGTTGCCCGCCATGGGCGGCATGCCGAGGGTGCGGCTGTGGACGAAGCGCACCACGCGGCGGATGCCGGCGGCGACGCTGGCGTCCGACGGCGGCGGGGGCGGCGGGCCCGGATCCAGCACCGTGAGGCGCAGGGCCGGGTTGCGCGCCGGATCGGCCGCGGCGGAGGTCTCGTTCTCGTAGTAGTGGCGGGTCGTGATGCGGGAGGCGCCCGCTTCCAGCGGCAGCCAGCCCCGATCCTGCGGCGGACCGCCCAGTCGCACCTCGAAGCCGCCGTCGGCGTCGACGTCGAAGCCGGTGTCGTTGATGGCGCCGCCGGTGCGCGACGACATGGCGCCGTCCGCGCTGTCCATCTCGATGGTGATCGACACGTAGATGGCGCCGTCCATGCGGCCGCGGAGCACGTAGCGGTGGGCGGGGTCGATGGGCGCGTCGTAGTAGATGGCATCCGCGTTGTCGCCGGTGAACTTGCGGCTCGGCGACACGATGCGCCGGAACTCCGGGTGGGCCGGGTCGGTCTCGAAGAAGCCCATCAGCCCGCCCTCGAGGATGTGCATCAGGGCGCGGTGGGCGCCGACCACGTCGTCCTCGCCGTGCAGGTTCCACTCGGGTCCGACCCAGCGCTCGTCGACCTCCGACAGCAGGTCGACCAGCTCGCGCAGGGCCTTGCGGCTCTCGGTCGGTAGCTGGGACATGGCGCAAGCCTACCAGGGATGCCCTACCCTGGGCCGCCTCGCACGGCCTTCTTTCGGAGGAATCATGCCCCGCTTCGCCGCCTTCCGGATCGCTCTCTGGCTCCTGGTTCCGCTCGGGGTCGTCGTGGGCTGCTCCGGCGACAGCGGCGACGACGCCGGCGGCGGGATCACCACCGAGTCGGGCCTCACCATCACCCACCTGCGCGAGGGCGACGGGCCGCAGCCCACCCGGAACAGCATGGTGGTGGTCCACTACCACGGGACCTTCCCCGACGGCGAGGTGTTCGACAGCAGCGTCGAGCGCGGCGAGCCGGCCACCTTCCCGCTGCGGGGCGTGATCCGCTGCTGGACCGAGGGTCTCGGCATGATGAAGGTGGGCGGCAAGGCGAAGCTGGTGTGTCCGCCCGAGCTGGCCTACGGCGAGAAGGGCTCGCCGCCGCTGATCCCGCCGGACGCGACGCTCCACTTCGAGGTCACGCTGCTCTCGCTGCGTTAGGGAACGTCTGCACGAGCCGAAACCGCCCTAGCGGTCCTGGGGGCGGATGCCGCTGAAGAGCAGGGCGCGCGTCTTCTCGTCCGGCGGCGACGCCGAGATGGTGCGCACGTCGCGCCCGACCTCGTAGCCGCGCCGCAGGCCCGGGCGCTGCTTGCAGCGGTCGTACCAGGCGCGGACGTGGGGGAAGTCGCCGGCCAGGTCGAAGCCCTGGGCCCGCCAGGTGACGATCCAGGGCCAGCAGGCCATGTCGGCTACCGAGAAGTCGCCGCAGAGGTACTCGCGTCCCTCGAGCCGCTCGTTCAGCACGTTGTACAGGCGGCGCGCCTCGTTGCCGTAGCGCTCCAGCGCGTAGGGGATCTTCTCCGGGGCGTAGAGCTTGAAGTGGCCGTGCTGTCCGATCATCGGACCGAGGCCCCCCACCTGCCAGAAGAGCCACTGGGTGACGTCGGTGCGCCCGCGCAGGTCGCCGGGCAGGAACCTCCCCGACTTCTCCGCCAGGTAGAGCAGGATCGCACCGCTCTCGAAGATGGAGATCGGCCCGCCGCCGCCCGGCGGCTCGTGGTCGACGATGGCCGGCATGCGGTTGTTGGGGCTGATCGCCAGGAACCCGGGCGTGAACTGCTCGCCCCGTCCGATGTCGACGGGCACCACCCGGTAGGGAAGCTCCATCTCCTCCAGCGCGATGGAGATCTTCCAGCCGTTGGGGGTGGGCCAGTAGTAGAGGTCGATCATGGACGGCTCCTCAGCGGTAGCGGCTCCAGGCGAACTCGCGGCGAAGGGCCAGCCGGCGGCGGCGTTCCCCGGGCTCGATCACCGGGTGGTCGGCGGGCAGCGACTCGCGCAGCGACGCCAGCGGCACGGCGCGCGCCTCGGGCACCGGACGCGTGCGCGCCCACACGAAGCGGTAGACCAGCATGCCGCGCGGACGCCCCTCGGTGTCGATCCAGTTGGGCACGCCCGGATCGTCGTGGGCCAGCACCACGCGCACGCGTCCGTCGGCGTCGCGATGGGTCTGGGCGTCGTTCAGGCTGGTCTGGCGGTCGGCGAAGTCGCCCGACTCGAGGAAGTGGAGCGTGTGGAGGGTGAAGCCCCAGTAGTCGGCGTCCGGTGCCTCGCAGTCGAGCAGCAGCACCTCGTCCGGCGCGAGCTCCCACAGGCAGCTCCCGTAGACGATGTGGTCGGCGCCGCCGCGGGTCGACTTCGCGGGCACCACCACGTTGGGCGTTCCCCGCTCCCAGGCCGCGCTGGTGTACTGGTTCCAGAAGGCCTGGGAGCGCTCGACCCAGCGGGCGGCGCGGTCGAGGGCCGTCTCCAACCGCTCGGGCGAGAGGGGCGGGGGAAGGGCGCCTTCGAAGCCCTCGCGCACGATGTGGAAGCGCGGCACCGCGTCGCGCTGCCAGTCGCTGGTGTAGATGCGCACGGTGAAGATGCGCGCCGCGGGATCCATGGGGATCCAGTTGCCGGGACGCTCGTCGGGCGAGAGCACGATCTCGAGCCGGCCGCCCTCTCCGACCTCCATCTGGTCGAGGGACGTCTCGCCGTAGACGCCGAACTCGCCGAGCTGCATGTCGCCTTCGTGCAGCGAGAAGATGGCCTGGCGCATGCCGCGGGCGTCGTCGCACCAGACCCGGTAGCTCCCCCGCGCATCGACGTTGGCGCGCAGGTAGACGTTGTCCGGGTTGGGTCCGCCCCACTGGTTGTGCGGATCCTGGTGGCGCACGAAGGACGGGAAGTCGACGTCGCCCGCCTCCATCTCCTGCTGGAGCGCGTAGACCAGCAGGCGCGACAGCGCCCGGGTGCCCTCGGCGCGTCCGCGCGGATCGTCGGGGAAGCCCTCGCCGGCGAGCCTGTCGCCCGCCGCGCGCAGGCGATCGCAGAAGTCGCGCCAGGCGTCCACTACTTGCCCTCGAAGCCCGGGTCTTCCTTCGCGGCCATGGCCTTGTAGCCCTTCGCCATGTCGTCGGAGACGAACAGGGGCGAGGCGCTGGCCGCCTCGAAGCGCAGCGCCTCGGCCATGCCCTGCTCGGCGCGGAAGTTCACGGTGCGCTTGATCACCTGCACCGCCAGCGGCGCGTTGGCCGCGATCTCCTCGGCCAGCCGGCGCACGTGGTGGAGCAGGTCGTCGCGCGGAACCACCTCCTGCACGATGCCGATGCGCAGCGCCGTCTCGGCGTCGATGCGGCGGCCGGTGAAGGCCAGCAGCTTGGTCCAGCCGGCGCCGATCTCGCGGGCCAGCCGCAGGTCGCCGCCGGCGTCGATGCCCACGCCCACCTTGGGCTCGGGCAGCGCGAACCTGGCGTCGTCGGCGGCGATGCGGATGTCGCCCATCAGCGCCACCTCGAGACCGGCGCCCAGGCAGTAGCCGTGGATGGCCATCAGCACGGGCTGGGGCAGGGCCTGGAGGACGGAGAAGCGCTCGTGCACCCAGCGGAACTTCTCGAAGTAGTTGCGCGTCTTCTCCGCCGGCGAGCGGCCGGTGATGCGGTCTTCGGGCATGCCCAGGTCGACGCCGGCGCAGAAGGCGCGCCCCTCGGCGCGGACCGTCACTACGCGCACCCGGTCGTCGAAGCGCAGCGCGTCGGCGTGGGCGCTGATCTGGCGCGCCGACTCCCAGCTCCACGCGTTCAGCTTCTCCGGGTGGTTCAGGACGATCGTGGCGAAGGGCGGCTCGATCTCCAGGTCGATCAGGCGGGGGGCGTCGGCCAAGGCTTCCTCTACTTCTCCGGGTCGAGCGCGAAAGGACCCTTGCCCAGCTGCTCGCGGATGGGCACGAACTCGGGCATCAGCATGGCGCGGCGCTGCCAGTTGGCGCCGTCGACCACCAGGGTGTGTCCGCTGATGTAGCTGGCGTAGGGCGAGGACAGGAAGGTGGCGGCCCAGCCCAGCTCGTGGGGGTGGCCCACCCGTTGCGCGGGGCAGCGGGCGCCGTCGTTCCTGCGCCGCTCGGGCACCGAGCGGATGGCCGACACCTCGTCCTCGTGCGGGAAGAGACCGGGCGCGATGCCGTTGACGCGGATGCCGTAGGGACCCCACTCGACGGCCAGCGTCTCGGTCATGTTCTTCACGCCGGCCTTGCCGGCGGCCGAGTGGGCGAAGCCGGGTCCGCCGGTCCAGGCGTAGGCGGCGCCGATGTTGACGATCGAGCCGGGCGAGCCGGCGGCGATGTGGCGGCGTCCGAACTCGCGGGAGCAGAAGAAGGTGCCGTTCAGCACGATGTCGACCACGGTGCGCCAGGCGTTCGGGCTCATGTCCTCGGCCGGCACCGGGAAGTTGCCCGCCGCGTTGTTCACCAGGTGGCCCGGCAGCGACCACTCGCTCTCGATGCGGTCGAAGGCGGCGGCGATCTGGTCGGGCTGACGGATGTCGGCCTGCACGGCCAGCGCGCGCGCGCCCAGCTTCTCCAGCGCCTCGACGCCCGCCGCCAGGTGCTCCTCCTTGCGGCTCATCACGGCGACCGACGCGCCCAGCCGGCCGAACTCCAGCGCCATGGCCTTGCCCAGGCCGGTGCCGCCGCCGGTCACCACCACCACCTCGCCGTCGAAGGTTCCCGCCGGCAGCGCGCTGGCGCCCGGCTCCGGGGGCTCCGGAAGTCCCATGTGTTCCTCCTGCGTCCGAGGGTTCTCTCAGAAAGGAGGCTCCCGCGCAAGTCCCGCGGGCTTCGTGATACCGTCGCCGTCGCGAGGAGGGCCCGTGAGCGAGATCGAGACCGGGACGGAGCAGGTGCTGTGCCGCGTGGAGGAGCGTGTCGCCCACGTCACGCTGAACCGTCCCGACGCGCGCAACGCGCTCACCATGGAGATGAAGCAGGCGCTGCACCGCCTGATCCCGCGTCTGGGCGACGACCCGGCGGTGGGCTGCCTGCTGCTCAGCGGAGCGGGCGGCGCCTTCTGCGCCGGCGGCGACACCAAGGTCATGGCCGACGGACCGCCCAGCGACCGCGAGGCGCGGGTGCGCCAGCTGAAGTGGGAGCACCAGATCCCGGCGGCGATCCACCGGCTGGCCAAGCCGGTGGTGGCGGCGCTGCCCGGTCCGGCGGCCGGCGCCGGCTTCGCCCTGGCGCTCTGCTGCGACCTGCGGATCTTCGCGGCGGACACCTTCGTGACGACGGCCTACGCCCGCGTCGGCCTGTCCGGCGACTACGGCGCCAGCTGGTTCCTCACGCGCCTGGTGGGAACGGCGAAGGCGCGGGAGCTGCTGTTCACGGCGGCGCGCGTGACGTCGGA
>JBNLVK010000112.1:0-8082 GCA_050618055.1 Myxococcota bacterium
CGCGGACCGGAATCAGGCCCTCGGAATAGCCGAAGACGACATCGACGAAGCGCGCGATCTGGTCCGTGTCAGGTTCGACGGCGAAGGGATCGGCCAGGGGTGCTGCGTCGTTGAAGTCCCGCCAGGGGTTGAAATGGATGATGTTGTCGTCGCTCATGCCGGCTGGCTCCAGCAGCGCTCGGCCCACGGGCAGAACCGGCATTCGAAGAAATCGCGATTTGCGGCGATGCGTGGGAGCAGCTCGCCTGCGTCGGTCGCCCGCAATATCCGCACGCCGCGGTCGGACATGCGCTGCGCGAGATCGGCGTCGAAGGGAACGAGCTCGTGGTGCAGCTCGGCCGTGTCCTTGTTGATCGCGGTGAAGAGCGCGGGGTTCGCGCTGATGCCCGGCACCGTCGCTTCCATGTAGGCTTGGTAGAGCGCGATCTGGGCGGCGTAGACGGGCTTTGCGACGGTCACGCCCTTCGCCACCGTCTCGCGCCAGTTCTTCGCGTTCATCGTCTTGCATTCCCAGAGCGCCGGGGTGCGTAGCCCCAACGCCGCGAGGGCCTCGGCGACGATCCCATCGACGTGGCCGCGAATGCGCCCGCCTGCGACGGAGAAGCCGAACTGGCCGCCATCCCGTTTCTGGGTGACCAGATCGAGCCCCGCCGCGCGCAGCCAGCGGATGGCGAGATCCTCGAGTTCAGGCCCGATCGCGAAGATCCGGAGCGACCGGCCGGAGAAGTCCTGGCCTTCATCCTTCGGTGCATGCGCGAATTCGAACTGCAGCGCGCGCTCGCAGGCATGGCCCAGCCGGGAAGCGCCGAGGTAATCCCGCGGCTGCGTCGCTGCGCGTTCAGCCTCGAGCGCCGAGTCCACTGCGGCGTTGATGCGTTCGGCGATGCCGGGGCGATGATTGAAGTCCAGCATCAGAACGGAATCTCCGACTCTGCGGCGATCTCCGCCATCTCGGCACGGAACGCTTCGACGGTGGTGACGATCAGCCGGTGCATGTCGTTCTGGGTCAGCTGGCCCAGCGGTCGGTCCCAGCCGATCCGCTCCATCTCGGGGGCGAGCGCACGCATGACGGCGGGAAGCGCTTGGGTTTCCTCTTCCGTGAAATCGACCATGCTCAGTCCTCTCTTTGCTTTGCGGGTGAAGGCCGCCTGGCAGCCCATTGAGCAGAACCAGCGGCGGGTTTGGGTGCGGTCCCGGCCCGGCCGGTTGGGATCGAACCAGCCGAAGCCGCGGGTGCGCGCGGTGCAGACGGCGCAGAGGTGAGCCGAGCCAGAAAACGGTCCGGGGGACCGTTTTCCCGGCGAACGGCGCGGATGCCAGAGGCGATCACGGCCCGGTCGATCCGGAGCCTCTGCGGGCGGGGATGGGACTTGCGCGACATGGTTCACGCCGCCCTCCGCTCGGGCGCGGCCGACATGACGAGCCGGCGAATGTCGCGCCGGTTGAACTGGAAGGTGATCAGCGCCGAGGCGCGGTAGCGGGTGAGCCCGTAATCTTGCCGCTGCGCGGGCGAGAGATACTGGAGCTGTTTCTCCGTCGGCGCCTGGCCCAGCCAGCGCTGGGACTTGAAGGCGCTCTCGTCGGTCTCGTGTTCGTTCAGCCAGTCGTCGGCCTGCGCCAGACAGACGGTGCGCTCGCCCACGCCGAGAAGGCGCGTCCGCTCATTCTTGCCACCGCCTACGGCGTGCCAGCGCCCTTCGAGGAAAAACACGCCGCCCCAGGCATTGAACCCGCTCGCCATGAGCGCGGACTCGTCATCGAAGAGATCCTCCCAGGCGAAGCTGGACCGCTTGAGGAGGTCGATCTCGGACATGACCACGCTTTCGAGCGGCGGTGCCCCGTCGCTCAGGAACTCGTATCCGCAGATCGGACATGAACGCGCGGCGAGCGGGACCGTCGCCTCGCATTCCGGGCAGGTCTTCGTCGGCGCATCGCACGGTGTAGGATCGCGGCCGTCGAGATCGACGTCCTGCTCGAGCGTGCCGTGGGTCAGGCTCGAGATTCCGAAATCCAGCACGATGCAGTCGGTCTTGACGATGCCGGGGTGCTCGGCGGGATCGACCGTGCGCAGGCCGCGCCCGACCATCTGGATCATGGTGGACTTGCATGAGCTCAGCCGCAGCAGCACCACGCAGGAGGTCGGCGGGTGGTCCCAGCCCTCGGTCAGCACCACCACGTTGACGACGACCTGGATCTCGCCAGAGGCATAGGACGCGAGGATCCGACGGCGAGTCTCGGAGCCGAGATCGCCGTGGATGACGCCGGCGGGGATCCCGTAGCTGTTGAAAGCCTCGGCGACGTTTTCCGCGTGGGCAACGGTCGAGCAAAAGACCACGGTCTGCCGGTCGCCCGCCTTTTCGCGCCAGTGCCGGATGACCTCGTCCGTGATCGGCGCGCGGTTCATGATCTCCGCGACGGCGCCCATGTCGTAGTCGGACGCGGTCTTTCGGACGGCACGCAGCTTCTCCTGCACGCCTACATCGATCACGAAGGTCCGGGGCGGGACGAGGTGGCCCGGGCCAACCAGCTCGGCCTTAGCCCCGCCCACGTCGCCGAGATGGCCGGCGTGAACCGCTCCTTCGTCTACGACATCCTGCGCGGACGATCATCCCGTCCCGGCATCGACCGGCTTGCAGAGGTCGCTCGTGTTCTGAAGGTCGACCGCGACTGGCTGATCCACGGCATCGGCGCTGTCGCGGGAACGCCCCCCTTCATCGAGAACCCGGACGAAGCCCTCGTCTCGATCGCGCATGCGAGCCCCCGCCCGTCGATGGGCGGCGGCGCCGTGGTCCAGGAGCATGAGGATCCCGCAGGCCGCGCCTACCACTTCCGCCGCTCCTGGATCCGGCACAGCCTGAAGGCCAGCCCCTCTCAGCTGCGGATCATGCATGTCGAGGGCGACAGCATGGCGCCCACGCTGCTCGACGGCGACACGGTGCTCGTCGACATGGCGCGCCGCGCACCGAACCCGCCCGGCATCTTCGTGCTGGACGACGGCATGGGGCTGGTGGCCAAACGGCTCGAGCACATCCCGAACAGCGATCCGCCGGCCGTGCGCGTCATCTCGGACAACGGCTTCTACAGCCCCTACGAGCGAACGGCCGACGAGATCCACATCGTCGGCCGCATCCGTTGGTTCGCGCGGGAGATTTGAGGTGATTGAGTTGAGGGAGGTCGACGATGCCGACCCGGCGCTAGCGTTTTCGCCGCTGGTGCGCGGGATCGAGAAGACCTTCGCCTGGATCGGCGAGCATGGCGCCATTCCCCTGACGCCGTCCAAGGCGTTTAAGCGGGTGTTCGTACACTGGGCCGCGGCCGAGTTCGACTGGCCCGGCCACACCCAGGCGGACCTCTTCGCCGTTAACAAGGTGCTGAACGAACCTGACTTCGCGCCGCTCATGGTGCTGCACGACCTGATGATCGCGATGAAGCTCGGGCGGCACTACAAGGGCGAGTTCCGCCTGACCAAAGCAGGCGAGGCGCTGGCGGGCCATCCCGGTCGGATCTTCGGTACGCTCGTCCCGTTCTTCCTTTTCCGCATCAACCACGCCAGCATGTCGCGCTTCGACGACGCGTCGATCCTCGGCAGCTGGGATGTGTTCCTGAACGTGCTGAACGTCGAGACCGAGGACGGCGCCACCGGCGCCCACCTCCGTCGCGTGCTCTTCGGAGAACCCGAGAAGGGGCCGTTGCCGCGCTACGACGAGGTGATAGGCCAGCTCTACATCCAGGTGCTGCGCCCGCTCTGCTGGGCGGGACTTCTGCAGCAGGAGCGCAGACACCCCAGCTATCGGTTCGAGGACGCGGTGTTCATGAAAACACCCCTGTGGCGGTCGGCGCTGCGACTGGAGACGGATGAGATCGTGCAAGATGTGACGCGCCATTAGGCACCGACTAACTGCCAGCGCCGGAATTCTCGAATAGTTGATTTAATTGGAATCTTCGTCAAAAGCTTCCGCGTCATCCGGACCTGCTCTTTCAGCAAGCGCATCGTCAACTACAAGATAGGATTCACACGGAAGCTCGCCGAGCTGTAGCGCTTCATCAAATGCGGACAGCGTCTTTCTAAAGTACTTCGCTGCGAGCATGCACCAATGAGTATCTGGCTCTAAAGATGGCAAGACTGGCAAAAAGTGGAAATGATGAGATGGGTTCTGGCAATATTCCACGTTAATTCTTCCCACATGAGACCAGTATGAATGGACTGCTGAGCTAAAAGGCTGAAAAACATAATTGTAGAAGTCTAGGCATCCAGACTCCTCGGCCATTACTCTTGTGTTCTTTCCGGACCAGCTACCAAGATTAACCTCAACGAGAAACTCCAGCCTTTGGGATTCAAGCCAATTCTTTAGATATTCTGTGTAGGCGTTATGCTCGTCAGTAGCCGCCCCTGGATTCCGCTTAATTTCTTCCTCTCGATGCGCAATCTCCAATTTTACTGCGCCGAGCCCGTCGGACACGTACATTGGAACTCTGCTCTTTGGGTCACCGAGAAGCCACACAAGCGTGATGTGCACATCTGCCATTGCACGAAGCAAGACAGGTGCAGTATTTGGATTCCAGATGCTTGGCGCGGAGACAATTTCGATTGCCAAAGTCGCTTGACGCGCAAGGAGCGCAAGCAGCACCTGCTGCTCCTCGACGTCACCCAAATCGATTTTCCAAGCCTGCTGCCTCGCCCTAACATCCCCGTTGGCGAAATGCCTGTAAGCAGTTATGAAGCCCTCAATCCCCTCCGTCACCTCTGGAAGCTCGGGAAGTTCCTGGTACTTTCCGAGGCAGCCTCCAAGATCGGAAATCGAGTCCCAAAAGGAAGCAGCCCAAGCACTCAGCTTTTGATCACTCTCCCCATCGTCTCCGAGCAGAAACATTGGTGCCATTGCTCTGAAGAAAGCGCCAGCTGCGCGCGATTCGTCTGTAGACGGATACTTTTCAATGTCTCGGAGAGCATCTTCTGCCTTATTGGCCATTTCAGCAGTCAGAATAATCCGTCCTTGATTTAGGCCGAGGTAGGCCGCAGTGGTAACAGCTAGTGTCGCCTCTCTTCCTCGCCTGTCATACAGCGCCTCAAGGATGCCGGATATCTCATCGAGCGCGGCACTTGAGGCTTTGGCCGATTGGATATCCAAGAAAGCGAGTGGAAAATCTGGCCAAATCGCTGAAACTGGCGCCAGTCCGGTTCTGATTTTTGATAAGACCTGCGGCGGAAGTCTCTGTTTTACTTCTTCTTGTTCCTCTGGGCGCAATTCGGAAAATGAAGAAAGCTTCGCAAATAGCGGCTTAGGATTCTTCGTGCTTGTTTCACTGGCTACTTTCCCTAGAACTTGGGCTGCCTCAACGCCATCCTGCATTCCGAACTGATGGGTCAACATTGCTAGCCAGAAAAACTCTGGAACAAGCTGCGTCGCCCAAGAATATGGCGAGTAGTTCTGCCCCATCGTCGCGAGCAACGGCGGCACCAATCGGCGCCGACGTCGAACATGATCTTTCAGTACCACTCTCTGACCTCTCAATCTGCATGGATGGAGACAGCGAGAACTTCGTTCAATTCCGCTCTCGTTTGCGTAGTCTAGCAGGGACTCGCCTGCAATGCGTCAAGCCCTTCAGGCATCATCGTAAACGCAGCACTAGCACAACATGCACGACATACTACGCAGGGTCACTCAGCCTTTTGACAACTCTCTGTTTTGACTTGAATTTCGACGCCCTAAACGTCGAACACGGAGCAAACCGCCTCAGGAGGTTCGCTCTCCATGCCCGACGACATCGCCTTCGCGCCGCCCGCCGAGACGCTCACCACGGATGACCGGCTGACGGAACTAGCCGCCATCCTCGCCACTGCCATCGCACGCACCAACTCACTGGAAACGAACGAGAAATCTCCGATCGATGGAGACAGTTCGCTGGACATTCTCGCCCTCAGACGCCGTCGTCGAAGACAGGTTCGCAACCGAGTTGGAGATGACGCATGAGGAAAAAGATAAGCAAATCAGGCGCGAAGACCGCGCCCGCGCCGCAAGCGGTAGGGATTGACGTCCTGGCCGAACTGGCGGCGCTGAAGGCGATGACGGTGCCTGAGCTACAGGAGAAGTGGCAGGCCATCTTCGGGGAGCGTGCGCCGAACGCCAGCCGCGGCAACCTCGAGCTTCGGCTCGGCTACCGCATGCAGGAGCTGGCCCATGTCGGGCTACGCTGGGAGACGCGCCGAACGCTCGATGCACTTGCCGACGAGGTCATGAGCGGCAAGCTGGGCGGGATGGTGGCGGACCCGCGCAAGCCAGCGCCTGGTACGAAGCTGGTCCGCGAGTGGGGTGACGAAGAACACATGGTCACCGTTCTGGCCGACGGCTTCGAATGGCAAGGCCGGCGCTTCAAGTCGCTCTCCGCCGCGGTCCGCGCGATCACCGGGGCGCATTGGAATGGCTGGCGGTTCTTCGGGCTCGACCAGACCGGAGGCGCGCGATGACCAGAAAGACCCAGACCGAACCGGGGCGTCGCCTTCGCTGCGCTATCTACACCCGCAAGTCGAGCGAGGAAGGGCTCGACATGGAGTTCAACAGCCTCGATGCGCAGCGCGAGGCCTGCGAGGCGTACATCGCCAGCCAGCGTGCCGAGGGCTGGGCCTGTCTGCGCGAGCGTTACGACGACGGCGGCGTCTCGGGCGGCACACTGGACCGCCCTGCGCTCAAGCAGCTGATCGCCGATGTCGAGGACGGGCTGATCGACGTGGTCGTGGTCTACAAGATCGACCGCCTCAGCCGCGCGCTCATGGACTTCTCGAAGCTGGTCGAGATCTTCGACCGCCACGGCGTCACCTTCGTGTCCGTCACTCAGTCCTTCAACACGACCACATCGATGGGGCGGCTGACGCTGAACATCCTGCTCAGCTTCGCCCAGTTCGAGCGGGAGGTCATCGGCGAGCGGATCCGCGACAAGGTCGCTGCCTCGAAGAAGAAGGGCATGTGGATGGGCGGCTACGTGCCGCTCGGCTACGACGTGGTCGAACGCAAGCTGGTCGTGAACGAGGCCGAGGCCGCGCAGGTCCGCACCATGTTCGAGCTATTCGCGCAGTCCGATTCCACCGCCGCCGTGATCCGGGAGCTGAACACCCGCGGCATCCGCTCCAAGCGCGGCCGGCCCATCGACCGAGGCGCGCTCTACAAGCTGCTGCATAACCGCATCTACCGCGGCGAGATCACACACAAGGGCGAGACCTATCCCGGCATGCACGAGCCCATCGTCGATGCGGAGTTGTGGGACGCCGCCCATGCCGTGCTGTCCGGCAATCGGAACCAGCGCGCCGGACGCACCCGAAGCACCGAGCCGGCGCTGCTGCGCGGCCTGATCTTCACGGAGACCGGCGCGGCCATGACCCCGCACCACACCAAGAAGGGCAACAGGCGGTACTGCTACTACGTCTCGATGGACGTGATCCAGAAGCGGCCGAACGCCGAGCTGCGCGGCCCCCAGCGGCTCCCCGCGGCCATGGTGGAGGAAGCGGTAATCGGCGAGATCCGACGGCTACTGCGCACGCCTGAGATCATCGCGCGGACGGCACGCGCGCTGAAGAAGGAGCGTCCCGACCTCGACGAGGGCACCGTGACCGCGGCGCTCACGCAGTTCGACGATCTCTGGAAGGCGCTGATCCCGGCCGAGCAGGCCCGCGTCGTCCAGCTGCTCGTGGCGCGCGTGACGGTGGCCGAAGACGGGCTCGATATCGACCTGCGCCATGACGGGCTCGGTGCGTTGGCGAGCCTGATGACGCCCGCGCAGGAGGACGCCGCCTGATGCCCGCGAACGACACCATCCGCGTCCACATCCCGCTCACGGTCCGCAAACGCGGCGGCCGGCCGCGCATTCTGCCACCGAAAGACATCCAGACGTCGGACCCGCCGCCGGGACAGGATCCCCGCGTGCTGCGCGCGATCGGCCGGGCATGGGCGTGGCGGAAGCGGATGGAGCGCGGCGAGGTCACCACCATCGCCGATCTCGCCGCCGAGGAGGGACTATCCGACCGCTATGTCAGCCGCCTCCTTCGTCTCGCCTGGCTGTCGCCGCACGTCCTTGAGCGCCTGGTCGTGC
>JBNLVK010000113.1:0-29277 GCA_050618055.1 Myxococcota bacterium
CACGCCCACCACCACGCCCGACACGTAGGAGTGGCGGCGGAACTCCTCGCGGGCGAACACGTTCGACAGGTGGACCTCGACCACGGGCAGCTTCGTCGCCGCCAGGGCGTCGCGCAGCGCCACACTGGTGTGCGTCAGTCCGCCCGGGTTGATCAGCAGCCCGTCGGCGAAGGAGGGCGCCTCCTGGATGCGGTCGATCAGGCCGCCCTCGTGGTTGCTCTGGAAGAACTCGACCTCGGCGCCGCGCTCCTTGGCGAAGGAGCCCAGCATGGCGTTGATCTCGTCGAGGGTGACGGTGCCGTAGACGTCCGGCTCGCGCGTTCCGAGCAGGTTCAGGTTCGGACCATGCAGGACGAGGATGCGCGTGGGATCGGCCATGGGTCCCCCTACGGCCGAAGCTCCGTGGCTCAGAGCTCCTGGCGCAGGTTGAGCAGGTTGCGTCGCATGAGATAGCGCGCCTTGCCCAGGTTGCCATCCGGTGTCACCACGGCCGCCAGGAAGGTCTCGCCGTCCACGGCCCGGAACACCAGCGTGAAGCGCGCCAGCGAGACGACCGTCTCGGTCATGCCGCCGCCGCCCAGCGCGTCCGCCGCCTTGCGGATCTCCTCCAGGATGCGCGTGAACTCGACCCCCGCGGTGCCGATCTCCTCGGCCAGCGGGCCCTCGGGCACGTGCTCGGTCACCACCTCGGCGATGGCGATGCCGTCGCTGCCCATCAACACGGCGCCAACGCAGCCGCTGCACCCCTCGACGATCTCTCGCAGGATGGCGTCGAAGCTCATGAGCGATCTCCTCGGATGTTCGCCAGCCAGCGCTCCAGCGTGGCGATCTGCTTCTGCCGGCGGCTCGGTGCCTTCGCCTCGTCCACCGACGGTGCGACCGGTGCGGGCGCACTCGACGCCAGCGCCGCGCGAATGCGCTCGGCGCCGGACTCGTCGCCCTGGCGCTCGAGCAGCTCGGCCATGCTGGCCGTCACGAAGGCGGAGCCGGACTCGACCCCGACCGGCTCGGCCGCCGCTTCCTCGTAGCCGTCGGCGGCGCCCGCGTCGACGTGGGCCACGGCTTCGGCGGCCACGCGGTCGGGCGTGATCAGCTGCTCGGCGTCGGTCTCGGCCTGCTGGAACGCCGCCTCGAGCTCGCCCTCGGAGAGCGAGTCGTCCGCGTCGAGCACGGCGGCGTGCTCCGGCGCGGTCACGCCGGCGGCCGCCAGCATGGCCGGCGTCAGTCCCTCGAGCTGGTCGCGGGCGTCGGCGTCGCGGCCCTGGTCGAGCAGCACCAGCGCCAGCACGAGCCGTCCCTCCACCCGCTCGGGCTTGCGCGCGAGACCCTCGCGGGCGACCCGCTCGGCCTCCTGGAGCCGTCCGCCGCGGCGGTGCAGCTCGGCCAGCGCGGGGAACGCGTGCGCCCCCGGATCGGCCTCCACCGACGCCTCGAGCCCGGCCAGCTGTCCCGAATCGAGTCCGTTCAACGCCTGCCTCCCGATCGACCGGACCTTCCCGCCCGCTTGCGACGCGCGCCGGCGGGCTGCCGCGGCAGCGCCGCCGCCACCTCCGCCGGCGTGAGCGGCACGGTCCGCGCGGAACCGATGCCCTCCAGCACCACGAAGCGGATGTGGGAATCCCTTTTCTTCTTATCGACACGCAGCGCTCGCAGATAAGCGCTTCTCGGCTGGGGCGGGACCTCGGTGGGCAGCCCGAAGCGCCGGCACAGGGCCTCGATGCGGTCGGCGGTGCCGCTGGGCGCATGGCCCAGGGCCTCGGAGCGGCGCGCGGCGTAGACCATGCCGATGGCCACCGCCTCGCCGTGCAGCAGCTTCCGATAGCGCTGCAAGGCTTCCACCGCATGGGCCAGCGTGTGGCCGAAGTTGAGCAGCATGCGCAGGCCGGTCTCGCGCTCGTCCCGGCTCACGACCTCGGCCTTGATGCGCACGTTGCGCTCGATCACCCGCGCCATGTGCGCCGGATCCAGCGACAGCAGCTTCTCGGCGTCGCGCTCGAGCCGGTCGAACAGCCGCGCGTCCCAGATCGCCGCGTGCTTCACGATCTCGGCGAAGCCGGCCGACAGCTCCCGCGGCGGCAGGCTCGCCAGCGTCGCCACGTCGACGGCCACCAGGCGGGGCTGGTGGAAGGCGCCCACCAGGTTCTTGCCCTGGGGCAGGTTCACGCCGGTCTTGCCGCCGACGCTGGCGTCGACCATGGCCAGCAGGCTGGTGGGCACCTGGACGAAGGGGATGCCGCGCAGGAAGGTGGCCGCGGTGAAGCCGGTGAGGTCGCCCACCATGCCGCCGCCCAGCGCCACCAGCGCCGCGTGGCGGTCGGCGCCGCGCGCCAGCAGGGCTCCGTAGAGCGTCTCGACCTGGCGCAGGTTCTTGGTGGCGTCGCCGTCCGGGACGTCGATGCGCGAGGCCCGGAGACCCGCCTCGCGCAGCGATCGCAGCACGGTGGGCGCGTAGCGGCGGCCTACCGGCGGCACGGTCAGCACGACGACCTGGCGGGCGCCGGTGGCGCGGGCCACCCGCGGCCCCACGTCGGCCAGCGTGCCGTGGCCGATCTCCACCGGGTAGGAGCGCTCGCCCAGGTCGACCTTCACGCGGCGCAGGCGCGGAGACGTCATTCCCGGACCTCGCCGAGCCGGGCCGCGACGCGCTCGACCACCTCGCCGGCGGCGAGCCCGTCGCCGTCCACCACCACGGACGCCTTCTCGTAGGCGGGCGCCCGCTCGGCCAGGATCTCGCCCAGGCGGGCCAGCCGCTCGGCCTTCGAGAGCCCCGCCAGCAGCGGGCGGCCGGCGCCCTCCCCCACCCGCTCGAGCAGCGTCTCGGGACGGGCGCGCAGGTACACCACCGTGCCCGATTTCGACAGGCGCTCCGCCACGCCCGGCTGGGCGACGGCCCCGCCGCCCAGCGCCACCACGGCGGGCTCGTCGCACCAGCGCTCGATCTGGGCGCGCTCCAGGGCCCGGAAGGCCGCCTCGCCGTCCCGGGCGAAGATCTCGGCCACCGAGCGGCCCTCCAGCCGCTCGATCTCGGCGTCGGTGTCGACGAAGCGGCGGCCCAGGCGCTCCGCCAGGGCGCTCCCCACCGTCGACTTCCCCGAGCCCATCATCCCCACGAGCCAGATCGTGCCCCGTTCACCCACGTAGCGCAGTATAGGCCGCTTTCGGGGCGCCAAAGACGAACGGCGGAGGAG
Source organism: Myxococcota bacterium (assembly GCA_050618055.1). Classification (GTDB taxonomy): domain Bacteria; phylum Myxococcota_A; class UBA9160; order UBA9160; family SMWR01; genus CALDCK01. The sequence goes on from JBNLVK010000113.1 coordinate 3,189, forward strand.
CTCCCGCTCCCCCGCCGTCCTGGTGTCGCTGCTACTGCGTCGGCTTCAGCCCGCAACGGCCTCGGTCTGGACGATCCGCGGCGTCACGAAGATCAGGAGCTCCTTGCGGCTGTCGCTGATCTCGTTGCTCTTGAAGGCGTTCCCGATGAAGGGCACGCGGTGCAGGTACGGCACGCGCGACTGGCGCGACGACTTGTCGACGACGTAGATGCCGCCGAGCACGAGCGTCTGACCGTCCTTCACCAGAGTCTCCGTCTTGACCTGGTTCTTGGCGATCGCCGGCGAACCCGTCAGGGTGAAGACGCTGTCGTCAGGAGCGTTCCTCGAGACCTCGATCTCCATGATGATCGACTTGTCCGACGTGATGTGCGGCGTGGTCTTCAGCTGGAGCACCGCGTCCACGAACTCGAGCTGCGCATCGCCGTTCTCGAAGGTCTGGAACGGGATCGAGACACCCTGCTCGATCTGCGCCTTGCTGTTGTCCATGGTCACGACGCGCGGGCTGGAGATGACCTTGCCGTCGCCGTTGATCTCGGCCGCCTGGAGCTGGGCCTCGATGTTGAACTTGCTGTCCAGCACCGTGGCGGCCAGGTTCGCCAGGCTGTTCGGGAACGAGGTGATCGTGTTGCCGAAGGCCACGTTGTTGCCGAGGCCGTCGGACGAATCACCCAGGCCCACGCCGTCCGTGAAGATCCAGTCGCGACCGCCCAGGGTCGACTGGGTCGCCGGGTTGGTCCCGAAGGTCCAGATGGCGCCGAACTCGCGCGAGAAGTCGAGGTTGGCCTCGACGATCTTCGCCTCGATCAGCACCTGCGGCGTCATCGTGTCGACGGCCTTGACGAGCGCCGTGGCCTCGTCGATCACCGACGCGATGTCCTTGATGATCAGCGTGTTGGTCCGCGTGTCCGTGTTCACCGAGCCACGCGAGGTCAGCAGCTGCTTGACCATCTTGGAGACGTCCTTCACGTCCGCGTAGTTGACCGGCTGGAGCTTGACCACCAGGTCCTCGAGCTTCTCCTTGGCGCGGCGCTCCTGGAGCCGGAGCTCCTCCTCCTGGGCGATCACATCGGCGGCCGCGATCCGCAGCACGTTGCCGATGCGCACGAAGCCCAGGCCCTTGGTGAGCAGCACCACGTCGAGGGCCTGGTCCCAGGGCACGTCCACCAGGCGGATCGTGACCTTGCCCTTCACCTCGTCGCCGGCGATCACGTTGAGGTCCGAGACCTCGGCGATCAGGCGCAGCACGTCGGCGATGTCGACCTCCTTGAAGTCGAGCGAGATGCGCCGACCCACGTACTCCTTGCCGTCCATCAGGCCACCCTCGTGGAGGATGGAGATGGCCGCGGGCGGATCGATCGCCGCCGGCGGAGCCGCGGCCGGAGCCACGGAGGCCGGAGGCGCCGCGGGCGCGGTCGGGTCGACAGTGGCGCCCGCCGGAGCGGCGGGATCCACCGACGCCATCTCGAGAGTCGCCCCGTCGCCGGCCGGGGCCATCGCCCCGTCCAGCATCGGCGCCGCCTCGGGCGTCGCCTGGGCCATCGCCTGGCCGTCCTCGGCCAGCACCGGCGGGGTCGCCGCCATGCCGCCGCTGCGGTCGAAGTCGATCAGCAGCAGGGCGCCGCGTCGCGAGACCGAAGGCTTGAGGCCCGGCGCCCGCTTCATCACCACCCGCACCTCGGGCCGAGCCACTTCCGGCTGGTCGAAGGCGGTGACCAGCGAGACCGGTCCGCCGGGCTCGGGCGCGATGCGCACGCCGGCGTCCGCGTCGAGCGCCGCCTCTTCCAGGCTCAGCACGACGGTCTCCTCGTCGGGCTCGTACACCAGGTAGTCGACCGGGTGCTCGCCCAGCACGACCACGCGATCGCGATCGTCCTGGGTGTCGAACTCGACGCCGTAGATGGTCGTCGTGCCGGTGTGCGCGGGCTCCGCGTCCATCGGCTCGGCGGCGGCCATCTCCTCGCCGCCGTCGGTCGCCTCGGGCGTGGTCTCCCAGCCGCCCGCCATGTCGCCGGCCATCGGGTCCGCGTCCATGTCGGAGCCGATGCCCATGTCGGCGTCGGCCTCGTCGGCCACCGGATCGGCGGCGGCCATTGCGGAGGACGACGCCTCCGCCACCGCGGCCTCCACCGCCGGACCCTCGCCCAGCGCGATCAGCATTCCGGACGCCACCGGCATGACCCGCCGGCCCTCGAAGGGCTGACTGGCGTCGCCGCCGTCCATCACCACCCGCACCTTGTCGGCGTGTGCGCCCACGCGAACGCGGCTCACGTGGCTCGAGGCCACGTCGACGCGCTCCTGGGTCACGGAGCTCTTCATGCCCGGCAGGTCCACCACCAGGCGGGCCGGATCCTCGAGGGTGAAGGTCTCGGCGCTCTGCAGCATGCCGTCGCTCTGCAGGTGGATCACCAGGCCGCCGTCGGCCACCTCGGCCTGCACGCCCGTGAGGGTCGTGGCCGGACCGCTGCTCTCCACCGGCACCACGTCGACGGGCGCATCCTCGGTGTCGAAGGCGTTGTCCATGGGCTCGAAGGGCGTCGTCTCGGCCGCCACGGTCCAGGGGTCCTGGTCCGCGGGCATCTCGGCCTCGGCGCTCTCGCCCCAGTCCGCCATGTCGGCCATGTCGGACAGGCCCGAGACCTCGATCACCAGGCCGCCCTGGCCGGGGCGCACGTCGTAGTCGACGGTCTTGGAGAGGGCGACCTCGACGCGGGTCATCATCTCCCCGGAGCCCGTCGGGAACGGCGCCACCGAGATCTCCTCGACCGTGCCGTCGTAGACCTCGATCGGGTCCTCGCCCATGGTCGTGGCGACCCCGGCGAGATCGACGATCAGGCGATCCGGATCGCTCTGCTGAAAGGCCGTGAAGACCGGCTCTTCAGGTCCGAGCACCGTCACCCGCGACACGTCGCCAACCGACTCGACGATCACATCCTCGATCGCCGCCGAAGCAGCGCTCGTCGAGGCATCCTGGCGAGCTGCCGATCCGGCGCACGCGAGGATCCCCGCCGCGAGTGCAACGAGCACACCCGCAACACGGAACCGACCGCTAATGGATCCCAGCATCGGACTCATCCCCCTTCGTTCCGGCGCATTCGCAGTTCGATGTCCTTGGTCGTCTCCCGACCGAGGAAATCGACGTACGTCTCTTTGACCCTCACCATGTTGTCGCTGATCTTGGTGACGGTTCCTTCGTTCTTACCGATCCTCGCCCCCTGGGCGACGATGTAGCTCTCACCCGACGGGTCCTGGACCAGCGCCCGCGCGTTCCCCGTCTTCCAGACGACGGCCACGAGCGAGAGCTGGCTCAGGTCGAACTGCTCCAGCGGTCCCGTGATCTCCCGCTCGCGAATGCGGTCGGGGCGGTCCCACTTGAAGTTCCGGAAGGGATCGCGCTTGCCGGTCGGGTCGTAGGTGTAGTCCTTGTCGACCGACGCGAAGCCCGAGGGCGTCGCCCCGCTTGCCTTCTTGCCCTTGCCCTTCGGCGACGGCTTGCCGCCCCGGGCCACCTCGCTGCGGGCCTTGCGCGCCTTCTTGTCGGCGACCTTGGCCTTCAGCGCGTTGCGCTTCTCGTTGAACTCCGCCGTGGTCGGGCCGGACGACGTCTCTCCGCAGCCCAGGGCCACGGACAGAGCCGCCAGGAGAACCACGAGCAGCACCCTCACGCCTGCTTTGCGCGCAAACACGGCTGCCTCCCTAGCCCTTGCCCACGAACCGGAAGGTCGTGGCGGTGCCGGTGACCTTCAGGCGGGTTTCGATTTCCGAGTCGCTCGCGACCGTCATCGAGAGCGAGCCCATGTTCACGATCCGGGGGAGCTTCGAGACCAGGTCGAAGAAGCGGGCCACGTCGTGGTAGCGCCCCTCCAGCACGATCGAGATCGGCACCTCGGCGTAGAAGTCGTGGACCTTCTCGCCCTCGCGCTTGAACGACTTGATCTCCACGCCCGCGGTCTTGCCGAGGTTGCTGATGTCGGTCAGCAGGACCTCGAGCTGCTTCTTGTTGGGCAGCTGGCGCAGCGCCGAGGCCAGCTCGGCCTCGAGCTCCACGATCTCGTCCTCGAAGGCGCCCATGTTGGCCGCGATCGAGCGCACCTCGGTGAGCTTGCGCTGGAGCTCGAGCTCCTTGGCCCGCATCGTCTTCAGCTGCTCGCTCTGGGCCTGGTAGACGCCGAAGAAGTAGCCGGCGCACACCAGCACGACCAGACCGACCGAGATGCCGATGCGTGCCGCCTTCGGCAGCCGGGCGAGCTGCTCGATCCTGGCCTGGATTTCCGGAGAGACTTCCATGATTCGCCTCCGCCCCTAGCTCTTCACCGGCTTGGCGCCGGCCTTGCCCTTGCCCTTGCCCGCGGCCTTCTTGGCCTTGTCGGGCTTGGGCGTGACCAGCGATGCCTGAAGCTTGAAGCTCACGGTCTTGAGGCCGCTCTTGGCCTGACCCAGCTCCGTGCTGTCGAGGTCGACGCGGTCGAAGTACTCGGACTCACCCAGGCCGTGGAGCAGCACCGCGACCAGCTCGTTGTCCAGGCTCTCGCCCTTGAGCTCGATCCGGTTGCCCTTGGTGGTCAGGTGGGTCAGCCACAGCCGCTCCGGCGCGTGGCTCGACAGCTCGTCGAGCACCCGCACCGGACCCTTCCGGGCGCGGTCCAGGCCGTCGATGATGTCGATCTTCTTCTCCAGGTTGGCCTTCTTCTTGCGGAAGGCGGCCACCTGGTCGAGCTGCGGCTGGAACTGCTTGATGTCCGCCTCCATCTGCTTGATGCGGCGGTCCGAGTTCTCGATCTGCGAGGTGATGCGCGAGTGGGCGTAGCCGATGCCCGCGCCCACCAGGATCAGCACCAGCAGCACCTGCATGGCCTGCTGGCGCAGGTCTGCGCGGCGCCGCGCCTCACGAACCGGAAGTAGATTGATTTCGATCATCAGATGTCCGCCCGTCGCAGTGCGAGTCCCACTCCCACCGACAGCCCCGGTGCCACCTCGTCCAGGTAGTCCTGCTCGAACTTCGAGGAGGGCAGCATCCGCTGCAGCGGGTTCAGGGTCTCGACCGGAAGCCCGGTGCGCTCCTGGAAGGCCGCCGGCAGGCCCGAGACGCGCGCGGCGCCGCCGGCCAGGTAGACCTTCTCGATGCGGCTGTCGGCCGAGGTGGCCGCGTAGAAGTCGAGGGAGCGGCTGATCTCGCCGATCACCGTCTCGGTCACGCTCTGCATGGCGTGCTCGACTTCCTGGGGCACCACGTCCTGGCCGTCGCTGCCGTGACCGCCCAGCTTGATCCGCTCCGCCTCCTCGAAGGAGATGGAGAGGGCCTTCTGGATCTCCTCGGTGTACTGGTTGCCCGCGGTCGTGATGTCGCGCGTGAAGCAGGGCACCCCGCCCGACATGATGTTGATGTTCACGACCTGGGCCCCGATGTTCACCAGGGCGACGGTCTCGCTCGGGTTCAGCTCGTAGTTGGCCTCGAAGGCGTTCTCGACGGCGAAGGCGGCGACGTCGATGGCCACCGGCGTGAGCCCGGCCTCGGTGATCACCTGCACGTAGTCGTCGATCAGGTCCTTCTTGGCCGCGACCAGCAGGACCTCCATGCGGCCCTCGTCCTCGACCGAGTCGAGGATCTGGAAGTCGAGGTTCACCTCGTTCACGTCGAACGGGATGTACTGCTCGGCCTCCCAGCGGATCTGCTCGTCGAGCTCCTCGCGGGTCATGACCGGCAGGCTCACCTTCTTCACGATCACCGAGTGACCGGAGACGGCGGCCGCCACGTTCTTGGTCTTGATCTTGGCGTTGTCCACCGCCTCGCGAATGGCGTCGGTGATGGCACTCGAGTTGAGGAACGCGCCCTGAACGATCGCCTCGGGCGCGACCTGGGCCACGCCGAGGTGGTTCAGCTCGAAGCTGTCGCCCTTGCCCTTCATGGTGAGCTCCACGGCCTTGACCGAGGACGAGCCCACGTCGAGGCCGACGATCGACTTCGCGTTGAAGCTGGGAAGATTGAATTTCACGTCCGGTGCCTCCCCCTGAAGGCTGAAGCGCCCACGCTAGGCGTGGGTGCGCTCCGTGATGGTTCGGTCATCCAAAGCGCCGAATACGCGATCCTTGTCACTGATGCGGAGGCCGAGCGCGAGCAGGACCTTCCGCTTCGTATCGAGTCGGCACGGACGGCCCGCTTCCACGCGGTCGATCGTCAACGTCGACAGACCGGCCTTCCGCGCGAGCTCCGCCTTGCTCATCATCAACGCCTCGCGGAACCGTTGAACGTTGTTGCTCGGCACCGACTTCCTCCCCCCAACTGCCATCATCCGATCGGGTGCCAGACCCTGTGGAACCGACGTTCGTGAATATCGGCGACTGGTTACGCAGACTTGAGGCGGATGCGCTACGGGCCCGATGCGGGTGTCCTGCCATGCTGCGAAAGCACGAACCGAGCGGAATCGGACCGCCGCTCTCACCCGCCCGACGCGACCGGCCGATAGACTGCGCATGTCCTTGCGCATCCTCGTCGCGACCCCGGATCCGGAGATCCGCGAGACGCTGGAAGTGCGTCTGGTGGGCGCCGGCTTCGAGCCCTTCTGCGCACCCGATGCGCATTCCGCCGCCGACCTGGGCACGCGCCTGGGCGCCGAGATCTGGCTGTGGGGCCTGTTCGAGGCGGAGGAGCGGGCGCGCGTGAGCGAGATCGCGCGCCGCTGCCCGGACGCCTACTGGGTGGCCACCGGCCCGGGCGCTCCGGGCCTGGCCCTCGAGACGGGAATGGACGACGCGCTCGAGAACCCGGGCCACGAGCCCGCCCTCGAGCTGGTGATGCGGCGAGCGGCCCGGGCCTGCGCGGCGCGCCGCGACCGCCGGCTGCTGGCGCGACGGCTGGCCGACGCCGCCCCCGAGCGGCCCATCGTCGGCGCCTCGCCGGCCATGATCGAGCTGCTGGAAGCCATGGAGGCGGCCGCCGGCTTCTCGGCCTGCGTGCTGCTGCGGGGCGAGGCCGGGACCGGCAAGGAGGGCATCGCGCGGGCGATCCACGCCCAGTCCGCCCGCCGCCAGGGTCCCTTCGTGCGCGTGGGCGCCCGCGACGGCGACGCCGAAGGCCTGGCCCGCGAGCTGTTCGGCGCCTGCGATCCGGCCGGGAGCCCGCCGGGCGGCCTGGTCGAGGCCGGCGGCGGCACGCTGTTCCTGGACGACGTGGAGGCCCTTCCCGAAGACGTCCAGGAGCGGCTGCTCGGCGTGCTCGAGTCGGAGGAGGTGACGCCCTGTGGCGGCGAGAAGCCGCGCCGCATCGACGTCCGGCTGATCGCCGCCAGCCGCTGCGACCTGCGAGCGGCGGTGCGCGCCGGCGAGTTCCACGAGGGGCTGCTCGAGCGCCTGGCGGCCGTCGAGCTGGCGGTCCCGGCGCTGCGCGAGCGCTCCCGGGACATCCCGCTGCTGCTCGACCACTTCGTGGAGCGCGCCGGACGCCAGCTGGGGCGAACCCTGCGCGGGCTGTCCGACGACGCCCTGGCGCGGCTGGTCGACTACGCCTGGCCGGGCAACATCCGCGAGCTGGAGAGCGTCGCCCTGCGCGCCGTGGCCCTGGCGCGCGGCGAGCAGATCACGCTGCGCGAGCTGCCCGAGCACCTGGATCCCGACCCGGAGCAGCGCGACGGCGACCTGGGCCTGCGCCGCGGCCGCAAGCGCCTCGAGGCCGAGATGATCCGGCGCGCCCTGCAGCGCACCGGCGGCAACCGCACCCGCGCCGCCCGCCTGCTGGAGATCAGCCACCGGGCGCTGCTGTACAAGCTGAAGGAGTACGGGATTCGGGACTAGCAAGCACGGCCGCAGGCCGTGCGCGCAGCGAGCCGAAGGCGAGCGAAGTCGGAAAGGAACGACCCAGCGGAGCGGCGCAGAAGTCCCGGCCCGCTAGTCCTCCCCTCCCCCGTCCAGCCCCAGCTTCTCGAGCCGGTAGCGGAAGGAGCGGAAGGAAATGCCCAGGCGTGCGGCGGCGCGCTTCTTCACCCCGCCGGTCTGCTCCAGGGCCTCGAGCAGCAGCGACCGCTCGTAGGCGTCCACGAGCTCGTCGAGCTTCACGCCCTCCGGCGGGATACGCACCACACGCGCCGGCTCGCGCGGCGAGAGCAGCGTCGGCGGCAGGACGTCGGTGTCGATCGTCTCGCCGCGGCACAGGGCCACGGCGCGCTCGACCACGTTCTCCAGCTCGCGGACGTTGCCCGGGAAGTCGTACTCGGCCAGGCGCGCCAGGGCCGCGTCGGTCACGCCGCCGACCGGCTTGCCCAGCTCGCGGGTGTAGCGCTCGACGAAGTGCTGCACGAGGAGCGGGACGTCGTCGCGCCGCTCGCGCAGCGGCGGCAGCGCGATCTCGATGACGTTCAGGCGGTAGTAGAGGTCCTCGCGGAAGCGGCCGGCCGCCACCTCCTCCTGGAGGTTGCGGTTGGTGGCGGTCACCACCCGGGCCTCGAAGGTCAGGTCGGAGGTGCCCCCCACCTGGCGGAAGGTCCGCTCCTGGATCACCCGCAGCAGCTTCACCTGGAGGGCCAGGGTCAGCTCGGCGATCTCGTCGAGGAAGACGGTGCCACCGCGCGCCACCTCGAACAGGCCCGACTTGTTCTGCACCGCCCCGGTGAAGGCGCCCTTCACGTGGCCGAACAGCTCCGACTCGAGCAGGTTCTCCGGGATCGCGCCGCAGTTCACCGCGACGAACGGCTCGTCGCGCCGGGCGCCGGCGTCGTGGATGGCCCGGGCGACCACCTCCTTGCCGGTGCCGCTCTCGCCGCTGATCAGGACGTTGGCCTTGGTGTCGGCCACCTGCCCCACCATGTCCAGCACCTGCTGCATGGCCGTGCTCGTGCCGATGATCGAGCGCGGACGCGTCTTCGTCTCGAGCTCGCTCTTCAGGCGCCGGTTCTCGCTGGCCAGGAGCTTCTTCTCCAGGGCCTTCTCCACCACCACCCGGATCTCGTCGAGCTTGAAGGGCTTGGTGATGTAGTCGTAGGCGCCTTCCTTCATGGCCGAGATGGCGGTCTCGGTGCTGGCGAAGGCGGTCATCATGATGACCACGGCCTCCGGAGCCACCTCCTGGACCGCGCGCAGCAGGTCGAGGCCGGTGCCGCCCGGCATCTGGATGTCGGTGATCACGACGTCGAACTCGTCGCCCTCCAGGTGCAGCAGGGCGGTCTCCAGGTCGCCGGCGGTCGCCGCGTGGAAGCCCTCGCTCCGGAAGAAGATCTCCAGGAACTCCTGCATGCTCGGCTCGTCGTCGACGACGAGCACCCGGGCGCGGGGCGCGCTCACGACGCGTCCTCCGCCAGCGGCAGCCGCAGGCGCACGATCGTCGACCAGGGGGCCGTGCCGCGCTCCACGCGGATCGTCCCGCCGTGCTCCTCGACGATGCGATGGACCGTCGGAAGGCCCAGGCCGGAGCCGTTTCGCTTGGTGGTGAAGAACGGGTCGAACATGCGCTCCGCGATCTCCGGCTCGATGCCGGCACCCTGGTCCAGCACGGAGATCTCGGCCCAGGCCGGCTTCTCCGCGGACGCTTCCAGGTTCTCCATTCGGCCCCCGGTTTCCCGCTCTTGAGCCGCCGCCGGCAGCGCGCGCGCCTCGATCCGCAGACGGCCTCCGTCGGGCATGGCCTCGGCCGCGTTGCGCACCAGGTTCCACAGCACCTGGCGGAGCCGGGCCGGGTCGGCGTTCACCACCAGTCCCGGCGCCACGTCGTCCTCGATGCCGAGGGCGTCGTCGCCGAGCTCGAGCATGCCCAGCACGTCCTCCACCAGCCCGGGCAGGGGCACCGGCTCGCGGACCAGGGGCGCCGGCCGGGCGTAGCCCAGGAAGTCGGTGATGAGCTGGTTCAGCCGGTCCACCTCGCGCACCACGATGCCCATCAGCCGCCCCGGATCGCGGACCGCCTCGTCGTTGCCCTTCTGGAGCACCTGGATCGCGCCGGAGATGGCGGCCAGCGGGTTGCGGATCTCGTGGGCGATGCTGGCCGACAGCGTGCCGACCGCCGCCAGGCGCTCCTGGCGGGTCAGCTCCTGCTCCATCTCCACCACGTCCGAGACGTCCTGGAAGATCACCACGTGGCCGGCCGCCCGGCCGTCGTCGTCGCGCAGGACGTAGGAGCCGACGCCCAGGTGGAGGGACCGGCCGTCGCGGCTGGTGTAGACCATGCGCCCCCGGGCGCCCTGGGCGGGTCCGGTGCACAGCAGCCTGCGCACGCCCGGGAGCACCTCCTCCAGGTCGAGCCCGCAGGCCGTCTCGCGACGCAGGCCGGTGATGCGCTCCGCCTCCAGGTTGAAGGAGGTGACGGCGCCGGTCTCGTCGCTGGTGAGCAGTCCGCTCATCAGGCTCTCGACCGTGCGCTCGTGCAGGGTGCGCAGGCGGGCCAGCGCACTGGTCCGCTCGGAGAGCGCCTGGCCGGTGCGCTCGAGCTCGCCCACCAGGAAGCTCGCGAGCCCGGCCACCAGCACCAGCGCGCCGGTGTGGACCAGCCAGCGCATGGCGAGCACCGCGTCCTGGCCCGTTCGCGGATCGCTCGCCAGCCAGCCGCCCCGCTCCAGGGTCAGCACCCCCGCGTAGGCCACCCCGGCCAGGGCGGCGACACCCACCACGCCGCGGCCCGAGAGCAGCAGCGCCGCGTACACCGGCACCAGCATGTAGAAGAAGCTGAAGACCGACTCGCTGCCGCCGGAGAAGGCCACCAGCACGCTCACCAGGCACAGGTCGAGGGCGATGTTGGCCCTGGCGAACGGTCGCACCCGCTCGATGCGGCCGGCGAACAGCCGGTAGACGAGGGTCGCGGCGAACGCCACGACCACGGCGCCGTAGAAGCCGTGCCACTCGGTGACCGTCAGGTTGCCGCCCAGGCGGTCCAGGCCCAGCGCGATCACCAGGCTGCCGATCGAGAGCGCCAGGCGCGCCCCCATCAGGACGGTCAGGTGGCGCTCGTCGCGCGCACGCTGTCCGGCCGACGCGTGCGCGGTCGGTGCTTCCGATTCGGCCACTGCCCCCCAGACGGCCCGCATGACGTCCCGGCCGGGCCGGGCCCGGCTGCGGTCCTAGCCGATGGTCTCGGCGATCTTGAAGATCGGCAGGTACATGGCCACGAGCAGACCGCCGACCGATCCGCCCAGGAACACCATCATGATCGGCTCGAGCAGCGAGGTCAGCGCCTCGACCGCCGTATCCACCTCTTCGTCGTAGAAGTCGGCGATCTTGCCGAGCATGGTCTCCATGGCGCCGGTCTCCTCACCGACCGCGATCATCTGGGTCACCATGCCGGGGAAGACCTCCGACTCCTGCAACGGTTCGGCGATCGTCTTTCCCTCCGAGATGGCGGCGCGCACGTCCATCAGCGCCTCTTCGATGACCATGTTGCCCGCCGTCTTGGCGACGATGTCCAGGCCGTCGAGGATCGGCACGCCCGAGGCGATCATGGTGCCGAGCGTCCGAGTGAAGCGGGCCACGGCCACCTTCTGGAGCAGCGGACCGAAGATCGGCAGGCGCAGCGCCAGCGCGTCGGTCGCGCGCCGGAAGCGCGGACTGCGCTTGCGCGCCTGGAAGAACGCGAAGAAGACGAGGAAGACGCCGCCCAGGAACGGCCAGATCCACGCCTGCATGAAGTGGGAGAGGTTGACCACCACCTGCGTCGGCCCGGGCAGCTCGCCGCCGAAGTCCTGGAACATCTTCTCGAAGGTCGGAATGACCTTCACCAGCATCAGGACCACGACGCCGATGGCGACCACCAGGACGGTGGTCGGGTAGACCATGGCGCCCTTCACCTTGCGCGCCAGGGCGTCCGCCTTCTCCAGGTAGACGGCCAGGCGGTTCAGGATCGTGTCCAGGATGCCGCCGATCTCGCCGGCCTGGACCAGGTTCACGTAGAGGTTGTCGTAGGGCTTCGGGTGCTTGCGCAGCGCGTCGGCGAAGGTGGAGCCCTGCTCCACGTCGTTCTTCACCTCGCGCAGGATGGTCTTGAACGTCTTGTTCGGCTGCTGGTCCGACAGGATGTCGAGGCACTGGACCAGGGGCAGGCCCGCGTCGATCATCGTCGCGAACTGGCGCGTGAAGATCACCAGCTCGCGGGTGGTGATGCCCTGCTTCAGGAACGGCAGGTACTCGGAGACGTCCTTGGCCTTCTCCTTGACGGAGACGGGAAGGAGCATCTGCGCGCGCAGCTGCGCCATCACGGCGGCTTCGTTGACCGCTTCGATCTCGCCCTTCTTCAGGGATCCCTGTCGGGTGCGTCCCTTCCACTGGTAGATCGGCATCGTCGCTCCTCCTCGCCGGAGCCTCCGCTCCGACTCTCGTCCCCGGGTCTAGCCCGCCTGGTTCTGCCTTCCGGGCTGCCCGGCCTGGACTCCACCGCCCGAGGTGATGATGTTGCGCAGCTCCTCCGGATCGGAGCTGCGACCCATCGCGTCCTCGAGCGTGATCAGGCGGCGCTGGTGCAGCGTCGCCAGGGCCTGGTTCATCGTCTGCATGCCGAACTTCTCCTGTCCGACCTGCATTGCCGAGTAGATCTGGTGGATCTAGTCCTCGCGGATCAGGTTCCGGATCGCCGCGTTCGGCACCATGATCTCGAGCGCCATGGCGCGCCCCGGTCCGTTCGCCCGCTGGAGCAGCGTCTGGCACATGACGCCCTCGAGCACGAACGAGAGCTGCGCCCGGATCTGCGCCTGCTGGTACGGCGGGAACACGTCGACGATGCGGTTGATGGTCTGCACCGCCGAGTTGGTGTGGAGCGTGGCGAAGGCGAGGTGGCCGGTCTCGGCCACGGTGAGCGCGGCCTCGATGGTCTCGAGGTCGCGCATCTCGCCGATCAGCACCACGTCCGGGTCCTGGCGCAGGATGTACTTCAGCGCGTTCTTGAAGCTCTGGGTGTCGGCCCCGACCTCGCGCTGGTTCACCACGCAGCCCTTGTGCTGGTGGAGGTACTCGATCGGGTCCTCGATCGTGACGATGTGCTCGTTCCGCTCCTGGTTGATCTTGTCGATCATGGTCGCGAGCGTCGTCGACTTGCCCGAGCCGGTGGGGCCGGTCACCAGGATCAGGCCGCGGGGCTTCTGGGCCAGCTCCGAGACCGCCTTGGGCAGGCCCAGCTCCTCGAAGGTCTTGATCTTGAACGGAATGGCCCGGAAGACCCCGGCCACGTTGCCGCGCTGCACGAAGATGTTGCCGCGGAAGCGCGACAGCTTCTGCACGCTGAACGAGAGGTCGAGCTCCGAGAGCTCCTCGAAGCGGTGCTTCTGGGCGTCGGTCAGCACCGAGTAGCAGAGCTGCTTGGTCTCGGGCGGCGACAGCGGCGGCATCCGCAGCGGATGCAGCTTGCCGTCGATCCGCAGCTGGGGGGCGCTTCCGGTGGTGATGTGAAGGTCGCTGGCGCCCTTCTCGATCATCGCCTTGAGCAGCTGGTGCATGTTCGCCATGGGAACTCCTACTGGTCGGCCGAGGACACGCGAAGGACCTCGCCGAGCGTCGTGACGCCTTCAACAAGCTTGGACAGGGCGCTCTGCCGGAGCGTCTTCATTCCCAGGCGGATGGCCTCCCGCTTGAGCTCCAGGGCGGAAGCGCCATTGAGCACGAACTCCTTCAGCTCCTCGCGGAGCTGCATGACCTCGTAGATCGCGACACGGCCCCGGTAGCCCGTGTCGGAGCAGTTCCGGCAGCCCTTGCCCTTGATCGGGACGGTGCTGCCGGCGACCTCCGGATCGAGGCCCGCCTCGATCAGGGCCTCCTTGGTGATGTCCGGGTCCTTCTCCGAGCACTCGTCGCAGATGCGCCGGGCCAGGCGCTGGGCCACGATGCAGTTCACCGACGACGAGACCAGGAACGGCTCGATGCCCATGTTGAGCAGCCGGTTGATGGTCGACGGCGCGTCGTTGGTGTGCAGGGTCGAGAGCACCATGTGACCGGTGAGCGCGGCCTTCACCGCGATCTCCGCGGTCTCGAAGTCGCGGATCTCACCGACCATGATGATGTCCGGGTCCTGGCGCAGGAACGATCGGAGTGCGGCCGCGAAGTTCAGGCCGATCTCGTCGTGCATCTGCACCTGGTTGATGCCGGCCAGGTTGAACTCGACCGGATCCTCCGCGGTGGAGAGGTTGTCGCTGATCTGGTTCAGCTCGGACAGCGCCGAGTAGAGCGTGGTCGTCTTGCCGGAACCGGTGGGGCCGGTCACGAGCACCATGCCGAAGGGCTGGTGGATCGAGTCCTTGAAGTCGGCGAGCTGCGGCTCCTCGAAGCCCAGCTTGGTCATGTCGAGCTGGAGGTTCGACTTGTCCAACAGACGGAGGACGATCTTCTCGCCGAAGAGCGTCGGCAGGACGGAGACGCGGAAGTCCATCTCCTTGCCCCGGCCCATCTTCAGCTTGATGCGTCCGTCCTGGGGCAGGCGCCGCTCGGCGATGTCCAGCTCGGACATGATCTTGATGCGCGAGGTGATGGCGTTCTTCAGCTTGAGCGGCGGCTTCATCACCTCGTAGAGCACGCCGTCGATGCGATAGCGGACGCGGAAGCTCTTCTCGTAGGGCTCGATGTGGATGTCCGACGCCGTCTTCTTGACCGCGTCGGTGAGGATCAGGTTCACGAGCTTGACGACCGGGGCGTCCTCGGAGGCCTTGGCCAGCTCGGCGGCGTCGATCTCGTCGTCCTCGTGGATGAGGTCGATGTCCGAGTCGTCGAAGTCGCCCATGACGTCCTCGATGGAGGACGCCTGGTCGTAGTACTGGTCGATGCTGCGCCGGATCGCGTCTTCGGCGGCAACGACCGGCTGGATGTTGTAGCCGGTGAGGAACTTGATGTCGTCGAGCGCGAAGATGTTCGACGGGTCGGAGGTGGCGAGGATCAGCGTCGAGCCGGCCCGGTTCACCGGGATGACGCCGTGCTTCTGCGCCACCTCCTCGGGCACCAGCTCGATCACCGCCGGATCGATCTCGAACTCGTCCAGGTTGATCGAGGGGACGCCGTACTGCTTCGCGACGAAGTCGGTGAGCTCGGCCTCGTCCAGGTAGCCGAGCTGGGTGATCTGGGCGCCGAGGCGGCCACCCTTGGCCCGTGCCTCGTCGCGCGCCTCGCGGAGCTGTTCCGCAGTGAGCAGGTCCTCCTTGACGAGGAGCTCGCCGATCCGCTCGTTCACGCACGCCTCCGTGGATGCCCGCTTCCGCAAGGGACGCAAGCTGCCGAGATCCCGCAGGAATATCGGCGCGCGCGGGGCCCGGCTTTACCGGTTGGGTGCCGGTCGGGCGCGGCTACTCGGGGCCCGGTTCCGCCCCACCTGCAACGCGGTCGAGATCCTCGAACCGGGTGTGCCGGGCGCGCAGGACGACGAAGCCCACCAGGGTCAGGGTGACCCAGAAGACGGCGTGCAGCAGGGTGCCCAGAGCCACGGCCATTTCCGGCGCCATTCCGAAGCGTTCGAGCACGAGCCTGCACGCCGAGTGGTAGACGCCGAAGAAGCCGGGAGCCGACGGCAGGGCGACGGCGATGCCCACCGCCGCCAGGGTCATCCAGCTGGCGGCCAGTGCGTCGGACAGCGAGTCGAACTCGACGTCCAGCGCCAGGAAGCCGGCCAGCATGGGGATGGTCGAGGCGAACAGCCAGATGGCCAGGGTGTGCAGGCCGATCCACAACAGGTGGGATCCCCCCCGCAGGGCGCCCAGGCCCTCGGTGAAGTTCGCGAGCTGGCGGCGACCGAAGTCGCGCACGCCGCGGGGCAGCGGTCCGGCCAGCCGGCTGCCGAGCGCCGTGGCCTGCTCGGGAGCGATCCGCAGCCAGAAGAGCGCGGCGAACGGAAGCAGCGCCACCGGCAACAGCCACAGCAGTCCGGTCCGCCACACGCCCGAATCGGGGCCGCCGGAGAAGGACAGCACCGCCAGCGCCAGCAGGATGACCATGGTCGTGTCGATCACCCGCTCGATCACGACCGTCCCGAAGATGGAGGCCGGACGCACCCCGCACTCGCGGCCCAGGTACCAGGAGCGCACGATCTCCCCCATGCGCAGCGGGAAGACGTTGTTCGCCAGGAAGCCGACGGCGGTGGCCCGGAACATGGCCGCTCGCGGCATCTCCTGGATCGGGTTGGTCAGGTGACGCCAGCGCAGCGCCCGCAGCCACACCACCAGCACGTACGACGGCACCGACAGCCCCAGCAGCACCACCAGGTTGGCGCGACGGAACTCGGCCGCCACGAGCCGCAGGTCGACGTCGCGCAGCGCGAACCACATGGCGACCACCGTGATGGCGACGCCGAGCCAGACCCGCGGGTCCCGGAGCCGGCTCCGGTGGATCTCCGCGGTGTCGGGTACCCGAGGCGGAGTGCTCAGACTTCCTCCAGTCGACGCCGGGCTTCCGCCACGTCCTTCCCGATCTGCTCCTTCAGCGCCTTCACGCCGTCGAACTTGCGCTCCGGCCGCAGGCGGAACGCGAAGGAGATCTCGATGCGCCGCCCGTAGAGATCGCCGCTCCAGTCGATCAGGTGGGCCTCGGCCCGGACCTCCTCTCCGTCGAAGGTGGGCCGGCGCCCCACGTTGGTGACGATCGGGAAGCGGGCGCCGCGCGCCGGATCCCCCTCGTCGAGCATGCGCGCGTGGCCGCCGTACACCCCGGGCGCGGGCAGCACCTCGTTCTCGGGGGCCAGGTTGGCCGTGGGAAAGCCGATGCCGCGGCCCCGTTCGTCGCCGCGCACCACCTCGCCGCGGATCGTGAACGGCCGGCCGAGCATGCGCGCCGCCCTCTCCGGGTCCCCCTCGGCCAGCAGCTGGCGGATGCGGGTGGAGTTCACATCGCCCTCGTCGACCGTCACCTCGGGAATGATGGTGACGGCGAAGCCGAGCCGGGGACCCAGCTCGGTGAGCAGGCGCATCGACCCCTCGCGGTCGCGGCCGAAGTGGAAGTCGTAGCCGACGTAGACCTCCACCGGGTCGAGCCGCTCGTGCAGGCAGGTGCGGATGAAGTCCTCCGCCTCGGTGCTGGCGAACTCGCGGGTGAAGGGCTCCACCACCACCGCGTCGACGCCGGCCTCGGCCAGCAGCTCGATCTTCTGGTCCAGGGTGGTCAGCAGACCCGGGGCACTCTCGGGCCGCAGCACCTTGCGCGGGTGCGGGTCGAAGGTGTAGACGACCGCCTCCCCGCCCAGGTCCTTGGCGCGCGCCACGACCGTGTTCAGGATCGCGCGATGCCCGAGGTGGATGCCGTCGAAGTTCCCGATCGTGACGATCGGTCGGCGAAACCGCCGGTCGACCGCCGCGCTCCCCACGATGTGTCGCAATGCTAAGCTCCCGCCCCGTGCGAATCCTCTCGCGCCAGTTCCTCGCGAGCTACCTGACCCTCTACGCCGGAATCCTGATCGCGGGAACGCTGGTCGTCTCCGTGATCGACATGATGCTGAACTTCGACGACGCCCTGGGCGTCGACCCGGGCTCGGCCGGCATCTTGTCGTATCTCTTCCTGCGCGTCCCCACCTATTATCTCCCGTATCTGATTCCCG
This sequence comes from Myxococcota bacterium, assembly GCA_050618055.1. Classification (GTDB taxonomy): domain Bacteria; phylum Myxococcota_A; class UBA9160; order UBA9160; family SMWR01; genus CALDCK01. Next base: position 20,650 of record JBNLVK010000113.1, read on the forward strand.
TCACCTCGTTCGCCGCGGCATTCCTGTGCCTGGGCCTGCCGGCGCGCGCCCACGAGGTGGTGGCCCTGAAGGCGGGTGGGATCGCCCCGCAGCGCGTCTGCCTGCCGGTCCTCGCGGCCGCCGTCGTGATCTCCGCCGGCACCCTGGTGCTCAACGAGACCATCGTGCGCGACAGCTGGAGCGAGTTCAACCGACGCGAGCAGGACGACGAGGTCGGGAACCTCTTCCTGGCCGCCGCCGAGTTCTGGTACGAGCGGGGAGGCATCTTCTACAACGTGCAGGAGGCGGACCGCGCCTCGCGCACCGTCTACGGGGTGAAGGTCTACGAGCGCGACGCCGAGGGGCGACTGGTCCGCTCCATCGAGGCAGACAGCGCCACCATCGCCGACGACCACCGCTGGCACCTGGAGAACGCCACCACCCGGGTCTTCCCCGCCGATCCGGGCGCCGCGCCGCAGGTGAGCCGCGAGCAGAACGCCATCCTCGACATGGCGTCCGAGCGCGAGCTTGCGCTGCTCGGCGCCGACGCCGCCACGCTCGACCTGATGCGCCTGCGCGAGTACATCGGCGCAGTCGCCCGGGACGGCCGCGACCCGACCCGCTACCAGGCCATGTTCCACGCGCGCCTGGCCGATCCGCTGACCGTGCTGGTGTTCGCCCTGCTCGCCCTGCCGCTGGGCCTGGCGGTGGAGCGCACCCGCAGCCTGGCCAACGCGGCGGTCAAGAGCGTGGGACTGCTGGCCCTCTACTACGCGCTCCAGACCAGCTCCAGCATCGTCGCTTCCGGCGGCGTCTCGGCCGCGGTCCTGCTGCCCTGGGCACTGATCGGCGGCTTCGGCGCCTGGGGTACCTGGCGCCTGGCCCGCGTCCCGGCCTAGGCCCCGCCCTAGTTTCCGTCGGGCGAGCTGTCCTCGAAGAAGCGGAAGAACTCCGACTCGGGCGAGAGCACCAGGGTGGTGTCGTCGCCGATCGTCTTGGCGTAGGCGTCCAGGCTGCGCGTGAAGGCGTAGAAGTCGGGGTCGGTTCCGTAGGCCTCGGCGTAGATGCGCGTGGCCTCGGCGTCGCCCTCGCCGCGGATGATCTCGGCGTCGCGGCGCGCGTTGGCGACGATCACCCGCGCATCCCTCTCTGCCTCGGCGCGGATGCTGCGCGCGTTCTCCGAGCCCTCGGCCCGGTTGCGCTTGGCCAGGCGCTCGCGCTCGGTCTTCATGCGCTCGTAGACGCTCTTCTCGGTGCCGCCGGGCAGCTCGGTGCGGTTGATGCGCACGTCGGCCACGGCGATGCCGTACTCGGCCAGCGACTCCTTCGTCTTCGAGGCGATGTCGGTCATGATCGCCACGCGCTGGTCGTTCAGCACCTCGATCAGCGTGTGGCGTCCGATCACCTCGCGGACGTCGTCGCGGACCACCCGGTCGATGCGGTCCGCCGCCGTCGTCTCGCCGTTCGGGAAGCCGAAGGCCTCGCGGAACTTGCGCGGATCGCCGATGCGCCAGACCACGTAGTTGTCCACCACCAGCTCCTCGCCGTCCTTGGTCTGGATGCTGGCCGGCGCCGTGGAGAGGTAGAGCCAGCGGCGGTCGTAGCGCTCGACCGTCTCGAGGAACGGCCAGTGCCAGCCGATGCCGGGCGTGGTCGTGTCCCGGTACTGGCCCAGCCGCAGGATCATCTTCTGCTCGTCCTCGCGGGTGATGATGACCGGCCCGAAGCCCAGGTTGCCGGCGGCGATGGCGCCCACGCCCAGCGCCGCCAGGATCAGCACGAACAGGATGAGACGCCTCACGGCTTGCTCCCTCCGTCGTTGCGACCCAGGGGCAGGTAGGGCAGCACGTTGGTCGTGCCCTTCTCGATGATCACCTTCTGCACGTCGGGCAGCACCTTCTCCATCGTCTCCAGGTAGAGGCGCTTGCGCGTCACCTCCGGCGCCTTGCGGTATTCGGCGGCGATGGCCGTGAAGCGGGCCGCCTCGCCGGTGGCCTCGGCGATCTTGGCCTCGCGGTAGCCGCGCGCCGACTCGAGCAGCTCGGTCGCCTCGGCCCGCGCGTTCGGGATCAGCTGGTTGCGGTAGCCCTCGGCCTCGTTCACCACCCGGATCGCATCCTGGGTGGCCTCGACCACGTCGTCGAAGGCCGCGCGCACCGCCACCGGCGGCTGCACGTCCTGGAGCTCGACCGCCTGGATGTCGAGGCCCGCCTCGTAGGAGTCGAGGATGTCCTGGAGCAGCGTCCGCACCTCGGCGGTCAGGGCGGCGCGGCGCTCGCGCAGCACGCCGTCCACCGTCATGCGGCCCACCGCCTCGCGCATGGCGGCCTGCGACGCGTCGCGCACCACCGACACCGTGTCCTTCAGGCGGAAGCGCGACATGAACGCGTCCTTGGTGCGGTACTGCACCGAGAAGGAGACGCGCACGATGTTGTTGTCGCCGGTCTGCATCGACGCCTCGTGGAGCAGCCGCTCGCTCTCCGGGTCGTCGGCGGCGGTGAAGCGTCCGAAGTCCTGGTTCTTCACCTCGTTCACGTTCACGACGGTGCGCGTCACCAGCGGCGGCGGCAGCGTCAGGTGGAAGCCGTCGGTGGTGACCGTGTCGACGTGGCGACCGAGCTGGAGCAGCACGGCGTGCTGGCCCGGCTGGAGCGTGTAGGCCCCCAGCGAGCCCCAGGCCACCAGCGCGCCCAGCACGATCAGGACCAGCAGCCCGTTGCCGAGGGTCCGCGCCACGGAGCGACGGACCCTCTCCTCCGCGGGGAGGTTCTCGTCGGCCATCGATCAGCTCCCGCTCGGGCCGTCGCCCGGCTTCGAGCCGCCCTGCGCCCCGGCCTGCGTCATCTGGTAGAAGGGCCGCAGGATGTCGATGGGCACCGGGAAGATCGTGGTCGAGTTCCCCTCGGTCGCGATCTCCGCCAGCGTCTGCAGGTAGCGCAGCTGGAGCGCCGACTCCTGGGTGGCCAGCACCGCCGACGCCTCGGCCAGCTTCTGGGCGGCCTGGTACTCGCCGTCGGCGTGGATCACCTTCGAGCGCTTCTCGCGCTCCGCCTCGGCCTGGCGGGCCATGGCGCGCTGCATCTCGACCGGCAGGTCGATCTGCTTCACCTCGACGGCGCGCACCTTCACGCCCCAGGGCTCGGTCTGGAGGTCGATGATCTCCTGGAGCTTCTGGTTGATCGACTCGCGCTCGGCCAGCAGGTCGTCGAGCTCGCCCTGGCCGCACACGCTGCGCAGCGTGGTCTGGGCCAGCTGCGACGTGCCGTACAGGTAGTTCTCCACCTGGATGACCGCCTTGTCCGGGTGCAGCACGCGGAAGTAGAGCACCGCGTTCACGCGCACCGAGACGTTGTCCCGCGTGATCACCTCCTGGGGCGGAACGTCCATGACGATCTCGCGCAGCGAGATGCGCTCCATGTGGTCGACGCCCGGGATGATCCACTTCAGGCCCGCGGAGCGGACGCCCTGGTAGCGGCCGAGCCGGAACACCACGCCCCGCTCGTACTCCTTCAGGATGCGGATTCCCGCCAGCAGCAGCAGGACCAGGAACGCGATCGCGATCAGAACACCGATGCCCATCACCCCTCCTCGGACCCGCGGTGCGGGTCAGCGGTCGTCGACGCGCCTGACGTGCAGGCGCAACCCCTCGACCGCCGTGATCTCCACCGACTCGCCCGTCGGTATCTCCTCGTCGGCGCTGGCGCTCCAGTACTCGCCGCGCACGAACACTTTGCCGTCGGGGGCGAGCGCCGTCGAGGCCTTTCCCACCAGCCCGATCAGCTCCGACACCCCGGCGGTCTGCTTGGTCATGATCGTGCGGCCGACGGCGTAGACCACCAGGGCGGCGAACGCCCCGAAGCCCACCACCACCGGTACCAGCACCGACCAGAACGAGACGTCCAGGTCGCTCGTCTCCGGCATGTCGAAGAGCATGGTGCCGCCGATCAGCAGACACACGATCCCCAACGTGAACAACACCCCGAAGGACGTCACGAACATCTCGGCCACCAGCAGCGACATGCCGAGCAGCAGCACCAGCAGACCCACCCAGGAGAAGGGCAGGATCTGGAAGGCCACGCCGGCCAGCACCAGGCAGACCACGCCGACGGCTCCGGGCACGATCAGGCCCGGCGAGTTCACCTCGATGTAGATGCCCAGCAGCCCCGCCATGACCAGCAGCACGGCGATGTCCGGACTGGCCAGGAAGTCGAACAGCCGCGTGAGCGTGGTCATCTCGATGCGGCGCAGCTCGGCGCCGGCCACCGCCAGCGTCACCACCTGGCCGTCGACCTTCACCTCGCGGCCGTCGATCTTCTCGAGCAGCGCGTCCAGGTCGTCGGCCAGCAGGTCGACCACGCCCAGCTCGAGGGCCTCGTCGGCGGTGATGGCCTCGGCCTCGCGCACCGCCTTCTTGGCCCACTCCACGTTGCGGTCGCGCTCCTGGGCGATCGACTCGATGAAGGCGGTGGTGAACTTCTCGGCCTTCTCCTCGGCCACGCTCGAGCGCTCGTCGTCCTCGCCCCGCTCGCCGCCGCCGCCGGCGCTGATCGGCGAGGCCGCGCCGATGCTGGTGCCGGGAGCCATGGCCGCCACGTGCGAGGCCAGGGTGATGAAGGCGCCGGCCGACGCGGCCCAGGCGCCCCGGGGCGAGACGAACACCACCACCGGCACCTTGGCGTTCAGCATCGCCTGCACCATGTCCTTGGTGGCGGCCAGCAGGCCGCCCGGCGTGTCCAGCTCGAGCACCAGCGCCGCAGCGCCGTCCTTCTCGCTGCTGGCGATGGCCTGCTGGAGGTAGTCGGACGACGCCGGGTTGATGGAGCCGTCGATGCGCACCAGGTTGACGTGGGCCGCCTGCGCGGAGAGCGGCGCGAGGCACAGCACGAGGGCGGCGATCCAGACCCGGGGGATGAGGCGTGTCACGCTCGTTCTCCACGCAGGGCGCGAATCCGGTCGAGCAGACGCGAGGCCACCTCGTGCTTGGGCAGCGGCGGCAGCGACTCGTCCCGGCCGTCCGGCCAGACGAAGCTCACGGTGTTGGTGTCGACGTCGAAGCCGGAGGACGCATCGGACACGTCGTTGGCCACGATCAGGTCGCAGCCCTTGCGCGCGATCTTGCGCCGCGCCGACGCGAGCACGTCGTGGCTCTCGGCGGCGAAGCCCACCACCACGCGGTCTCCCTTCTGCTGGCAGATCTCCGCCAGGATGTCCGGGTTGCGCACCAGCTCGATCGAGAGGCCCTCGCCCTCCGGCAGGTCCTCCTTCCGGATCTTGCGCGACGACGTCTCGGCGGCGCGGAAGTCGGCGACGGCGGCGGCCTTCACCACCACCTGGGCCTTCGGCAGCTCCTCGAGCACCGCGGCGCGCATCTCGAGGGCCGTGCCGACGTCGACCCGGCGCACGCCGGCCGGCGTCGGCAGGGCGACGGGTCCGGCCACCAGCACCACCTCGGCGCCGCGCCGCGCCGCCTGCTCGGCCACGGCGAAGCCCATCTTCCCGGACGAGCGGTTGCCCACGTAGCGGACCGCGTCCACCGGCTCGTGGGTGCCGCCGGCCGTCACCAGCAGGCGCAGGCCGGCCAGGTCCTGGGGCGCCAGGCAGCGCTCCGCCTCGGCGGCCACGCGGGCCGGGTCCGACATGCGGCCCTCCCCTTCCCAGCCGCAGGCCAGCTCGCCGGCGTCCGGACCCACGAAGCGGACGCCGCGCTCGCGCAGCACCGCCACGTTCTCGCGGGTCGCCGGGTGCTGCCACATGTTCACGTTCATGGCCGGCGCGACCAGCAGCGGCGCGCGGCAGGCCAGCGCCAGCGTGGAGGCCAGGTCGTCGGCCTGACCGTGGGCCAGCTTCGCCAGCCGGTTGGCCGTGGCCGGCGCCAGCACCAGCAGGTCGGCCCAGTCGGCCAGGGCGATGTGATCGATCTCGCTCTCCTCGGAGAGGTCGAACAGCTCCGAGCGCACCGGGGCGCCGGTCAGCGTCTGGAGGACCAGCGGGGTCACGAAGCGGGTGGCGGCGGGCGTCAGCACGCAACGCACGGCGTGTCCGCCCCGGACGAAGGTCCGGACGAGCTCGGGCGTCTTGTAGGCGGCGATGCCACCGCTCACCGCCAGGAGGATGCGACGCTGCTCCATGCGCTCCCGAGTCCGGGGCACGCGCCCCGGATGAGGCGAAAACCCTGATCCAAAGCGAGGTTAACGGCAAGCCCCGATCACGTCCAACCGGCCGTCCTAGCGGGCGAAACGCTCCCGTAGCTTCTTCGCCACGATCGGGGGCACGAACTCCTCCACGTCGCGGCCGAAACGCGCCAGCTCCTTCAGCCGGGACGAGCTCACATACAGGTACTCCTGGCTGGGCATCATGAAGAGCGTCTCGACCTCGCCGTAGAGGTGCTTGTTCATCAGCGCCATCTCGAACTCGTACTCGAAGTCGGACATGGCCCGGACCCCGCGGATGATCGCGCGGGCACCGATCTCCCGGGCGAAGTCGACGGTCAGACCGTCGAAGCTGGCCACCCGCATGCCCTGCTCCCCGGCGACCACGGAGCGCAGGGTCTCGAGCCGCTCCTCGTCGCTGAAGGTTCCCGTCTTCGCCACGTTCACCGCCACGGCGAGCACCACCTCGTCGAAGAGGGTGCAGGCACGCCGTGCGATGTCCAGGTGACCGTTCGTCACCGGATCGAAGCTGGCCGGAAAGAGCGCCACCGTGGGGCGTTTCACGTGTCCCATGTCTCGTCCGCGCAGCCTCCGGATGCAGATGCCTCGAATCGGCTCATGACGGTATCGCCGTACTCACGGTGCTCCACCAGGCCGAGTCCGTCCACCGCCGCCACAGTCTGCCCCCGACCTCGCTCCAGGACCAGCGTCCCGCCCGGAGCCAGCAGACCGGACCCGGCCAGCGCCACGAGCAGGTCCTCGACCGGCGCCTCGTAGGGAGGATCGGCCAGCACCAGGTCGAAGCGGGCGCCTTCGCCGGCCAGTCGCCGCAGGCCGCGCAGCACGTCGCCGCGCAGCACGCGGCTGCGCGGCTCGCGCGCCCGGTCGGAGAGGTTTCGGCGCAGCGCCTCCAGACTCGGAAGCGCCTTCTCGATGAACACGACCGACTCGGCCCCGCGGGAAAGAGCTTCGATGCCCAGTGCGCCGGTTCCCGCATACAGGTCGAGCACGCGCGCATCGGACAGGTCGCCCAGGATCGCGAACAACGACTCGCGCACGCGATCGGTCGTGGGTCGCACACCGCGCTTCGGTACGCGCAGTCGGCGTCCGCCGAGCGTTCCGCCGGTCACTCTCAGCGGTGTCACCTCCGAGACACTGAACGCGCGTTCGAATGGTGTTCGAATCCCCTTCGGATACGCGGCAGTCGGGTTGCTCAACGCAGACCGCCTGCGTACACTCGCGCTCCCTCGCAGTCGTCGCAGCGAGCGTATCACCTTCCCGATCGTTCACGCGCGCGCCCTTCGATCGATCGTGCCCTCACGCGATCCATCGATCCCTCCCTGCGTCGTCGGGTCGTGCGTTCGCTCGCGGCGTCGCACCGGGGGATTCAACCGAGGACCGAGGACCGAGGACTTCCAGGAGAAACATGACATGGCAGTGAAGGCCGTAGAGCGGCAGAAGCGCAAGCTACCCGAACGGCTCGCACAGGTTCGGGGCGACCGATCGCAGCGACAGTTTGCGCGCGACCTGGGTGTGTTCCAGCAGAACGTGAACCGCTACGAGAGCGGGACCACGCCGCACACCGACTTCCTGATCACGCTCGCACTGAAGGAGAACGTGTCCGTCGACTGGCTGTTGCTCGGCAAGGGCCGGATGAAGCGCAACCGCTAGGTCGGCGGGACCGGCGCGGGGCTCCGCAAAAAAGGGAAGTCGGCTACCCACCTCCCCGAGGGCGCGAGCCTTCCGCGCAAATCCGTTCACCGGCAGCGGCCGGGCGCATCCGCCCGGCCGCGCTGGTCGAATCCGCGCTCGGCCGATCCGGGGCACGCTCCTTGCTTTTCCGGGGGGTCTCAACCCTTCCCGGAGAACCCGTGCGCCTGCTTGCCCTGCTGACCCTGCTCGTCTCGGCCGCCGACCACTGGACCACCTACCTGTGCCTGCGCAGCCCGGTGCCCGGCTGGAACGTCACCGAGGCGAACCCGCTGGCCGACTGGCTGTTCACGACCGCCGGCCTGGTGCCCGGCCTGATGATCGACAGCGCGGTGACCATCGCCGGCGTGAGCTTCCTGGTGGTGACGCGCAACGTGCCGCCGGTCGCCAAGGGCGTCTTCTTCACCGTCGTCATCGCCTGGACCAGCCTGGCGGTGCTGAACAACCTCCAGGCGATCGAGGCACTCGGACTCTCGCCGCTGGGGACGGCCTAGTCATGCGGGAGCGCCGACTCCACATCGCCGCCCTGGCCCTGTTCGCCGGCCTGGGCATGGCCGGCAGCCGCGTGCCGCCCGCCGTCCCCGCGGAGCTTCCCGCCGTGTCGGCGCCGCCCCCGGCGGCCGCCCGGCCGGCGCCGCCCTCGGCGGTCGAGGACGCGGTGTTCGGCCACCTCCAGCGCTATGCGCGGCGCAGCAGCCTGACCGAAACCGAGCGCCGCGACCTGGCCCGCGTCGTGGTGCGCGAGGCGCGCCGCCACCAGCTGGATCCGGCGCTGGTGGTCGCGGTGATG
>JBNLVK010000114.1:0-7878 GCA_050618055.1 Myxococcota bacterium
GGTGCCGACCGTCGCGCCGCGCACGGTGGTGAGCGTGGCGCTGCTGGCGACGGTCGGCAGCGTGGCGGCCTGCCTGCCGCTGCTGGCCCGGGTGCGCAGCCTGCGTCCGGCCGAGCTGTTCGCCGAGCAGGTGCGACCGGCCCTGGGCCGCGGACCGCGCGACGCCCTGCTGCTGCTGCCGGCGCTGCTGGCCTTCTGGGCGCTGGCGGTGTGGCGGGTCGGCAGCCTGCTGGCGGGCAGCGTGTTCGCCGGCGTCTTCGGCGTCAGCGTGCTGCTGCTGCTGGGCGTGGGCCTGCTGCTGCTGCGCGGTCTGGCGGCGCTGCCGGCCCGGGCGCTGGTGCCGCGCCTGGCCCTGCGCGAGCTGGTGCGCAGCCGGGCCAGCACCGTGTCGTCCTTCGTGGCGATCGCCCTGTGCGCGCTGCTGATCGGCATCGCGCCCCAGCTGCGCGGCATCCTCGACCGCGACCTCGAGCGGCCCGCGGCCGGCGCGCTGCCGAGCCTGTTCCTGTTCGACATCCAGCCCGAGCAGGTCGGGCCGCTGACCGAGCTGGTCGCCAGCCGCGGCACCACGCTCCAGCGCGTCTCGCCCATGGTGCGGGCGCGCCTCGACGCCATCGACGGCGAGCCGGTGGCGTCGGCGGAGGGGTCCGAGGAGCCGCCGCCGGCGCCGACCCGCGCCGCCCGCAGCGGTGCCGACGAGGAGCGGCGCCTGCGCATCCGCCGCTACAACCTCACCTACCGCGACCGGCTGACCGCCAGCGAGCGGCTGCGCGAGGGCCGCGAGTTCAGCGGGCCCTGGGACGCCGCGTCCGGGGAGCCCGCCGAGCTGTCGCTCGAATGGGACTTCGCCCGCCGGCTGGGCGTGGGGCCGGGCTCGACGCTGCGCTTCGACGTGCAGGGCGTACCAGTCGAGGGGCGCGTGGTCAACACGCGGGAGGTGCGCTGGAACAGCTTCCAGCCGAACTTCTTCGTGCTCTTCCAGACCGGCGTGCTCGAAGAGGCGCCGCAGATCTTCCTGGCGTCGGTGCCGCAGCTCGACCCGGAGCCGCGCGCCGCGCTCCAGGCGGCCATCACCGCCGAGTTCCCGAACGTGTCGAGCGTCGACGTGACCCGCGCGGTGACGCGCATCCTCGCCCTGCTCGACCAGCTCCAGTGGGCGCTCTCCTCCACCGCCGCGCTGTCGATCCTGGTGGGGCTCGTGCTGGTCTACGCCGTGGCCCGCGACCAGGCCCGCGCGCGCCGCTGGGAGACGAACCTGTTGAAGGTGCTGGGCGCCGACTTCCCGTTCATCCGGAAGGCCATCGATCTCGAGTTCGCGCTGCTGGGCTTCCTGGGCGCCTTCGCCGGAGCGGCCACCAGCGTGCTGGCCAGCGCGGTGCTGTCGCTGGTGGTGCTCGACACCGGCTTCGGCGTGTCGTGGACGCCGCTGCTCGCGACGGTGGTCGCGATCCCCCTGCTGTGCGCCGGCACCGGCCGCGTGGCCACCCGCAGCGTGCTGCGCGAACGCCCGCTGGTGCTCCTCCAGAGCGCCGAAGCCTAGCCTGCAACTCCCCGTCCTGATTGGGGAATTTGGCCCCGCTCCAGGCCTCCCGGGGGGTTGAACGAAACGCCTGCGCCCACCGTCCAACGGTCGTGGATGGCGTGAGGGAGAGGCATTTCGCATGAAGCCGACCGAAGAACGACACCCGGTGACGCTGGACGCTCGTCAGGCGTACATGGGAAGCATCCAGGACGTGCGCCTGCTGTCGAAGCAGGAGGTGTTCGACCTGGCCAAGACGATTCGCGAGCAGCGCGAGGCGTTCGAGCAGGCGCTCGCGCCCATTCCGGGCACGGCCGTGCTGCTGCTCGCGCGCTGGCAGGCGCGCCGCAAGGCGGGACGCGTGTCCGGCAGCCTGTCGCGGCACTACCGCGACGGCAGCGGACGCGACATCGGTGCCGAGATCGACCGCTGCTTCGAGAAGCTGGAGCGCCTGGTCTCGACGCGGCCGAAGGACCGCGACGCGATCGTCGCCCAGATCGCCGAGGCGCAGATCGCCTTCGAGGTCTGGGTGGACGTCCACGACGAGCTGGTGGCCGCCGCGAACGATCCGGCGAAGACCTGCCGCGCCTTCGGCGTGCACACGGTGTTCGCCGCCAAGCGCCTGGAGCGGGCGGCGCAGGCGCTGGCCGCCTACCACGAGGCGGTGCAGAAGGTGGCCTTCCACAACCTGCGCCTCGTGGCCAAGTGCGCCCACCGCTACAAGAACATGGGCGTGCCCTTCATGGACCTGATCCAGGAGGGCAACCTGGGCCTGATCCGCGCGGTCGAGAAGTTCGACGCGGAGCGTGGCTTCATGTTCTCGACCTACGCCGTCTGGTGGATCCAGCAGGCGATGATCCGGGCGGTGCAGAACCAGGCCCGGACGGTGCGCCTGCCGTCGCACGTGTGCGAGCAGCAGGTGCGCTACCGGCGCAAGCGCGAGGAGCTGCTGCGGCGCTTCGGCCGCGAGCCGTCGCCCCGCGAGGTGGCCGGCGAGCTGGGCCTGACCCTCGAGCAGGCGGACCTGCTGGAGGCGGCGCTGGCGCCGATCAAGTCGATCCACACGCCGGTGCAGGGCCTCGACGAGGTGACCTTCGAGGAGGCGCTGCCCGACGAGGACGCGGTTCACGCCGAGGACGAGCTGGACGAGAGCCGGCTGGCGGGGGCGGTCCGCGAGCTGCTGGACGGCCTCCCGGCCCGCGACCGCGACATCCTGGTGTGGCGCTTCGGCCTGGACGGCTCGGAGCCGGCCACGCTGGGCCAGATCGGCGAGCGGCTGGGCCTTTCCCGCGAGCGGGTGCGCCAGCTCGAGGGCCTGGCCCTGGGCCGCCTGCGCGAGCAGGCCCGCTCGGCGGGGCTCAGCGAGGTGCTCGAGCTGATCGCCTAGCGCGGCGCGCGCTACGAAAGCAGTGCGCCTTCGTGGGACAGCAGCCAGCGCTTGCGCTCGAGGCCGCCCGCGTAGCCGGTGAGGCGTCCGTCGGCCCCGATCACCCGGTGGCACGGCACGACGATGCCCAGCGGGTTGTCGTGGTTCGCTCCGCCGATGGCGCGGGCGGCGCCGGCGCGTCCGATGCGTCGCGCGATCTCGCCGTAGCTGGCGGTCGTTCCGAACGGGACCCGGCGCAGCGCTCGCCACACCTGCTTCTGGAAGGCGCTGCCCGACGGCGCCAGCGCCAGGTCGTCGAAGTCGCGGCGGCGTCCGGCGAAGTAGTCGTCCAGCGCGGCCTCGGCGGCGTCCAGGTGGCGGCGCGCCGCCGGGTCGGCGGCGTGCGCGTCGTCGGCCGGCAGCGAGGCGCTGCCCTCGGGCTGGACGTGGCTCAGCCCGTCGCGCGTCGCCACCAGCGTGTAGCGACCGATGGGCGTCTCCAGGGTCCGGTGTGCGTGTCCCATGGCGTCCTCCGTGTGCGGTGTCGCCAGGGGTAGCCCGCACCGGGTCCGCGATCTCGCCGTTTTCGGCCCTCGTCCTAGCGGAAGCGGCTCTCGCCGACGAAGCGCGCCAGCTCCTCCAGCAGCGCGTCGAGCTCGGCCACCAGCGCCTCGGGCAGTCCGGGGGCCAGGGCCTCGCGGGTGGCCTCGAAGTAGCCGCGCGTCTGCTCCGGCGTGCCGTTGAAGCGCTCCAGGGTGGACGGGCCCTCGGCGCGCAGGTCGGCCACCACGCAGCGCAGGTTGTGGAGCTTGTCGCAGGCGGCCACCAGGCGGACCCGCGGATCGGCGCCGGCCAGCCGCGTCACGTAGCGGCGCTTGCGTTCCAGCCACGGCGACTTGGCGTCCGGCCGGTCGCCCGGCAGCACGTCGCTGCAGCACGCGACGATCGCCGCCACGTCCTCGCCGAAGCGACGCCGCAGCGTGTCGATGTCCACCTGCTCGCAGTCCTCGACCGTGTCGTGGAGAACGGCGGCCACGGTCTGGGTCGCATCGCCTCCGTGCTCCAGCACCAGGCCCGCCACCTGGAGCAGGTGGCTCGCGTAGGGAACCGACTTCCCCTTGCGCGTCTGCGTTCCGTGGGCTTCGAGGGCGAACTGGAGCGCGTCCGAGAGCTGTGCCCGATCGGTCGGGGTCATGCGTTTCCGGGCCTCTGGCGCCAGGATAGCGCCAGATGTGATAGCTTCTCCCGTCTTCCTGGGAGGGTGCCTTGAGTCATCCGTTGATTCAGCTCGCGGGCGAGCGAGCGGTCCGACAGGCGACCGGCTTCCGTCTCGCCGCCGCCGAGCTCGACGGCGAGAAGCTCGCCGCCGCCTACGCGACCGAGAAGACGAACGCGCCGCGCCTGCCCGAGTCGGGCAAGAAGTACTTCGTCACGCGCTCCGGCAAGCCTGCCAGCGAGCGCAAGCGCAACAAGGACGAGGAGCACGTCGGCCAGGCGCTGATCCGCTACTGCGAGAACCGGGGCCAGGGGCTGCCGTTCCCCGACGACGACTGGGTGCTCACGCCCCTCGACTACCAGGTGCGCGTCAAGGCCGGACCGCTCGACGAGCCGGCCACCAAGGGCATCGGTCGCATCGACCTGCTGGGCATCACGTCCGAGGAGCGGCTCGCGGTCATCAAGATGCGCGTGCTCGAGCCCAACGCCACGCGCTGCGGTGTCGGCGATACGCCGCTGCGCGCGCTGCTCGAGGGTCTCACCTACGCGGCCATCGCCGAGGCGAACCAGGACGCGCTGCGCTCCGAGATCGCCGAGCGCTTCGGCCGCACGATCAGCGACGAGCCGCCGCTGCTGTGCCTGCTGGCGTCGCAGAGCTACTGGCGGCTGTGCCGCAAGCGCGAGGCCCAGAAGGGCGCCGCCTGGATCAAGGAGATGGAGCGCCTGGCCGAGCTGATCGGCGAGGAGGTCGGACCCACGATCCGCTACCTGGGCCTGGAGATGACCGGCGATCCGGGCTGGGCCTACGCCGAGGACGGCCCCTACATCGACGGCGAGGCGCGCCTGCGCATCTCCTGGGAGCCGGGTGCCGGGCGCGTGAAGCCGAAGCCCAAGCCGCGGCCGCGTCCGTCGGCACCGGTGGAGGAGATCGTGGAGGCGGATCTCTCCCGCCCCGTCCGGCCCTACGCGCTGACCGAGAGCTTCAGCAGCGGCGACCGTATCGACCACCCGAAGCTCGGCATGGGCGTGGTCCAGGGCATCGCCGGACCGGGCAAGATCAAGGTCCGCTTCGACGAGAAGCAGTCGATCCTCGTCCACGAGCGATAGGCGGGCGCGCGGTAGCGATCAGCCGCCGCCCTGGCGCCGAGAGCTTTCGGGGGGCGGCGCCACAGGGGGTCGGGCGGCGGCTCGACCCCAGCATGGCGGACGGGTGTGACAGGTCCGGTCACGCCTCCAGCGGAAAGCGCTCCACCAGCTCCTTCAGCCACAGGTAGGTGCCGCGCTTCTGCTCCGGCATCGACGTCCCCAGGCGCACCACCACCAGGTCCCGCCGGGGGCAGACCAGGGTGTACTGGCCCCGGAAGCCGTTGGCGCTGAAGCGCCCGCTGCCGTCCTGGGCCAGCCAGAAGTGGGCGCCGTACTCGTGCTCCGAGCCCGGGGTGGGCGTGCGCGCGTAGTCGATCCAGCCCTCGGGCAGGATGCGCTCGCCCTCCCACACCCCGTCGCGCAGGCACAAGAGGCCGAAGCGGGCGAAGTCGCGGGCCGTGGCGAACAGGAACGACGAGCCGATCCAGGTGCCCGCCGCGTCGAAGCGCGGCTGGGCGCTCGTCATGCCGATGCGGTCGAGCAGCGCCTCCTTCATGAACCGCCGCATGCCCGCCTCGCCGCCTCCGACGGCGCGTCCCACGATCGCCGAGACGATGTTGCTGGTGCCGCTCGAGTAGGACCAGACCGTGTCCGGCGGGTGCTCGGCGGGAAGCCCCGCGGCGAAGCCGGCCACGTCGTCCTTGCCCTCGCCGAACAGCATCTGGATCGTGTTCGAGCTCTCCGGGTCGGTGTACTCCTCGTCGAAGCGCAGGCCGCTCGACATGCGCAGCAGCTGATCGAGGGTGATGGCGCGGCGCGGATCGCCCGCGGGCCACTGGGGCACGTCGGCCGGCGCCGCCGGGTCGAGCACGCTCCGGCCCACCAGGACGCCCACCAGCGCGTGGAGCACGCTCTTGGCCATCGACCAGGAGGGCAGGGTGGCGTCCGGACCGTGGTCGGCGTCGTAGCGCTCGGTCACCAGGCGCCCGCGGTGGACCGCCAGCAGGGCGTGGGTCGCCCCGATCTCCGGGGGCGCCGGCTCCGCGAAGCCCCGCTCGACGCTCTCCCGCAGGCCCTCGGCGTCGACCCCGCTCTCGGGGGGCCCCTCGGGCCAGGCGTCGGTGGGCCACGCCACGTCCGGGCGCTGGGAGGGAAGGCGGGGCAGCGACACGGCGGGATCCTATCGCGATCGCCTCGAATTGCGATCGGATCGAATTCGCGGCGGGGGGTCTGCGTCAGAGCCGGAAGGGGGCGAGAAGGGGGCAAGATCGGGAGGCACGCCATGATGGGATCCATCGAGCGAGCACGCGCACTGTGCGCCGGGCTGGCGGCCAGCGTCACCCTGGGCTGCGTCGGGGTTCCGGTCCACGCAGAGGGCCATGGGCCCGTGCACCGGCACCGGTCCGGCGTCTTCGAGGGCGCCATCGTGGGCAGCATGGCCGGCGCCGCCCTGGGAGCCGGCCTCGACCACCGCCACCGCGGGCGCGGCGCCGTGATCGGCGGTATCGGCGGCCTGATCCTGGGCGCGGTGTTCCGCGACCAGTTCGAGCGCCACGCCGACCGCTGGCACCGCAGCGCGCCGCCCGAGGACCACGGACCCTGGTGTGACGGCCGGCACACCTGGGAGGAGGAGGACGACGGCTACTACGAGCCGCCGCCCGATCCGCCCGAGGCGGCCGTGCCCGAGGTCGAGGTGGATCCCGAGGGGCCGGACGACTCGCTCGAGTCCTTCGCCGCCTCGCCCGAGGTGCTGTTCGATCCGGGCTCGGCGACGCTGACGCGCGGCGCCCAGGCCCGCCTGCGGCTGCTGGCCCGCGCCGTACGTGACTACGAAGGCCCGATCGAGGTGCTGCTGCGCGGCCACAGCGACGAGATCGAGCAGGGCGGCTTCGACCTCTCCGAGGCCCGGGCGCGCGCGGTGCGCGCCTTCCTGGCGGAGGAGGGCGTGTCGGTGCGCCGCATCTCCTGGGTGGGCTTCGGCTCGGCCCAGCCGGTGGCCAGCAACGACACCGCCGTGGGTCGCCAGCGCAACCGCCGCGTCGAGATCGTGCTGCGCGAGCCCGACCCGGGCCTCGAGCCGTACGTGGGCGCAGGCTAGTCCTCCGCCGGGGTGAGCTGGGGGCGGGTGCCCAGCTGGCTCACGCCGATGCGGATGGGGGTGCCGGGGCGGCGGGCGTCGTAGAGCACGAAGTCGCTGCTGCCGTCCCGGTCCAGGTCGCCGAAGTTGATGCTGCCACCGGTGTCGAGCTTCTGTTCCCGGGTCTTCTTCGCGAAGCCCTTCTCCCGGTCGCCCAGGCGCACCTCGACGCGCTCGCCGTCGCCGGACCCCAGCAGGTCGCGCAGGCCGTCGCCGTTCAGGTCGGCCTGGGAGGTGGGGATGAAGCCGGTGGGGCGCAGCGTCTCGAAGGAGATGCCGATGTCCTGCTTCGAGGTGATCCACGGGTCGGTGTCGAAGGGCTCGTCGCTGCCGCGCTTGTAGATGGTGACCAGCGCGTCGACCGCCCGCGTCGCCAGCATCTCCACCAGCTCGAGCACGCCGGTCGGCACGCGCACGCTCACCAGCTCGGCGCGGCCGTCGCCGTCCAGGTCGAGCAGGTCGTAGGAGGTGACGCCCTGTTCCTCCTGGAAGGTCTGGTCGGGGGCGTCCAGGTCCCAGCCGTCGCCCAGGTTGCGGTGCAGGGTCAGCGCGCTG
>JBNLVK010000115.1:0-18517 GCA_050618055.1 Myxococcota bacterium
ACGCCGCCCAGCGAGATGCGCACGAACTCGCGGCCCATGGCCCGCGCGATCGAGCGACCCAGCGACGTCTTGCCGACGCCGGGCGGTCCGGCGAAGCACAGGATGGGTCCGCGCGAGTCGCCGCGCAGCTTGCGCACGCCCAGGAACTCGAGGATGCGGTCCTTGATGTCGGACAGGTGGGCGTGGTCCTCGTCGAGGATGTCCTTGGCGGCGGAGAGCTCCAGCCGGTCGACCGAGCTGCGCGCCCAGGGCAGCTCCACCATCCAGTCCAGGTAGCTGCGCACCACGTGGGCCTCGGGGCTGTCCGGGTGCATGCGCTCCAGCCGGCGGACCTGCTTGTGCGCCTCGGCCATGGCCTCTTCGCCCATGCCCGCCTCTTCCACCTTGGCGCGGTAGTCGTCCGACTCCTCGCCGCGTCCGTCGGCCTCGCCCAGCTCGGCCTGGATCGCCCGCAGCTGCTCGCGCAGGATGTGCTCGCGCTGGCCGCGGCTCATCTCGTCCTGGGCCTGGCTCTGGATCTCGGCCTGCACCGTGGTGACGTCGAGCTCGCGGCGCAGCAGGGCGTCGACCTTGCGCAGCCGCGCCAGCGGATCGCGCACCTCGAGCACCTCCTGCGCCTCCTCGACGCGAAGCCCCAGGTGCGAGGCGATCAGGTCGGCCAGCTGGCCCGGCTCGGTCACGTTGGCGGTGACCGACAGCACCTCCGGCGGCAGGTTGCGCAGCGGCAACAGCTCCTCGACGCGCCCGCGCACGGTGCGCACCAGCGCCTCCGCCTCCACCGACCAGTCGGCGGGCGGATCCTGCGGAAACGGCGTCACGCGCACCCAGGTGGAGCGCTCCTGGTCCACGTAGGAGTCGATCTGGGCCTTGGACAGACCCTGCACCAGCACCTTCACGCGGCCGTCGGGCATGCGCAGCACGCGCAGCACCATCACGACGGTGCCGACGCGGAACAGGTTGTCGGGCTCCGGCTCCTCGACGTCCGGGTCGCGCTGCGACACCAGGCACAACAGCCGGTCGCCGGCCAGCGCGTCCTCGACCGCGGCGATCGAGCGGTCCCGCGCCACGAACAGCGGGAGCACCATGTAGGGGAAGACCACCATCTCCCGCAGCGGAAGAAGGGGGAGCTCCTCGGGAACCACGAAGTCCTGCGCACCGACGTCCATACCCGGCTTTACGTCTATGCGAGACCGCGACTTGAGCCGGCAACTACGTACGAGAAGTGCGCGTCCGACGAGCGCGCGCGCGGGGGCTAGCGGTCGAGCTGGACCACGTGCCCCTTCTCGACGCCCAGCAGGAACGGACGCTTGTTGGCGTTGCCGTCGGAGCGCATGGTGAGCACGCCGCTCGCGCCCGGGTACGACTCGGTGGCCAGCACGCCGTCGCGCACCGCCTGGCGGCTGTCGAAGCCGCGCGCCAGCTGCACCAGCACCAGGTTGGCGGCGTCGAAGGCCTGGGCCGCGAACACGTTCGACTCGTGCAGGAAGGTGGCGTCGTAGCGGTCGGCGAAGTCGCGCACCCACGGCGTCGGGCTCTCGGGGAAGTAGTGGGCCACGAAGATCGCGCCTTCGACGTGCTCGCGGCCGACGCGCACCAGGTCGCGGTGATACCAGCCGTCGGGACCCAGCAGGCGCACGCCGAACACCTCGTGGAAGGCGAGCTGCGGCGCGATCAGCACCACGTTCTGGTAGGAGTCGGCGATGAACAGCATGTCGAAGTCGACGATCGGCGGCAGCGGCGAGCCGTCGGCGGTGACCAGCGACCGCGCCGACCGGCGCAGCGCGCGGGCCTCGTCGGCCGGCAGCCGGCGGGCGCGCTGGAGCATGGCCTCGCGCTTGCGGATGAGCCCCTTCTCCTCGCTGGACAGCAGCGTGTAGCCCACCAGCTTGCGGATCGGGTCGGCGAAGTCGGTCGACTCCGGATCGAAGGCGGCGATGGCGACGACCTCGCCGCCCCGCGCCTCGACCGCGTCCCAGAAGAGCGCGCGCAGCGCGCGCCCGTAGTTGTCGCTGGGGTAGAGGATGCCGAAGCGCTGGGCGCCGGCCGCGCGCGCCCCGTCCACCAGCAGCTGGGCCTCTTCGACCGGCCGCGTGCGCAGGCGGAAGACGAAGCTGCGCAGGGTGGCGATCTCCTCGCGCGAGGTGAGCGTGATCAGCGGAACGCCCAGCTCCTCGGCGGCCGAGGCCGCCGCCTCGCACTCGGCCGACAGCAGCGGACCCACGATCGCCGCCACCGACGGGTCGGCGGCCAGCTCCCGCACGGCGGCCTCGGCCCGCGCCGGATCGCCGGCGGTGTCGCGCACCAGCAGCCGCACGCCCGGCGCTTCGGGCGACGCCTCGCCGAACAGGTCGGCGGCGAGCATCACGCCGTGCAGGCTCTCCTCGCCGAAGCGCGCGAAGGATCCGGACAGCGGCAGCACCACGCCGATCGTGCCGGCGGCGCCGTCGGTCGCGGGAAGCTCGCGCCCGGCCAGGTCGCCGAAGCCGGGAAGCTCTGAGACGTCGCTCGGTCCGGCGGTGCGGATGCGCAGGCGCTCGGCGGCCGCCACCAGGCGCGGGGCGTGACGCGGCGCCAGCGGCAGCTTCGAGGCGCGGTCGATGGCGCGCTCGGCCTCGCGCAGGTCGCCGGCGTCGAGCGCCCGCTCGGCGCGCACCAGCCAGACCCGGGCCGCCGGCGGATCGTCGCCGAGCCGGCGCGACAGGCGCGTCAGTGCGTCGTCGTCGAGTCCCAGCAGCGCCTCGTCGACCTGCCGGTCCACGTCCAGCCGCTCGGCGTCGGACACCGCCTCGTCGGCCGACGCGCGCTGGAGCGCCACCAGCCAGCGCACCCGCGCCTCCGGGTTCGTCTCCACCTCGCCGAGCATCCGGTAGGCGGCACGCCGCTCCTCGGGCGCCACGCGCGAGAAGCGCACCGCCTCGAGCAGGCGGCGGGCCTCGTCGGGCCGGCCGGCCTGCTGCTCGACGCGCGCGATGCGCACCCGGGCCGAATCGGCGGCAGTGGTCCGCGGACTCTCGCGCACCACCCGGTACCACTGGAGCAGCGCCCCTTCGGTGTCGCCCTCGGCCAGCAGCAGCTCGCCGAGCCGCAGCCGGGCCTCGGGCTCGAGCACCGCGTCCGGGAAGCGCAGCAGGAAGGCGTCGAGGGCGGCGCGCTCCTCCGCCGGATCCCCCGCGGCGACGGCGCGGTCGAAGGCCGCCTGCTCGTCCTGGCTGGGCGGCGGGGCCCCCACGCTCGCGCAGCCGAGCGCCAGCAGCAGGCCTGCGAGGAGCGCGGAACGGCGCATCAGTCGAAGAGGTCTCGCAGCTTGTCGAGGAAGCCCTTGTGGGCCGGCGACACCTTCATGTCCGACTCGGCCGCGAACTGCTCGAGCAGCTCGCGCTGGGGCTTCGTCAGCTTCGACGGCGTCTCGACGAACAGGTGCAGCAGCTGGTCGCCGCGCGCCGAGCTGCGCAGGGTGGGCAGGCCCTTGCCGCGCAGGCGCATGACCGTGCCCGACTGGGTGCCCTCGGGCACCTTCAGCTTCACCTTGCCCTCGAGCGTGGGCACGTCGATCTCGGCGCCCAGCGCCGCCTGCACCATGGTCACCGGCACCTGGCAGTGCAGGTCCGGGCCCTCGCGCTCGAACAGGTCGTGGGGCTTCACGCTGATCACCACGTAGAGGTCGCCGGGCGGCCCGCCGGAGATGCCCGCCTCGCCCTCGCCGGCCAGGCGCAGCCGCGTGCCGTCGTCGACGCCGGAGGGGATCTTCACGCTGATGGTCTGCTGGCCCTCGACGCGGCCCTGGCCGCGGCAGTCGTCGCAGCGCTCGGTGGCGATCTCGCCGGTGCCGGCGCAGCGCTCGCAGGGGCGGCTCACCCGGAAGAAGCCCTGCTGCATCACCACCTGGCCGGCGCCGCGGCAGCGGTCGCAGACGTCCGGGGTGACGCCGGGCGGCAGCCCCGAGCCCTCGCAGCTGCCGCAGGGCCGCATCTTCGGGATCTTGACCGTCGACTCCAGGCCCTCGAGCACGTCGGAGAGCTCGATCTCCAGGTTGTAGCGGAGGTCGGCGCCGCGCTGGCCGCGACCGCGGCGGCGCCGCGCGCCGGCCCGGCGGCCGCCGCCGAACAGGTCGCCGAACAGGTCGTCGAACAGGTCGGTGAAGCCGCCCAGGTCGCCGAAGTCCTGGAAGCCGCCGGCGCCGGGTCCGCCGGCCCCCACGCCGGCGTGGCCGAAGCGGTCGTAGGCGCGGCGCTTCTCCGGGTCGGAGAGCACGGCGTAGGCCTCGGAGGCCTCCTTGAAGCGCTCCTCGGCGGCCGGATCGTCCGGGTTGCGGTCCGGGTGGTCGCGCATGGCGACGGCGCGATAGGCCTTCTTCAGCTCGGCCGCATCGGCGTCGCGGCCGACGCCCAGGATCTCGTAGTAGTCGCGCTTGGCCAACGGGAAGGGCCTCTCCGGAGCTTCTGCGGGGGCCGGCGAATGCTAGGAAACGGAACCGGCTGCCGCACCCGCTCCGAGGGGGCTACTCGCCGCCTTCCCCGCCCAGCTGCGCGTAGAGCGACTCGGTCATCTGGTAGGTCCGGGTGGAGAGCTCTCCCACGGCGGCACGCAGGGCCTCGGCGTCCTCGCCCTCCAGCGCCTCCCGGGTCTTCGCGATGGCGGCGGAGAGCTCCTCGCGGTCCTCGTCGGTCACGTTGTCGGCGAACTCCTCGAGGGTCCGCTCGGTCGAGTAGATGAGGCCGTCGGCCTGGTTGGTCAGGTCGATCCACTCGCGGCGCTGCTGGTCGGTGGCGGCGTGCTCCTCGGCCTCGTGCACCAGCGACTCGACCTCCTCCTCGGAGAGGCCGCTCGAGGCGGTGACCCGGATGGCCTGGGAGCGGCCCGTACCCAGGTCCTTCGCCGAGACGTTCACCACGCCGTCGGCGTCGATGTCGAAGGTCACCTCGATCTGGGGGACGCCGCGCGGCGCCGGCGGCAGGCCCACCAGCTCGAAGCGGCCCAGCGTCTTGTTGTCCGCGGCCATCTCGCGCTCGCCCTGCACCACGTGGATGCGCACGACGGTCTGGTTGTCCTCGGTGGTGGAGAAGACCTGGCTGTTCGAGGTCGGCACGGTGGTGTTGCGCGGAATGATCGTGGTGGCGACACCGCCCTGCGTCTCGACGGAGAGCGACAGCGGGGTCACGTCGAGCAGCAGCACCTGGTCGACGTCGCCCGCCAGCACACCGCCCTGGATGGCGGCGCCGGCGGCCACGACCTCGTCCGGGTTGACGCCCTTGTGGGGATCGCGCCCGAAGATCTCGCGCACCTTGGCCTGGATGGCCGGCATGCGCGTCATGCCGCCCACCATCACCACCTCGTCGATCTCCTCCGCCCCGAAGCCGGCGTCCTCCAGCGCGATCCGGCACGGCTCCTCCAGCCGCTCGATCAGGTCGTGGCTCAGCTCCTCGAGCTGCTGCCGGGTCAGCGTCATGGACAGGTGCTTCGGGCCCGAGTCGTCGGCCGCGATGAAGGGCAGCGAGACGTCGGTCTCCTCGCAGGACGACAGCTCGTGCTTGGCGCGCTCCGCCACCTCGCGGATGCGCTGGAGCGCCATGGTGTCCTCGCGCAGGTCGATGCCCTCGGCCTTCTGGAACTCGTCCAGCAGGTACTCGGAGACCTTCATGTCGAAGTCTTCGCCGCCGAGGTAGGTGTCGCCGTTGGTGCTGCGCACCTCGAACACGCTGTCCGCGATCTCCAGGATCGAGACGTCGAAGGTGCCGCCGCCCAGGTCGAAGACCGCGATGCGGCCGCTCTCGCCCTTGTCCAGGCCGAAGGCCAGCGCCGCGGCGGTGGGCTCGTTGATGATGCGCAGCACGTTCAGGCCGGCGATCTTGCCCGCGTCCTGGGTGGCCTGGCGCTGCGAGTCGTCGAAGTAGGCGGGGACCGTGATGACCGCGTCGGTCACCGGCTCGCCGAGGAAGTCGGAGGCCGTCTCGCGCATGCGCGCCAGCACCATGGAGGAGATCTCCTGGGCCGAGTAGCTGCGCTCGCCGACGGTGACGCGGGCGTCGCCGTTGTCGGCGGCCTCGATCGTGAAGGGCGCGATCGCCGCGAAGCGCTGCACCTCTTCGCTGTCGAACTTGCGGCCGATCAGCCGCTTGACGGCGTAGACCGTGTTCTCCGGGTTGGTGATCGCCTGGCGCTTGGCGATCTGGCCCACCAGCTTCTCGCCGGAGGTCGAGAACGCCACGATCGACGGCGTCGTCCGGGCGCCTTCGGCGTTCGCGATGATCTGGGGCTCGCCGTTCTCGAACAGGGCGACGCAGGAATTCGTCGTCCCCAGGTCGATCCCGATCACCTTGCCCATCGCGCTGCCGCCTCCGCACCGGGGCGGCCGACGGCGCGTGGCGCTATCCGGCGGTCTCCCCCTGCCCATCGTCCGCTGCCGGCGCCCCCTTGGTCACGACCACCTGGGCCGGCCGGAGCAGACGATCTCTCAGCTGATAACCCTTCTGAAGAACCTCGATCACCGTGTTCGGCGCCACGGAGTCTTCCGCGACCTGCGCCATCGCCTCGTGGAAGGCCGGGTCGAAGGGCTTTCCCAGGGCTTCGATCTCGGTGACGTGGTGCTTCTCCAGCACCGACAGCAGCTCTCGCTGCACCAGCTCGACGCCCTGCAAAAGGCCCTGCAAGTCCCCGCCCTCGCTCTGCCGAGCGTGGTCGACGGCTCTGTCGAGGTTATCGACCACCGAAAGCAGGTCCTTGACGACATTCTGCGGACCGTAGAGCAGTGCTTCCTGGTGCTCGCGGGCGGCCCGGCGACGGAAGTTCTCGAAGTCGGCCTGGAGCCGCAGCAGCTTGTCGCGGGTGTCGGTGAGCTCGACCTGGAGCCGGTGGGCCTCCTCGTGGGGCGCCCGCTCGATGGGGTTCGCGAGCACCAGCTCCTCGTCGTCCTTGGGTCCCTGGGAGCCGGAGCCCTGCCCGCCCTGCGGGGCCTGGGCGGCCCGGGGCGCCGGCGGCGCCTGGGGCTCGGGCTCCCGGCGGATGGCGTCGCCGCCGTCCGGGATGCCCTCCAGGGCCTCCCGCATGGCGGCCTCGAGCTCCGGGTTGGGCGCCAGCATGCCGCCGTCGTCGGGCACCTCTCCCGCCGCCTGGTCGGCCAGCTCGTCGAAGCCTTCGGGCGCGTGGGGCCCCTTGGGTCGTCCGCCACTCATGCGCCGAGCTTCTCCGTCAGGCTGTTCGCGAAGTAGTCCACCAGCGTCATCACTCGACCGTAGTCCATACGGCTCGGGCCGATCACGCCGACGGCGCCGCCCGGCGCCTCGGAAGCCTGTGCACCGTAGCGGGCCGCGACAAGGGCGAACGGGTGCAGGGCCGGGTCGTCGACCTCGCCGCCCAGGGTCACGTGGACGCCCGGGTCGGCCAGCATCTGGTCCAGCACCTCCAACAGTCGCTCCTTGGTCTCGATGGCCTCGAAGAGCTCGCGGATCCGCCGCGGATCGCGGAACTCGGGTTGGTCCAGCAGGGCCAGCCGGGTGGCGATCACCAGATCGTCCCCGGCCTCCCGCTCTGCCTCATCGGCAGACAGGGCCTTCGACCCGAGTTCGATGGCGAGCCGGGCCAGGCGATCCGCCTGGCGGCGCTGGCTGCCGGCCTCGCGGGCCAGGGCGTCGCGCACCTCGGGCAGGGTCCGGCCGCGGACCCGCTGGCGCAGGATCGCCGAGATGCGCTCGAGCGTGCGGTCGTCGAGGCCGGCCGGATCGTCGACCACGCGCCGGTAGGCGGCGCCGGTGGTCGACACGAGCACCGCCAGGATGCGGTCGTGGGCCAGCCGCACCAGCGAGACGTGCTGGAGCACCACCCGGTCGACCGGCGGCGTCCAGACGAAGCCCAGCAGCCGGGTCTGCTCCGAGAGCAGCTGGGAGACGACGTGGCCCACCCGGTGCGGATCGGCCTCGTCGACGCCGAAGTCGATGGTGCGCCGGTCGTAGTCGGACAGCCGCGGGCGGCCCAGCAGCTCGTCGATGAAGCGGCGCAGGCCGGCCTCGCTGGGCACCCGACCCGCCGAGGTGTGGGGCTGCTCGACCAGTCCCAGGTCGGCCAGCTCGCCCAGGGTGCTGCGGATGCTGGCCGACGACAGGCGCGTGGGCAGCACGTGGGAGAGGGTCTGCGAGCCCACCGGCGCGGCCTCGCCCACGTAGGCGGTCACCAGCGCGCGCAGGACGGTCTTCTGACGGTCGGTCAGCGGCACGCCGCCGCCGGCCGGATGGGCCTCGGTTCGCGTCACCCGTTGAATCTAGAACCCATCTCGAAACGGCGCCAAGCCCGGGGAAACACCGACGGTGAAAGCTCCGCGCGTGAGCGTCTTCGAGATGGGTTCTACACGAACTCCTCGAAAACGCCGTCGGACAGCAGACGCCCGCGATCGGTGAGCCGCAGGCCGCCCTCGGGGCCCTCCTCGAGCAGGCCGCCCGCCACCAGGGCGTCGATCTGCCGCCCGAAGAAGTGGCGCGGCGGCGCGCCGAACTCGCGGGCGAAGCGCGCCGCGTCGAGCCCGCGCACCGTGCGCAGGGACAGGAACACCGCCTCGCCGCGGGCCACGGCGGGCCCCAGGGGCTCGCTCGGCGGCGGAGCGCCCTGCTCCACCGCCGCCTGCCAGCGCTCCAGCACGCGCGGGTTGTGCCGGCGCACGCCGTGGGGGTGGTCCGGCGTCGGCGGATCGGTGGAGACGGCGCCCATGCCCAGCCCCAGCACCGGACGGCGCTCCCAGTAGCGCCGGTTGTGCACCGCCTCGCAGCCGGGACGCGCGTAGCTGGAGATCTCGTAGCGGGCGAGCCCGGCCCCGGCCAGACGCGCCTCGGCCTGGCGCAGAAGGGCGACGCACTCCTCCTCGGCGGGCTTCGCCAGCCGACCCGCCGCGGCGGCTCGGGCAAACGGTGTACCCGGCTCGAGGGTCAGCTCGTAGGCGGACACGTGGTCGGGCGCGTGCTCGAGGGCCGCGTCCAGGTCGCGGGCCAGCTCCTCCCGGGTCTGGCCCGGCGCGGCGACGATCAGGTCGAGGGACAGGCGGGGGAACGCCTCGCGGCAGGCCGCCAGCGATCGGCGCACCTCGGCGGCGTCGTGGGCGCGGCCCAGCCGACGCAGCCGGGTGTCGTCGAAGGACTGGGCGCCCACCGACACCCGGTCGACGCCGGCGGCGCGGAAGCCCGCCAGGTGCTCGCGGGCGGTGGTTCCCGGGTTCAGCTCGAGGGTGGTCTCCCGGGGCTCGCCGGGGAAGGCGTCGCGCACCGCTGCGACCAGCCGCGCGATCTCGTCCGGGTGGAGCAGCGACGGCGTCCCGCCGCCCAGGTAGAGGGTGGCCAGGCGCCGGCCGGCGAAGTCGCCGCGGCGCCGGTGAAGCTCGCGCAACAGCGTGTCGACGTAGCCGCGCTGGCGCTCCCGCGGCAGCGTGGGCGCCCCCACCACGGCGAAGTCGCAGTAGGGGCAGACGCGCTCGCAGAACGGCACGTGGACGTAGACGCCGACGTCGTCCATGGCGGGAGGGTACCGGCGGCGGCCCGGGCCGTCGGGTAGGCTCGGCGCACTGTGACGGCACCCGACGTCTCCTGCGAGGTCCTGGACAACGGCCTCACCGTGCTGCTGTGCGAGACGGACGTGGCGCCGGTGGCCGAGTTCCAGATCTGGGCGCGGGTGGGCGCCGCCGACGAGCGCGACGGCGAGCGCGGCGTCGCCCACTTCCACGAGCACATGCTCTTCAAGGGCACCGACCGCCGCGGCGTGGGCGAGATCGCCGGCGAGATCGAGGGCGCCGGCGGACGCATCAACGCCTACACCTCCTACGACGTCACCGTCTACCACGCCACCACGCCGGCCGACCGGCTCGACACGGGCATCGACGTGCTGTGCGACGCGGTGCTGCACTCGAGCTTCGACCCGGCGGAGATCGATCGCGAGATCCAGGTGGTGCTGGAGGAGATCCGCCGCTCGGAGGACTCGCCGGGCAGCGTGCTCGGCAACGCCATGTTCGCCGAGACCTACCGCACCCACCCCTACCGCTACCCCATCCTGGGAACCCGCGAGAGCGTGGCCGCCTTCGACCGCCCCCGCGTGCGCGGCTTCTACGAGCGCTGGTACTGCCCGTCGAACCTGGTGGTGGTGGCGGCCGGCGACGTGGATCGAGCCCACCTGCTGGCCCGCGTGGGCGAAGCCTTCGGCGACCTGCCCCGCGGCGACGTCCAGCACCGGCGCGCGGCCGAGCCGGAGCAGAAGGGTCTGCGCACCACCCTGCTGGCGCGCCCCTTCGAGCGCGCGTCGGTGGAGCTGGCCTGGCCCACGGTCGGCCTGGCGCACCCGGACGCGGCGTACCTGGACCTGCTGGCCTACCTGCTCGGCACCGGCGACAGCAGCCGGCTGGTGCGCCGCGTGAAGGAGTGGGCCGGACTCGTCGACCGCATCGACGCCTACTCCTACACGCCGCTCGACCCGGGCGTCTCCTCCATCGACTTCGAGACCGCGACCGACCGGGTCGAGGACGCCATCGCCGCCTGCGTGCGCGAGGTGGAGCGCCTGCGCAGCACCCCGGTGTCGGAGGAGGAGATCGAGAAGGCGCGCATCAACTTCGTGGCCAACGAGCACTTCGAGCGCGAGAGCGTGTCGGGCCTGGCCGCCAAGCTGGGCGGCTTCCAGGTGACCGGCGGCGGCTGGCAGGCGGAGCGCGCCTACCTGGAGCGCGTGAAGGCGGCCACGCCGGCCGACCTGCAGCGCGTGGCCGAGACCTACCTGCGTCCCGAGCGCCTGACCGTGGGCGCCGTGCTGCCCGAGGCCGAGGCGTCGCAGCTCGACCGCGCCGCGGTCGAGCGGGCGGTGGAGCGCGCGGTGGGCGATGCCGACCGCCGGCTCGGCGCGCCGCGTCCGGCCGAGACGAGCGGCTCGGACCTGGTCACCTACACGCTGGACGGCGGCGCCACCCTGCACGTGCTGCCCCGGCGCAGCCTGCCGATCGTGGCGGCGCGCGCCGCCCTGCTGGGCGGCCTGCTGGCCGAGACCGAGGCGACCTCGGGGCTCTCGGCCTTCACCAGCGCCATGTGGCTGCGCGGCACCGAGAGCCGATCGGCCGCCGACTTCGCCCGCGCGGTGGAGACGCGCGCCGCCGAGATCGACCAGTTCGCCGGCCGCAGCAGCTTCGGCCTGACGCTGGAGACGCCGGTGTCGACCCTCGAGCCGGCCCTCGACCTGTTCGCCGAGGTGCTGTGCGAGCCCGCCTTCGACGCCACCGAGATCGAGCGCGAGCGGCGCGACACGCTGGCCGCCATCGAGCGGCGCGAGGACCGGCTGGCCCAGCGCGCCTTCCTGCTGTTCACCCAGGAGCACTTCCGCCACCACCCCTACCGCATGCCCACGCTGGGCTCGAAGGAGGCGGTGGGCGCCTTCGACCGCGAGGCGCTGCTGGCGCACCAGCGGCGCCTGGTGAACCAGCAGAACCTGGTGCTGGCCTTCGCCGGCGACGTGGATCCGGACGCCATCGCGGGCGCGGTGTCCCAGCGGCTGGCGGACCTGCCGTCGGGCGCCTTCGAGCCGCCCTCTCCCGCCGCCGAGGACGCGCCGGGCGAGATCCGGCGGGCCTGCCTGCGCAAGGATCGCGCCCAGGCGCACCTGGTGGTCGGCTTCCGCGGCGTGGCCGTCGACGACGACGACCGCTTCGCGCTGGAGGTGATCTCCCAGCTGCTGGCCGGCCAGGGTGGACGCCTCTTCCTCGAGCTGCGCGACAAGCAGGGCCTGGCCTACGCGGTCTCGGCGTCGTCGGTCGAGGGGCTCATGCCCGGCTACTTCGTCACCTACATCGCCACGGCGCCGGAGCGGCTCGACGAGGCGCGCGAGGGTCTGCTGCGCGAGCTGGCGCGGCTGCTCGACGCGCCGCCCGAGGCCGGCGAGCTCGAGCGCGCGCGGCGCTACCTGACGGGCAACTTCGCCATCGACCAGCAGCGCAATGCGGTGCACGCGGCGCAGATCGCGCTGAACGACCGCTACGGGCTGGGCCCCGAGTCGCACCTGGCCTACCCGGAGCGCGTCGCCGCGGTGGGCGAGAAGGACGTGCTGCGCGTCGCCCGACGCATCCTGCGCCTCGACGCCTACACCGAGGCGGTGGTCCGTCCCTAGCCGGCGCCAGGCTCGTCGCGCCAGCGGACGAAGGGCCTGCGTGGGCGCTCCCAGCCGGGCGGAGACATCGTGTCCTCCCAGGCGTCGTAGAGTGCCCGCAGACGCGCGACCTCGGCCGGGCGATCCGACGCCAGGTCGACGCGCTCGCCGGGATCCGCCGAGAGGTCGTAGAGCCCGACGCGGCGCTCGTGGCGAACGAGCTTGAGCGGCCCGTCCCGGACCGCGCTCGAGCGTCCGGAGCGCCAGAACAGCGGGCCGCGGGGTTTCGCAGGCCTTGCCTCGACGCCGAGCGCCAGGTCGATCCCATCCCGCGAGCCGCTCTCCGCCACCGGACCGCCCGCCGCCGACACCAGCGTCGGACCGACGTCGAGCAGGCTGACGATCCGTTCGTCGCGCGACCCGGCCGCGACGCGCGCCGGCCAGCGGACGAAGAGCGGAACCCGGATGCCGCCTTCCCACATGGTGCCCTTGGAACCCTGGAGCGGCGCGTTGCTGGCGCCGTTGCCCTTCGAGCCTCCGTTGTCGTTGGTGAAGACCACGAGCGTGTCGTCCCGCAGCCCCCCGGCATCGATCGCTCCGAGGACCGCTCCGATCGCGTCGTCGAGCGCACTGACCATCGCCAGGTAGGTCCTGCGGTCGGAGTTCACGACGAAGCCGAAGCGCTCCCGGTAGCGCTCCGGGGCCTCCAGCGGAACGTGGGGCGCATTGAAGGACAGGTACAGGAAGAACGGCTTCTTCCGGGGACGCCGAACGAAGGCCACCGCTTCCCGCGCGAACGCCTCGGTCAGGAACTCGGACTCCGCCGTCTTCTTCCCGTTGCGGAACAGCGCGTCGTAGCGAGCGGGCTCGAGGTAGGGGTGCGTCGAGCCCAGGAAGCCGAAGAACTCGTCGAAGCCTCGGAGGCGCGGAACGGACGGCGGATGGAACCCCAGGTGCCACTTCCCGACCAGCATCGTCTCGTAGCCGACGGCCCGAAGCTCGTCGGCGAGGGTTCGCTCGCCGGCGGGCAGACCCGGCGAGCGCTCACCCCGAAGGCCGGCCTCCGGGTTGTACTCGAAGCCGAACCGCTGCGGATAGCGGCTCGTCATCAACGCGGCACGGCTCGGACCACAGTAGGGAGCGGCCGCGTAGGCGTGTGCGAACCGGACGCCCTGCGAGGCCAGGGCCTCGATGTGGGGGGTTTCGATCCTTCTCGCGCCGTGCACGCTCAGGTCGGCCCAGCCGAGATCGTCGACGAGGATGAGCACGATGTTGGGCGGCGCCGCCGGCGATGGCGACGCGACCGCCGCGAGGACCACGGCGAGCGCACCGGCCAGCGCCACCCGCCTCCCGCTCAAGGGGAGGTTCCGTCGAAGCCGACGGCCAGTCCGTCGGTGCGGGGGTCGGCCCCGCCTTCGTGGGTGCCGGTGCCCGGGCCGATCACGATGGCCTCGGCGGCGGACCAGCGGCGCTGGGCCACCTTCACCTCGTGACCCCGCGCGCGCAGCGCCTCGACCAGCGCCGGGTCCGTCTCCGGCTCGACGAACAGCGTGTCCGGCACCCACTGGTGGTGGAAGCGCGGCGCCGCCACCGCCTGCTGCACGTTCATGCCGAAGTCCACCACGTTCAGCACGGTGAGCAGCGTGGTGGTGATGATGCGCGGTCCGCCCGGGCTGCCGGTCACCATGAAGGGCGCGCCGTCGGCCAGCAGCACCGTGGGCGTCATGCTCGACAGCGGGCGCTTGCCCGGCGCGATGGCGTTGGCGCCGGTGGTGTCGACCAGGCCGTAGGCGTTGGGCGTGTCCGGCGCCACGGCGAAGTCGTCCATCTCGTTGTTCAGCACGATGCCGGTGCCCGGCACGGTGATGCCCGAGCCGAAGGGCGTGTTGATCGTCATGGTGAGCGCGACGACGTTGCCCAGGGCGTCGCTCGTCGAGAGGTGGGTGGTGCCGGCGTCGTCGGCCGGCAGGCCCGGACCCTCGACCGTGATGGCCCGCTCGCCGTTGCTCCAGGTGGAGGGCCGCCACCAGACCGGCAGCAGGCGGGCGCGCAGGCCGGCGGCGTACTCCTTCGAGACCAGGCGGGCCGTCGGCACGTCGACGAAGTCGGAGTCGCCCAGGTAGGCGGCGCGGTCGGCGAAGGCCAGCTTCATGGCCTCGGCGATGGCGTGGGTCGCCTCTTCGCTGCCGGCGCCGGCGGAGAGGTCGAGCCCCTCCAGGATGTTCAGCGTCTCCACCAGCGCGATGCCGCCCGACGACGGCGGCGGGAACGACACCACCTCGAGACCGCGGTAGGTGCCGCGCACCGGCTCGCGCAGCTTCGGCGTGTAGCCGGCCAGGTCGTCGAGGGTGACGAGGCCGCCGACGGCCTTCATGTGGTCGGCGATGGCGCGGGCGACGTCGCCGGTGTGGAAGACCTCGGGCCCCTCCTCGGCGATGCGCCGCAGCGTGGCGGCCAGGTCCTTCTGCACGAGCCGCCAGCCCACCCGGGGCTCGCTGGCGCCGGCGTCGGGAAACTGGATGCGCCCGGTCTCGGGGAAGCGTCGCGGCAGGCCGTAGCCACGCATGCGCTGGAGCATGGCCGCGTGGTACGGACCGATGGCGAAGCCCTCCTCCGCCAGGCGGATGGCCGGCGCCAGCACCACGTCGAGCGGCAGCGTCCCCCAGCGCTCGAGGGCCAGCGCCATGCCGCGCACGAAGCCGGGCGTCGCCACCGCCAGCGGACCGAACAGCGAGGCGCGCTCGGGCACGCCCTCGCGCACGTACATGTCGCGATCCGCCGCGGCCGGCGCCGTCTCGCGGGCGTCGAGCGCCACGACCCGGCCGTCCGCCAGCCGGATCAGCACGAAGGCGCCGCCGCCCAGGCCGGCCGAGAAGGGCTGGGTGACGCCCACCGCGAAGGCCGTGGCGACGGCGGCGTCGACGGCGTTGCCGCCGCGGGCCAGCATGGCCTGGCCGGCGCGGGCCGCGTCGTGCTGGGTCGAGACCACCATTCCGGCGCGGCCGCGCACCGGATCGGGCTCGCCGGCGCCGGCCGTCCCTATAGGTAGGGCGACGAGCAGGAGCGCGATCCAGGGCTTCGCGAGGCGGCAGAGGAGCGGCATCCGGGGACCCTAACACGGGGCACCCGAACGGCCGATACGTCCGCCATGCGCACCCGTCTCTCCGCCGCCCTCGCCCTGCTGCTGTGTCTCGCCTGCTACGCCCCGCCGCCCGAGCCGACCGGGAGCGAGACCGAGCCGCCGGCCGAGCCGGTGTCGCTGGCGAAGATCGGCGACGGACCGCGCGATGTGGCGGTGCTCGACATGGGCGCGCTGGGGACGATCCGCATCGAGCTGTACCCGGAGCTGGCGCCGCAGACGGTCGCCCGCTTCGTCGAGCTGGCCGAAGAGGGCTTCTACGACGGCACCTACTTCCACCGCGTGATCCCCGGCTTCATGATCCAGGGCGGCGATCCGCACACCAAGGACCTGGACCCGCGCAACGACGGCAAGGGCAACTCGGGCGTGCGCCTGCGCGACGAGTTCAGCGACTACCCGCACCTGCGCGGCACGGTCTCCATGGCCAACACCGGCTTCTCCGGCAGCTCCAGCTGCCAGTTCTTCATCGTCCACCAGGACTCGCGCCACCTGGATGGCCAGTACACCGTCTTCGGCAAGGTGACCCAGGGAATCGAGACGGTGGACGCGGTGACCGAGCTCGAGCTCGACACCTTCGGCCGCTACGGACCGCCCAACCGCCCCTACCCGGTGAATGCCACCGTCGAGCGGCTGTGGATCGAGCGCGCCGGCGAGAAGGTGGCGACGACGGATTGACTCCTCCGCGTGCGGGGTCGTAGGGTGGCGGTACCCGGTGGTACCCGTCGTCCCACCCCGTCGGAGGATTCCCCATGTCGTCTCGCTGCAGCTCCGCCTTCCGCACCCTCTTCCTGCTCGCCCTGTCCACCTGGCTCATGGCCTTCGGCTCGTGCCACAACGGCTGGACCATCGAGATCCTGTCGAGCGCCCCCGACCAGGTGAGCGGCGGCGACGCGCTCGTGCGCGTCTCGACGCCCGGCCGCTTCTTCCAGCGCCACGCCACCCTGCTCCTGAACGGGCAGGACGTGACCGACGCGCTCTACGAGGAGGACGGCGACCTGGTGGGCGTCGTCGACGGGTTCGCGCTCGGCAGCAACCTGCTCGAGCTGAAGAGCCACCCGAACGCGCACAGCGTGAAGGCGGATCTCGAGGTGACCAACCACCCGGAGAGCGGCCCCATCTTCTCGGGTCCCCAGCAGCAGCCCTTCGTGTGCACCACCGCGCGCGCCGACCTGGGCCAGCCGATCGTCGACAACCAGGACGCCATCGGCATTCCGGTCGCCCAGGAGGACGCGAACGGCGACTACCCGAGCGACGGTCGCGGCTACCCGACCGCCGGCGCCGACATCGTCGGCTGGAGCAAGGACTGCGCCGGCCACACGCGCCTCGACTACCTGTACCGCTCGACGGGCGGCGACTGGCTGCCCCTGGCCGACCCGGGCGGAACGCTGCCCGCCGACATCGCCATGACGACGACACTGGACGGGCACACGGTTCCCTTCATCGTGCGCTGGGAGCGCGGCACCAACAACCGCTTCATCTACAGCGTCGCCATGCTGGCCCCGACCACCGAGACCGATCCCGGCGAGCCCGACGACTCGCTGTGGAACGGGCGGCTCGTCTTCAGCCTCCAGGGCGGCGTGGCGATCGGCCACACCCAGGGCACCACCAGCACCAGCGCCCGGCTGCCGGACGTCCAGCTCGGCCTGGGCTACGCGGTGGTGAACTCGACCGGCCTGCGCACCAACACCCACTACAACCTCCAGCTCGGCGGCGAGACCGCGCTGATGCTGAAGGAGCACTTCATCGAGAGCCACGGCGTCCCGCTCTACACGGTGGGCGTCGGCGGATCCGGCGGTGCCATCCAGCAGTACGTCTACGCCCAGAACCACCCGGGCCTGCTCGACGCCGCCATTCCCCAGTACTCCTACTCCGACATGATCACCCAGACGATCCACGTCGGGGACTGCGAGCTCCTCGAGTACTACTTCGACGTGACGGACCGCTTCAACCCGAAGTGGCAGGACGTGCTGAACCGGCGCGCCGTCCAGGGCCTGAACGCCAGCCGCAACCCGCTGAACTTCAGCAGCGGCGAGCAGGACCAGTGGAACCAGCTCTACTTCCTGTACTCGCTGATCGGCCTGAACGCGCCGGTGCCCGAGGCACCGCCCAACCCGGCCATCACCGAGTGCCGCCGCGCCTGGTTCGGCCTGACGCCGCTGGTCTTCAACCCGACCTTCGAGGACACCTCGGACATCGACAAGCTGGCCCAGGGCACGGCGGGCGTGGAATGGACCCACGCCGGCGACCTGGTGAACATCTACGGCACCGACGCCCACGGCTTCGCGCGCACGCCCTGGGGCAACGAGGGCGTGCAGTACGGCCTGCAGGCGCTGGTGGACGGCGTGCTGTCGCCCACCGAGTTCCTCGACCTGAACGCCCAGGTGGGGAGCTGGGCGGAGACGGTGGACATCGTGCCCGAGGGCTTCCCGTTCTCGGGCGGCCTCGACCTGGCCAACTTCGACCCCTGGAGCTCGCGCAACATGTACCTGAGCCCGGACGGCGGTGTGACGCCGGAGCCGCGCCGCACGTCGGATCCGCTCGCCGTGGAGGCCGCCTACCAGAGCGGCATGCACTTCGGGGGCGACATCGACATTCCGGTGATCGACTGGCGGCACTACCTGGAGGAGGAGCTGGACATGCACCACAGCCACCAGTCCTTCGCCACGCGGCGTCGCCTCGAGCAGGCCCGCGGCGACGCCGACAACCAGGTCATCTGGTTCACCGACGCGCGGCCCTTCGTCGCCTACGACCAGACGCCGGAGGCCTTCGAGGTGATCGACGAGTGGATGCTGAACCTGCTGGACCACCCGGAGCTGGGCGTGGCCGGCAACCGTCCGCCGCTGGCCGTGGACCGCTGCTTCGCGACCGACGGCTCCGAGATCGCCGCGGGCGACGACGTGTGGGACGGCATCCTGGACGACGAGCCGGCGGGCGTGTGCACCCAGCAGTTCCAGCTCCACCAGAGCTCGCGCATCGTGGCCGGCGGCCCGATCGAGGGCGGCATCTTCCAGTGCGCGCTGAAGAGCGTGGCCCAGTCGATCGCCGACGGCGACTACGGCAGCTGGGTGCCCAGCGCCGGCGAGCAGGCGCGGCTCGAGGAGATCTTCCCGAACGGCGTCTGCGACTGGAGCCAGGGGGAGGCGCCCACCTCGTAGGCGAGGACCGTCAGCGCAGCACGTAGGCGGCGCGCTCCGGCGCGACGTGCAGCGGCACGATGCGCGGGCTGGCGACCGCCGCCGCCTG
Source organism: Myxococcota bacterium (assembly GCA_050618055.1). Classification (GTDB taxonomy): domain Bacteria; phylum Myxococcota_A; class UBA9160; order UBA9160; family SMWR01; genus CALDCK01. The sequence continues at coordinate 18,473 of JBNLVK010000115.1, forward strand.
CATGCGCTGGAAGAGCGCGGGCGGAAGGCGCTCGGGGACGTCCAC
>JBNLVK010000116.1:0-23008 GCA_050618055.1 Myxococcota bacterium
GATCGTGCCGCTGGTGGGCGGCATGGTGGCGATGCTGCTCTCGCCCATCTCGCTGATCCTGTGGATCCTGCTGATGGTGAAGGCGTTGCAGGGCGGCGACCGCTTCAAGCTGCCGCTGGTCGGCGACTGGGCCGAGGAGCAGGCCGAGATCTGAGCGCGGCCCGCGGCCTCAGGAAGACGGCTCCGGAACCAGCTCGAGCACCGACAGCTCGCCGGGGACGCCGACGCGCAGCGGGAAGCCGTAGAAGCCGGTGCCGCGGTGCACGTACAGACGGTTCTCGCCGCGGGCGAACAGCCCGTGGTCCGGCCAGCGGGAGCGCTGCAGCACGGTCCAGTCGAGGCCCAGGCTCACCAGTCCGACCTGACCGCCGTGGGTGTGCCCGGAGAGCGTCAGGTCCGCCGCGCCGTCGGGCACGTGCTGGAAGCCCAGCGGATCGTGGAGCAGCAGCAGGCGCAGGTGTCCGTCGCGACGCGGGTGGCGCGCCAGCAGGTCCCGGAGGTGCTCGCGGCGGCCGCGGCCCACGTAGTCGGCCCCCAGGATCTGCACCGGACCGACCGGCGTCTCGACCACGACCTCCTCGTCGAGCAGCAGCCGGATGCCGTTGGCGGCGAGCGCACCGCGCACCTCCTCCGGCGCCTCGTGGTCGTGGTTGCCGAAGATCGCGTAGCAGCGGTCGGCCACGCGGCGCAGCGGCGCGAACGACTCGGCCAGCGCACCCGGCGTGCCCATGCCCTCCATGGTCAGGAAGTCGCCGGTGAGCAGCACCAGGTCCGGGTCGTGGTCGAGCAGCCGCTCGATGTGACGCTGCAGGCGCGACACCGACTGCCACGGACCCAGGTGCGGGTCGGTGATCTGCACGACGCGCAGCGTGCGCGCCCCGAGCGGGCTGGGCGTGCGGCGCCGGTAGCGTTCGACCGGCACGCGCGAGACCTGCTCCGGCCCCCCGCCCTGCTCCGGCCGCCCGCCGCCCAGCGGAATGCGCACCCACTCGCGGGCCGGACGCGCGGAGGTCGCCACCGACACGAGCGCCAGGGCGAAGGGCGCCAGGTCGAGCCAGCGCAGCGCCGCGAGCACGCCCTCGGCCCCGAGGAGCCAGAGCACCAGGCGGATCGGCAGGAGCACCAGCAGCCACCAGAAGGCCATGAAGCCGGCCGCGCTGAAGGTCTGGCCCGGCACGCTGACCAGGGCCCGGTAGAGCCGCCCGCGCAGGCGCGCCCGCACCAGGTGGATCATGTGCAGGGCCATGGCGGCCACGCCGTAGACGAAGGCGCCCAGCAGCCACGGGTGCCAGGGCGCGTCCAGCCAGCCCGTCAGCCGGACCAGGGCCGCCGCGGCCCCGGACAGCGAGAAGCCCAGCACCACCGCGCTGTAGAGGCCGTAGCTGCGCCCGCGCACCCGCAGCGCGTGGAGCGGCAGCGCCAACGCCATCAGCAGGGCGAACCCCAGGGCCCAGTACAGTGTCTGCGGAGGCACGGGCAGAGCATAACGGCGGGCCCGGGCCGGTCGGCCCGGGCCCCCGAGGGGAAGCAGCTGTGCGGTCCGTTGCGTGCCCCGGAACCGATAGACTCATCACCCGCCCGTGACCCGGGGCCACCCACCCCCACGGGCCCTCGTCCCGTCCTCGTCCCGTGATAGGAGAGCACCGCGATGCGCGCAGCCTGTTGGACCCTCTCGACGGCCCTGGTGGCCGTCCTGCTGCTCGGCGTCTGGCCCGACGGCGCGACCGCCGAGGAGGCGGCTCCCGCGGACGCGGAGCAGGTGGTGACCCCGAAGGCGCCGCGGGATCCGCGTCCCTACCGGGCGCGCCGCGGCTCGGGCAAGCCGACCCTCCACTGGCAGAGCGACGGCTCCGGCGAGGACAACACGCCGCGCGACTTCACCGGTCCGCTGCACACCGCCGCCTTCGCCGGCGACACGAAGGCGCTGACGAAGCAGCTCGAGGCCGGGGCCGACGTGAACCTGGCCGACGCCGAGGGAGCCACTCCCCTGCACGCGGCGGCCTACGGTGGCCAGGCCGAGGCGGCGAAGCTGCTGGCCGAAAAGGGCGCCGACCTCGACGCGCTCGACGATCTCGCGGTCTCGCCGCTCCACCTGGCGGCGCTCCAGGGTCACGTCGAGGTGATCCGGGTGCTGATCGCCGCCGGCGCGAACACCGAGGTACGCAACCGGCGCAAGATGACCCCGCTGCACATCGCGACGCGGGAGCAGCAGCACGCCGCGGCGCTGGCGCTCATCGACGGCGGCGCCGACGTGAACGCACTGGGCATCCGCCGCTGGGCTCCGATCCACTTCACCGCGCGGACCGGCGACATCGAGGTCATGCGCCGCATCATCGAGAAGGGCGGCGAGATCGGCATCGCGCGGCCCAACGGCTTCACCGCCCTGCACCACGCCATCCAGGTGCGACAGTACGAGATCGTCGTGCTGCTGGTGAGCAAGGGCGCCGACGTGAACAAGCTCACCGAGGGCGGCAACACGCCGCTGTCGGTGGCCGTACGCTCCGAGGCGCCCGCCATCATCCTCCACCTGGTCGAGCACGGGGCGGACGTGAACGCCACCAGCCAGAACGGCAACTCGGCGCTCCACGTGGCGGCCTTCAACGGCAAGATCGACGCCCTGGAGACGCTGCTCGCCCTGGGCGCCGACGCCAGCGCGACCAACGACAAGGGCGAGACGCCGCTCGACCTGGCGCGCAAGCCGGCCAAGAGCCCCCAGCGCCAGAGCCAGCGCGAGCAGGCGGTGAAGCTGCTCGAGGCCCACGCGGCCGCCGCCAGCTCCTGATCCCGCGCCCCGGGACGCACCCTCGCCGATCGCCCCCCGGACGCCCTATGGTTGGCGCCCGGGAGAACCCATGCCGCAGCACATCACCCACGACCCCATCTACGACACCGTCGACCGCGACGACTTCCCCTCCATGATCGAGGTCGATCGCTACGGCGAACGCCAGGACGTCTTCGACGCGATCATCTCGGCCACCGAGGACCACTTCTGGGATCCCACGGATCCGGCCTACATCGACTACGACCAGGCCTTCGACCTGGAGCAGGACACCATCCTGCCCACCGAGATGGTGGTCGAGCTGCGCTGCGCGGTGGCGGACCGCCTGGACGAGCGGCAGAAGATCCAGATGGCGAACGCCAACGCCCACTTCTTCCTGTCGAGCATCCTGCACGGCGAGCAGGGCGCGCTCTCGCTGTCGGCGTCGCTCTGCCAGATCCTGCGCGAGCCCGGCGCCCAGGAGTACGCCACCAACCAGGCCCGCGAAGAGGCGCGCCACGTGGCCGGCTTCTCGCGCTACGTGGAGGCGCGCTGGGGCAAGCCCCTGGCGGCGGGTCCGACCCTGGCGTCGCTGATGAACGAGGTGGTGATCGCGCCGCAGGTCTACAAGAAGCTGGTCGGCATGCAGATGCTGATCGAAGGCCTGGCCATGGGCGCCTTCGCCACTCTGCACGCCCGCACCCACGATCCGGTGCTGCGGCGCCTGGTCCAGCTGGTCATGACCGACGAGGCCTTCCACCACAAGTTCGGGAAGATCTGGGCCGACCGGACCGTGCCGAAGCTGTCCGAGGAGGAGCACGAGCAGGTCGAGCTGTGGGCGGCCCAGTGCTTCCAGACCCTGCTCTTCAACCTGGTGAACGCCGAGCAGAAGCAGGCCATCTACGCCCAGTTCGGTCTCGACTGGCAGTGGGTGCGCGGCGCCGTGCTCGAGGTCTTCGGCGACGAGGACCGCCGCGACAACATGCGCGAGTCGACCAACATCTTCCGCGTGCTGATCAAGACCCTGCTCAAGGCCGGCATCATCACCGAGCGCACCCGGGGCATCTACGCCGCCTGGGTCGACATGGACGAGCTGAAGCGCGAGGACGACGAGGTGGCGGGCCAGGCGGTCGCCGACGAGGGCATCGCCATGCTCCAGGACATCAACCGCCAGCGGACGAAGCTGGGTCGGGCCAGGCCGCGCCGCTAGACCCGGGACCGGCCTCCCACCTACACTGGTTCGAGGGAGGCCCCACATGGCCGAATACGACCTGGTGATCCGCGGCGGGACCCTGGTGGACGGGACCGGCGCGCCCGGCTTCCGCGGCGACCTGGCCGTCCGCAACGGCCGCATCGCGGCCATGGGCGAGGTGAGCGGCGACGCGGAACGCACGCTCGACGCCGACGGCTGCGTGGTCGCACCCGGCTTCGTCGACATCCACACCCACTACGACGCCCAGGTCTTCTGGGACCGCATGCTGAGCATCTCGCCCTGGCACGGCGTCACCACCGTGGTGATGGGCAACTGCGGCTTCGGCATCGCGCCGACCCGCCCGGCCCACCGCGACCTGATCCTGCGCACGCTGGAGAGCGTGGAAGGCATGTCCCTGGACGCGCTGCGCGAGGGCGTGGGCGACGACTGGCCCTTCGAGACCTTCCCCGAGTTCCTCGACGCCATCGAGCGGCGCGGCACCGCCATCCACGTGGCGGCGCTGGTCGGCCACACGCCGGTGCGCCTCTACGTGATGGGCGAGGACGCCACCGAGCGCGAGGCCACCGAGGCGGAGGTGGCCGAGATGCGGCGCATCGTCGACGAGGCGCTCGATGCCGGCGCCGTGGGCTTCGCCACGTCGAAGGCGCCCACCCACGTGGGCTACGCCGGCAAGCCGGTGCCCAGCCGCGCCGCGTCGGTGGACGAGATTCGCACCCTGGCCGGCGCCCTCGCCGGACGCGACCACGGCGTGATGCAGGCGACCATCGGCCGCGGCTTCTTCCTGAACGAGCTGGCCGACATCCAGCGCGCCACCGGTCGCGAGGTGAGCTGGACCGCGCTGCTCGCCGGCATGTTCCCGCGCGACGCCCAGAAGCGCCTGCTCGAGGACACGGCGAAGCTCCAGGGCGAGGGCGTGCGCGTCGTCCCCCAGGTGTCCTGCCGCCCGCTGGTGGTCGAGTTCCAGTTCAAGGCGCCCTTCCCCTTCGAGAGCCTGTCCATCTTCAAGCCCGTGTCCGAGGCCGACTTCGAGGGCAAGAAGCGAGTCTACGCCGACGAGGCGTTCCGCCGGGCCTTCCGCGAGCGCAGCGAGCAGGGAGTGCTCACCGGGCGCTGGCGGGACATGGTCATCACCGAGTGCCCGGGCCAGCCCGAGCTGGCGGACCGGGACCTGGCGTCGGTGGCCGAGGAGCGCGGCGTCGCGCCCTCCGACCTGGCCCTCGACCTGGCGCTGGCGAGCGATCTGGAAGCGCGCTTCCGCATGCCGGTGGCCAACACCGACGAGGGCGCCGTGGCCGACCTGCTGCGCGATCCGACCACGGTGCTCGGGCTCTCCGACGCCGGCGCCCACGCCAGCCAGCTGTGCGACGCCTGCGCGCCCACCCACCTGCTGGCCCACTGGGTGCGCGAGACCGGCACCCTGTCGCTGGAAGAAGGCGTGCGCCAGCTCACCTCGGCCACCGCCGACCACTTCGGCCTGACCGACCGGGGGCGCCTGGCGGTGGGCTGTCCCGCCGACGTCACCGTGTTCGACGCGGCGACGGTGGGCTGCTCGCCCCTGCGGCGCACCCGCGACTTCCCCGCCGGCGCCGATCGCCTGGTGTCGGACGCCACCGGCGTCCGCGCGGTGATCGTCGAGGGCACCCCGATCCGCATCGACGACCAGGACGCGATCGATCCCGACGGCACCCTGCCGGGACGCGTCCTCCGAGGAGGCCAGGCATGAGCGCGACCTACCCCATCATCTCCGCCGACTCGCACATCACCGAGCCGCCCCACACCTACGTCGACTTCATCGACCCGAAGTTCAAGGACCGCGCGCCGCGCCTCGAGTACCACGAGACGCTGGGCGACGCCTTCTTCGTGCCCGGCCTGGAGAAGCCGGTGCCCATGGGCCTGGTGGCCGCCGCCGGCAAGCCGCCGGAGGAGATCCGGGTGATGGGCGTGCGCTTCGACGAGATGCACAAGGGCGGCTGGGATCCGGACGCGCGCATGCAGGAGCAGGACCGGGACGGCGTCGCCGCCGAGATCATCTACCCGACCGTCGGCATGGTGCTCTGCAACCACCCGGACTTCGAGCTCAAGAAGGCCTGCTTCGACGCCTACAACCAGTGGCTCACCGGCTACTGCGGCGCCCACCCGGACCGCCTGTTCGGCTGCGGCCAGACGGCCATGGGCAGCCCGGAGCAGGGCATGGACGATCTGGTCGCCATCAAGGAGCTGGGTCTGCGCGGCGTGATGATGCCGGGCAACCCGGCCCAGGAGGACTACGACTCGCGCATCTACGATCCCTTCTGGGAGAAGGCGATCGAGCTGGGGCTGCCGCTGTCGTTCCACATCCTCACCGACCGCAACTACGCCTTCCAGAGCAAGCCGCGCGGCCCGGCCATGAACGGCTTCCTCCAGATCGTGCGCGGCTGCCAGGACATCATGGGCATGCTGGTGCTGGGCGGCGTGTTCGAGCGCCACCCGGACCTCAAGATCGTGTGTGTCGAGGCGGACGCCGGCTGGGTGCCCCACTACATGTACCGCATGGACCACGCCTACAAGCGCCACCGCTACTGGCTGCCGGCCGGCGACAAGCTGTCGAAGCTGCCCTCCGAGTACTTCGCCGAGAACATCTACACGACCTTCCAGGACGACTGGGTCGCCTTCAAGACGGCGAACCTGATGAACTGGCGGCGCCTGATGTGGGCCAACGACTTCCCGCACAGCGACTCCACCTGGCCCTGGTCCCAGGACATGCTGAAGGAGCACGGCAGCGACCTGACCGCCGAGCAGCAGCAGGCGATCCTGTCGGGGAACGTGGCGGAGCTGTACGGGCTGGAGCTGGCGCAGGCGGGCTGACGCCGGGTCGCGGCGCCCAGAACGCCGTTTTGCCGGATCCGCGTCTTTTGCGTGACAAATCGTCCCTGCACGGCACCCTATCGGCGAACGCTCGACGGCGATCGGTGCGCGGCAGGGGAGTGTCCTGCGCCGACGCCACGGGGGGAGGAACGCGATCGTGACCAACCGAATCTGGATCCTGGCTGCGGCACTCTGCCTCGGCCTGGCCTGCGCGCAGGCCGAAGAGAGCGCCGACGCCCTGGCCGACTCGGCCGCGGAGATGGCCGACGTGGCCGCCGAGGCGGCCGCGGACGCAGCGGAAGCAGCCGAAGAGGCGGCGTCCGACGCGGCGGCCGCGGCGGACGAAGCGGCCGAGGCCGCAGCCGAAGCCGCCGAGGATGCGAAGGAGGCCGCGGCCGAAGCCGGCAGCGCCACGGCGGGCGCCATCGCGGCCGGTGCCGAGGCGGCGGCCGAGGCGGCGGACGAAGCGGCCGCCGACGCGCAGCAGGCCGCCGACGACGCGAAGAAGGCGGCCGGCGATGCGGTCGACGCGGCGGACGAGGCCGCGGCCGACGCCATCGAGGACGCGACGCCCTAGTCGCGCCTTCACCCGCGAACGGAACCGGAGCGGGCGCCCGGCAGCCCCGGGGCGCCCGCTCCGTCACCCGTTGCTTCCGCGCCAGGTGCGCAGCACCTGCTCCACGTAGTTCCGCGTCTCGCGCGGCCAGCGCCGGCCCGACTCGACGCGCGCCGGCCCCGCGTTGTACGCCGCCAGCGCCAGGCGCCAGCTTCCGAAGCGGTTGCGCATCTCGCGCAGGTAGCGCGTGCCGCCCATCACGTTCTGGCGCGGATCGAACGCGCAGCTGACACCCAGCTGGCGGGCGGTGGCGGGCATGAGCTGCATCAGCCCCATGGCCCCCTTGTGCGATACGGCCGCCGGGTTGCCGGCGCTCTCGTGGCGGATCACGCTGCGGATCAGCTCGGCGGAGACGCCGTAGCGCAGCGAGGCGTCGCGAATGGCGCGCATCGTCACGACCGTGCGCTCGGCCGGATCGAGACGTCGCGCGCGGGCCGCCGAGCAGCCGGCCGTGCCGGCCTTCCCGACGCTGCGCGGCGGTGCAGCGGCCGCCGGCGCGCGCGGCGTCAGCGCGCGCAGCGCCGCGATCTTGCGCTGGATCTCCGCATCGGCCCACGCGGGGGCCGACAGCAGCACCCCCGCCCCCAGCACGATCACGACCCGTCGTCTCATCCCCGTCCCCCCATGGCCAGTGCGCCCAGGTCGAGTACCGAGCCGAGCGGAATGCGCCGCCCGTCCCGGTGCACGGCCGACACCAGCCGGAAGCGCAGGCTGCCGCCCGGCGCCTGCTCGTAGCGTCCCTCGATCTCCCGGAACTCCGCGTGCCCGTCGGCCACCCGCGCCAGCTCGCGGGCGATCCCGCCGAACAGGCCCGCGTCGACCGCACGCGGCACCAGCAGCATGATCTCCGCATCGGGTCCGAAGCGTTCGCGCACGCTGCGGGCCGGTCCGGCCAGCGCCGGCTCGTCGCTGTAGTCGCGCGCGCGCGGCGAGAAGCCGGGGCCGAGCGCCGGCTCGCGGATGCCGACCGGCTCGCGCGACAGGTCGATCTCGCCCACGATGCGGCGCCGGCTCACCACCACGAAGCGCCCGCCCAGGCCGGTCATGGCGGCGGCGTAGCGCCGGAAGCTCTGCATGCCCTGGTAGCTGGCGCTGATCACCGGGAAGCGCCCGGTGTCCGACAGCAGGTGGTCGCCGCGGGCCAGGTCGGCGGCCGACAGCACGGCGGACGGGGCCGGCGGCTCGGGCGGCGCCGGCCTTGCGGGCGCGGGCTCCGGGGGCGGCGGATCGGCGGCCTGCACCACGGGCTCCGGCGCGGGCTGCGGCACCGCCTGGACGCGCGCCCGCGGCGGATCGGCGGCGGGCTCCGGCGGCGGGTCCGGATGCGGCTCCTGCGCCCGGCCCACGGCCAGCGCCGCGATCCAGCACGCCACCACCGCGCAGGCCAGCCGGCGCTGGGCGGTCGCCGTCACTCGCGCATCGCGTCGTAGAGGGCCAGCATGCGCCGCACCAGGTCGCCGGCGCGATCCACGTCGACCGGCTCCGGCGCGGCTTCGGCGGCCTCCGCCGCCGGCTCGCCGCCTTCCTCCGGCGTCTCCGCCACCGAGGCCTCGATCCACGGGTCGGCGCGCTCGGCGTCGGGAGTGTCGGGGGCGTCGGCGGCCTCGGCGAACGCGCCGCGCGGCACCAGGTCCACCGGCTCCTCGTCGAGCACCGGCTCGGCGACCACGGGCTCCGGCGGCGCCGGAGCGGTCACGGGCTCGACCGCCGGAGGAGGCGGCTTCGCAGCGGGGGGCGCCCCGGGCACCGGCGGGACCTCCCGGGCCGGGACGGCTGCATCCCCCGCCTCCTCCGGCGGAGCCAGGGCCGTTCGGTCCGCCGGCGCCGCGGCCGGCGGCACGGTTCCCCAGAACGTCACGCCCGCCACCACCAGGGCGGCCGCCAGCGCGAAGAACCCGAAGCGGATGATCGACGTCATCGCCCTCCCCCCTGCGTCTCGTAGGCCAGCTCGATCTCGCGAATGCCCGCGTCGTGCACCAGGCCCACGACGCGCGAGAGCAGCGACGTCTCGCTGCGCACCACCACCGACGGCGGCGCGTCCTCGCGCAGCCGGCGCGCCAGCGCGTCGAAGGCGATCGGCTCGCCGTCGAACCACAGCTCGGGTCCCGCGTCGGTCTCGCGCAGCGAGATCTCGCTCTGGGTGAGCGACGGCCCCCCCGCGTCGCTCGCCGCCAGCTCCGGCAGGTCGAGCGGCACGCTCTGCTCGGTGCCGAAGCGCGCCCCCACCAGCGCCAGCACCAGGCAGAAGAGCAGGCACGCCAGCACGTCGATGAAGTAGAGGCCGGCGCCCAGCGGCGATCGGGCCGCGCTCACGACGCCTCCGGCGAGGCCGCGGGCAGCGCCCGCACCCACACGCCCACCAGCGCGATGCCGAAGCCCACGAAGCTGCTGCGCAGCGCCGTGCCCAGCGCGTGCACCAGCGGACCCGGCTCCAGCGCGTCGGGGGTGAGGCCGGCGAAGCCGTTCACCATGCCCGACAGCGTGCCCAGCATGCCGAGCAGCAGCGCCGACTCGACCGCCGGATCGATCCAGGCGGGCGGCGGCACGCCGGCCGTCCCGGCCAGCCGCGAGGCCGCGTGCTGGAGGGCCACGCCGAACACGGCGACCGCCAGGATCACCTGCGGCACCAGCACCCAGCCCACCGCGTCGACCGCGCCGGCGAAGCCGGCCCAGGCCGCGTCGAGCGTGCCGCGCCAGCCTTCGCCCAGCCGCGCCATCCACAGCAGCGGCAGGGCGCCCAGCGCGAACAGCAGCGCGCCGACCAGTCCACCGCGCGCCGTGCGCAGGACCCCCGCCGACATGGCCCTAGCGGGTCCGTCGCGCGGTGCGCAACGGCGCGAACCGGCGGCGCATGTCGAGATCGAAGCCGCCCTCCTCGAGCACCGACTCGATCACCGCGCCGGCGTACTCCGGCGGCGCCAGGCCCACCAGCCGCCAGCCGACCAGGTGCGGCCGCTGGGCGTCGACGCGCGCGGGACACGAGGTGAGGTACGCCTCGCGCTGCACCAGCTCGAACAGCGCCTCGTCGATGGCGCGCTGGGGCGCGTCGGCCAGGGCCAGGCCCACCACGCGCGCCCGCCACTGCTCGTGCTCGCGGTACCACTCGCGGCAGGTCTCGGAGGAGGCCTGCGCCCCGCTCGGGGCCAGGCAGGCCAGCGACGCGGCGAGCGCCAGACTGCGGATCGTGTGCTTGCGGATCATGGCGTCCTCCTAGCGGGCGTCGCGGTCGCGGTGACCGCCGCGCGCGAAGTAGTCGAGCCGGTCGAGCGACGGCGACGAGCGCGCCAGGCCGCCCGCCGACGCGGGGATGTCGAGGGCGCGGCGCACGACACCGCCCAGGTCCTGGAAGGACGCCGAGCGGCCCTCGCCGGACAGCACCTCGCCCAGCGCGCCCGTGTCGCCGCCGGCGAACAGGGCGTCCAGGCGCCGCGCCAGCTGGCGCTCGATCAGCAGGTCGAGCAGGCGGCGCACCGACTGACGCTCGACGCGCAGCTGGTTGCTGCGCGCCTGGTGGCGGGCGTAGAGGCCCTCGATCTTGCGCGCGAAGGCCGCCGCGCCGTCGGGACCCAGCTCGGGCAGCGGCAGCTCGAGCAGCGTTCCGTGGGACGCCCAGCTGGCGTGCAGCACCGCGCCCGCCGTCTCGGCCTCGTCCTCCCGATCGAGCCGACCGGCCAGCTCGGAGGTGGCGGCGGCGACCCCCTGGAACTGGTCCTGGTAGAAGCTCTCGCGCACCTCCTTCGGCTCCTGGTCGCGCCCCGCGCTGTCGGCCACCCGCTCGAGCTCGCGGGCGTCGGCGCGCATGCGCACCACCGCCGACTCGATCGAACGCAGGCCCTCCTGCTGGGCCTCGAGCCGCGAGGCGTAGGACTCGACGTAGTCGATCAGGGCCTCGACCGCCTCCTGGTCGGTGCCGGCCGAGTCGATCTCGCGCTTGCTCTCCACCAGGCGCTGGTCGTACTCCTGCACCACCGGCGCCAGCTCGCTCTCGCGTTCGCGGATCTCCTCCTGCGACTCGAGGATGCGGCCCATCAGCTCCGGGATCTGCTCGACGGCACGCTCGCGCGGCGTCGCCGCACCGCCGGCGAGCGGCAGGCTGCACAACGCGACCGCGGCGGCGATCCAGCTCGTCTTCGTCGTTCGCATCACAGGTCTCCTTCGTGGGCGGCGGCGCGGATCAGCGGCGCCACCTGCGCGGGAACGCGGAAGGGCGGCGCCGGCCGCTCGCCGGCGATGGCGCCCAGGGCGAGCAGCGCGCCCAGCCCCGGATCGGGCGCGTGGGAGCGCCGGTGCAGCTTGCCGAGCCGCTCGGTGCAGGCGGCGAAGGCGCCCATGTGCCCGGCGCGCAGCCACGACGTGCACTCGGCCGACAGCGCCGTCTTCTCGGTCTTCGCGTCGCGGAGGGCGTGGGCCTCGCGCGCCGCCTCGTGGAAGCGCTCGGCCGCGACCGCGAACTCGCGCGCGTCGTAGAGGTCGAGACCCGCCGCCACGGCCCGTTCGAGCCGCAGCGCCGAGCCCGACGCCTTGGGCGGCGGCGGCGCCGCACATGCAGACAGGGCCGCGGCCGCAACGGCGACCGCGACCCCGCGCCAACGCCGGGACGTCCCAGCGAACTGCGTTCCCCCAGTGATCGCCCGCCGGATCCCGGCGCCGACATCTCGCATGTCCTGTCCTCCAGCCCTGGAGATTTCGATGTGTCTCCTGCGAGACGCAGGCGCGGCGCGGGGTATTCACTCGCCCCGCGCCGGCCCCTTCCCGACCGGGTGCAGCCGCCGTCCTGCGGCCGCTCGACACCCCCCGGCGCGCTGTGGTATTCGCAGGCCGTGGCCGCCCCGGAACACCCGAAACGCGTGCTGGCGGCCGACGTCGGCGGTACCCACACGCGCCTCTCGCTCTACGAGAGCGCGCAGGCCGCGCAGCCCGCCGCCAGCGCACGCCTGCGCAGCGCCGACCACGCCTCCCTGGACGCGCTGCTGGCGGCGTTCCTGGACGCCCACGGCGGACCGGGCCTGGCGTCGGCCTGCGTGGCGGTGGCCGGACCGGTGATCGACGACGCCGTCGCCGTCACCAACCTGCCCTGGCGCGTCGAGGCGTCGGCGCTGGCGAAGGTCCTGGGCGCGAGGCAGCTGAAGCTGATGAACGACCTCGAGGCCACCGCCTTCGGCATGCTCGCGCTGCCGGCGGAGCGCTTCGAGGTGCTCCAAAGGGGAACCCGCCCGCGCGCGAAAGGTCCCGTCGTGGTGGCCGCGGCGGGGACGGGCCTGGGACTGGCCGTGCTCGACTGGGACGGAGCGCGTCACCACCCGCGGGCCACCGAGGCCGGCCACGTGGGCTACGCGCCGCGCACCGCGCGCGAGATGCGCGTTCTGGAGCGCATGCGCGAGCGCCTCGGACGCGTGAGCGTCGAGCAGGTGGTGTCGGGTCCGGGGCTGGCGGCGGTCTACGACGTGCTGCGCGAAGGGGACGCAGACGCCCCGCCCCTCGACGGCGAGGACCGCAGCGCCGCCATCGCCCGCGCCGCGCTCGGCGGAAGCGACGCCAGCGCGGCGGAGGCCCTCGACCTCTTCTGCGAGAGCTACGCCGCCGCCGTGGGCGACGCCGCGCTGGCCCAGCTCGCGCTCGGCGGCGTCTGGATCGGCGGCGCCATCGCGGGGAAGATCCTGCCGGCGCTGCGCCGCGACGGCGTGCTCGAGGCGTTCCGCGACAAGGGCCGCTTCCGGCCGCTGCTCGAGAGCCTGCCCCTCGAGGTCTGCCTCGAGGCCGACACGGCGCTGCTGGGCGCCAGCCAGCTCGCCCTGCGCAACGCGGAGGGCGCCTAGCCCGTCTTCAGGTGGAACGACCTGGGGCGGGTCAGCGCCTCGAAGCCGATGCGCGACAGGGTGCAGCCGCGGCCCGAGTCCTTCACGCCGGTCCAGGCCAGCGCCGGATCCAGGTAGTCGCAGCGGTTCATGAAGAAGGTGCCGGTCTCGACGCGACTACCGATGGCGAGCGCCGCCTCCGCGTCGCGCGTCCAGACCGAGGCGGTGAGCCCGAAGTCGCTGTCGTTCATGCGCTCCACGGCCTGCTCGTCGCCGGACACCCGCTCGATGCCGACCACCGGACCGAAGCTCTCCTCGCGCATCACGCGCATCGAGGCGTCGACGTCGACCAGCACCTGGGGCGCGCACCAGGGCGTGCCCGGCGCGTCGCGCTCGAAGGCCGAGGGGTCGATCAGCGCCGTGGCCCCCGCCGCCACCGCCTCCGCCACCTGGCCGCGCACGAAGTCGGCGGCCGAGGCCCGCACCATCGGCCCCAGGCTGGTGGACGCGTCCCGCGGATCGCCCAGCCGGTAGCCGCGCACGGTCTCGGCGAAGGCCTCGACGAAGGCGTCGTGGACCTCTTCGTGCACGTAGATGCGCTCGATCCCGCAGCAGGACTGGCCGGCGTTGAAGAAGGCCCCGTCCACCAGCTGCTCCACGGCGTGGGGCAGGTCGGCGTCGGGGCGCACGTAGGCCGGATCCTTGCCGCCGAGCTCGAGGCCCACCCCGATGAAGCGCGCCGACGCCGCCCGCTGCACGCTGCGGCCGCCGCCCACCGATCCGGTGAAGGCCACGAAGTCGACGCCGGGCGAAGCGATCAGGCGCTCGGTCTCGGCGTGGCCCGCGTGGAGCGCCTGGAAGACGCCGTCCGGCAGGCCGGCGGACTCGAAGGCCTGGGCGAAGCGCTCGGCGCACAGCGGCGTCTGCGACGAGTGGCGCAGCACGACGGTGTTGCCGGCCAGCAGCGCGGGCACCACCGAGTTCACCGCGGTCAGGTAGGGGTAGTTCCAGGGCGCGATGGTCAGCACGACCCCCAGCGGCTCGCGGCGCACGAAGCGCGTGAACCCGGGCTTCGCCTCGGGCACCACGTCGGCCAGCGACTCCTCGGCGATGGCGATCATGTGGCGCGCCCGCTCCTCGACGCCGCCGACCTCGCCCGGGCTGTGGGCGATGGGCCGACCCATCTGGAGCGTGATCTCGCGGGCGATCTCGTCGCGGCGCGCGACGAAAGCGCCGACGAAGGCCGTCGCGATGCGCACGCGCTCGGCCAGTGGCGTGCGCGCCCAGCCGGGCCGCGCCGTGCGGGCGCGATCCAGGCAGGCGGCGATCTCCGCCGCGCCGGCCAGCGGGCGCTCGGCCACGATCGAGCCGTCGGCGGGACTCACGACGCGCAGCAGGTCCGGCATGGCGCCGCAGGGTATCGCGCGGGGACGCAGCCCGGTACGCTCGCGCCGTGGAAGAGCGCGCCGGCTACCCGTTCCGCTTCCGCTGCCGGCGCTCCGGCAACTGCTGCTCGCGGCCGGAGGGCTTCGTGCGCGTGGGGCCGTCCGACGTGCGCGCCATCGCCGGCCACCTGGGAATGGCCGAGGCGGCCTTCCGCTCCCGCTACCTGACCCCGGCCGGCGACCGGCTCGCGTCCGGCCTGGGCGGTCGCTGCGTCTTCCTGGAGGACGGGCGCGAGACGCGCTGTGCGATCCACCCGGTGCGCCCGGAGCGCTGCCGCAGCTGGCCCTTCTGGCCCGAGCTTCGCGACTCGCCCCGCGAGCTGGAAGAAGCCTGCCGCCTGTGTCCCGGCATCGCGCTACGGTGAGCGGCTTGGGACGCATCCTGCTCGTGATCCTGGCGGTGGCGGCGGCCGCCCTGCTCTACCTCGGCACCGGCGAACGCGGTCTGCGCACCGACTTCGCCCTCCAGTCCGCGGCGCTGCGGCATGCCGCCGTCACGACGCTCACGGCCGGCTCCGCCGAGATCCCGATGTTCCTGAACCCGGGCGACACGATCGTGACGCCCCAGATCCGCGCCGGCCTGTTCGAGCCGCGCGAGACCCAGATGATCCTGGCGAGCCTGCGGCCGGGCGACACCTTCGTCGACGTGGGCGCGAACGTCGGGTACTACACGCTGCTGGCGGCCCAGAGCGTGGGCCCCGAGGGCCGCGTCGTCGCCTTCGAGCCCGACCCGGAGAGCGCCGACCTGCTCGAGCGCAACGTGCGCCTGAACGGCTTCGACCACGTCGTGATCGAGCGCAAGGCCGTCTCCAACGCGCCCGGCTCGATCCGCCTCTACCTGGCCCCGGAGAACAAGGGCGACCACCGCATCTACGACGACGGCGAGCGGGAGTCGATCGAGGTGGAGGCGGTCACCCTCGACGACTACTTCGCCGAGCCCGGCGGCGGCCACCGGCGGGTCGACTTCGTGAAGGTCGACGTGCAGGGCGCCGACCTGGCGGTGCTGGAGGGCATGTCGGAGCTGATCGAGGCCAACGACGGGCTGCTGCTGTCGATCGAGTACTGGCCCTTCGGCCTGCAGGGCTTCGGCGACGAGGCGAAGGACATGCTCGACCGGCTGGTCGCCCACGACTTCCGCCTGTTCGACCTGCGCTCCGGCGAGACCACGCCCGAGGCCCTGCTGCGCGGCTACGGCCTGCAGGAGTACGTGTTCACGAACCTGCTGACCGTGCCCGGCCGCGCCGAGGTGGAGTCGCTGCGACGCCGCCACGCCGAGCTGCGCGCCGCGCTCGAACGCGAGGAGGCGGAAGCCACCCGGGCCGAGCTCCAGCGCGTGACGGCCCGGCTGCGCGCCCTCTCGCCCGGCGCGCCGGGCTTTCCGCGGGCGACGCCGCCGGCACCCTGATCAGGCCCGGGCGCGCTCCTCGGCGAAGGCCTTCGCGCCCTTGTAGTCGGCCTTGCCGTTGGGCGCGCGGAACATCTTCTCCACGGCGAACACCTGCTTCGGCGTCTTGTAGCCGGCCAGCCGCTCGCGCACGTGGCTGCGCAGCGCCTGCTCGTCGAGGGTCGCGCCGCCGCGCAGCTGCACCACGCCGGTGACCGCCTGGCCCCACTTCTCGTCGGCCAGGCCCACCACCAGCGCGTCCTCCACGTCGGCGTGGGTCTTGAGCGCCTCCTCCACCTCTTCCGGGTAGACCTTCTCGCCGGCGGTGTTGATGCAGACGCTGCCGCGGCCCAGCAGGTTGAGGGTCCCGTCCTCGTCCACCGTGCACCAGTCGCCGGGCACCGAGTAGCGGACGCCGTCGATGGTCGGGAAGGTCTTCGCCGTCTTCTCCGGATCCTTGTAGTAGCCGAGGGGAATGGGTCCGCGGCGCGCGATGAAGCCGCGCTCGCCGCTGCCCGGCGCCACCTCCCGGTGGTCCTCGGTGAAGACCTTGCAGTCGTCGCCGATGCGGAAGACGGCGGTCTTCGTGCCGCCCGCGGCCGAGCTCACCGACGAGCCGAAGCCCACCGCCTCGGAGGAGCCGAACATGTCGGCCAGCATCCAGCCGTCGTGCCGGGCCAGCAGCCCCTGCTTCACCTCCTGGCTCCACATGACGCCGGAGGACAGCACGATCTTCACGCTGGACAGGTCCCAGCGGTCCGGGTTCGCCTCCAGCGCGTTCAGCATGGGCTTGGCGAAGGCGTCGCCCACGATCACCATCGACTCGGCCCGGTGTCGCTGCGCCGCGTCGAAGAGCTCCTCCGGGTCGAAGGAGTGGCCGGTGAGCGTGATGCAGCAGCCGCCGCCCGCCATGTTCAGGATGGCGGTGAGCAGGCCCGTGCCGTGCATCAGCGGGCAGGCCGGGATCTGGATCGAGCCGGGGCCGTGGGCCGCCACGTTCTTCACGTGGGTCTCGAGGTCGGCGGGCGGGACGCCGCCGCTGGCTGCCAGCGTGCCGCCGGCGGAGAGCGCGCCCCACAGGTCCTCGGCGCGCCACATGACCCCCTTCGGCATGCCGGTGGTGCCGCCGGTGTAGATGAAGAGCAGGTCGTCGGGGGACCGCTCGATGTCGAGCGGGCTGCCGTCGCCCGACGTCGCCAGGGCCGCGAAGTCCTCGGCGAAGTCGGGCAGCGCGGCGCCCGCCGCGCCCGCCTGGATCCAGTGGCCGACCTTCGGCAGCCGCTCGCGCAGGCCGTCCACCCGCTCGGCGAACTCGTCGCCGAAGATCGCGAACTTCGCGTCCGCGTTGTCCAGGATGTAGTGGAGCTCGTCGTCCAGGTAGCGGTAGTTCACGTTCACGTGGACGAGGCGGGCCTTGAAGCAGGCCGCCAGCGCCACCAGGTACTCGACCCGGTTGCGCATGTAGAAGGCGACCTTGTCGTCGGGGCGCGCGCCGCGGTCGACGAGGGCGCGGGCCAGGTCGTTCGAGCGGGCGGTCAGCTGCCCCCAGTCGACGCGCTCGTCGCCGTGGATCAGGGCCGGCGCGTCGGGCGGCAGCACGCCGCCGATGCCGTCGAGGATGTCTCCGAAGTTCCAGCTCATGGGGGGCTCCTGCTGCGGGGTGGCGCATGGTACAAGGGCCTCCGGGAGGACTCCATGGCCGATCTGCTCGGGCTCTCGGCCCGCTTCATCGACGAGGGCGTCTACGAGGGTCCCGGCTCCGTCAACCGGGTGACCGGCGAGCTGTCGGAGGTGGCCCCCGGCATCGCCGTGATCGAGGCCTTCTCCCACGTGGTGTCCTTCGCCAGCGAGGACGGCCTGGTCGTGTTCGACACCAGCCTGGAGGCCTTCGGCGAGACGGTCGCCGCCGGGCTGCGCCGCTGGAAGCCCCTGCCCCTCCACACCATCGCCTACACCCACGGGCACATCGACCACGTGGGCGGCGCCGCCGCCCTGGTAGAGGACGCCGGGCGCCGCGGCGACCGGGCGCCGCGGGTGGTGGGCCACGAGGCCCTGCCCGACCGCTTCGCGCGCTACCGGCTCACCAACGGCTACAACGCGGTGATCAACGCCCGGCAGTTCGGCGGCAGCCGCAATGTGGGTCCGATCGGGGCGATGGGCCCGGGCGCCGGCCAGGCCTTCGGCCCCGCCCGCTGGATCGCGCCGGACACCACCTTCCGGGACCGGCTGCGGCTCCAGGTGGGCGAGCTCGACCTGGAGCTGCGCCACGCGAAGGGCGAGACCGACGACCACCTGTGGGCCTGGCTCCCCCAGCGGCGCGCGATCTGCGCCGGCGACTTCGTGACCTGGGTGTTCCCGAACGCGGGCAACCCGCAGAAGGTGCAGCGCTACCCGCTCGAATGGTCGGCGGCGCTGCGCGAGATGGCCGGCCTGGACGCCGAGCTGCTGCTGCCCGCCCACGGCCTGCCGGTGGGCGGGCGCGACCGGGTCCGCCGCGTGCTGCTCGACCTGGCCGGCGCGCTCGAGTTCCTGGTGGAGCAGAGCCTGCTGCGCATGAACGCCGGCGAACGCCTCGACGCCCTGCTCCACGAGGTGCGGCTGCCCGACGCGGTGCTCGACAAGCCCTACCTGCGCCCGGTCTACGACGAGCCCGAGTTCGTGGTGCGCAACGTCTGGCGGCTCTACGGCGGATGGTACGACGGCAACCCGGCCCACCTGAAGCCGGCCCGCGAGGCGGCCGTGGCGGCGGAGGTGGCAGCCCTGGCCGGCGGCGCCGCGGCGCTGGCGAAGCGGGCCCAGGAGGTCGCCCAGGCCGGCGACCTGCGCCGGGCCTGCGAGCTGGTGGAGTGGGCGGGGCTGGCGGCGCCGCGGGACCCCGCCGTCCACGCGGTCCGCGCCGAGGTGTACCTGGCCCGCCGCAAGCAGGAGCTGTCGCTGATGGCCAAGGGCGTCTACGCCGACGCGGCACGCAACTCCCAGGCGGTCGCGGATGGGGACCCCCCGCCTTCGTGATACGTTCTGCGCCATGGCGAACCGCAACGCGTACATGAGCGACGAGCTCCAGGCGATCTACCAGCAGACCGTCGACTTCGTCGCCAAGGAGGTCGTCCCCGAGGCTCCCAAGTGGGAGGAGGACGGCAAGGTCCCGCGCGAGATCCTGCGCCAGCTGGGCGGCCTGGGCATGCTCGGGCTGCGCGTCCCCGAGGCGCTGGGCGGCCTGGGCCTGGGCCCCATCGCGTCGGCGGCCTTCTCCGAGGCGCTGGGCAGCTCCACCTTCGCCGGCTTCGACGTGACCGTGCTGGTGCACACCGACATGGCCGGCCCCCACATCGTGAACTCGGGCACGCCCGAGCAGTACGAGCGCTGGATGCCCGGCATCCTCTCCGGCGAGACGATCCTCTCCATCGGCGTCTCCGAGCCGGCGGCCGGGTCCGACGTGGCCGGCATCCGCACGACGGCGCGCAAGGCGGACGGCGGCTGGGTGATCGACGGCACCAAGACCTTCATCACCAATGCGGTCTACGGCGACATGACCATCGTCGCCGCCCGCACCGACCCGGACAACAAGTACGGCATCTCCATGTTCCTGGTGCCCCGCGGCACCGAGGGCTTCCACGTCTCGAAGAAGCTCGACAAGCACGGCTGGCGCTGCTCGGACACCGCCGAGCTCACGCTCACCGAGTGCTTCGTGCCCGACGACCAGCTCCTCGGCACGCCCCACAAGGGCTTCTACGAGACGATGAAGAACTTCCAGAACGAGCGCATGGTGCTGGTCGGCATGGGCCTGGGCGCGGCCCAGAAGGCCATCGACATGACCGTCGAGTACGCGTTGGAGCGGCAGGCCTTCGGCGGCAACCTCTTCGACCTGGGCGCCATCCGCCAGCGCATGGCGATGAACCAGGCCAAGGTCGACGCGGCCCGCGCCTCCATGTACCACGCCGCCTGGCTCGGCGAGCAGGGCATCGACAACGTGAAGGAGATGTCCGGCGTGAAGGCCTTCGGCTGCGAGCTGGTGAACCAGGTGATGTACGACTGCACCCAGTTCCACGGCGGCATGGGCTTCATGCGCGAGTCGGCCATCGAGCGCATGTACCGCGACGCCCGCGTGCTGACCATCGGCGGCGGCGCCACCGAGGTGATGCTGGAAGAGGTGGCGAAGCGGGCGGCCTCGCGCGGCTAGCTACGCGTCCTGCTCGCCGCGGACCAGCCGGCCCGGCAGCGCGCCGGTCGGCTCCCCGTCCTCGAAGGTCACCTCGCCGGCCACCACCGTCGCCCGGTAGCCGGACGCGTCCTGGAGCAGGCGGCGCCCGCCGGCCGGCAGGTCGTGGGCCATGACCGGCGAGTGGAGCGTCAGGTTGGGCAGGTCGATCAGGTTGAGGTCGGCCTTCAGGCCGGGCGCCAGCAGGCCGCGATCGCGCAGGCCGTAGAGCTCGGCGGTGTCGCGGGTCATGCGCTTCACCGCGAACTCCACCGGAATGCGCGGGCCCCGTGTCCGGTCGCGCACCCAGTGGGTGAGCATGAAGGTCGGAATGCTGGCGTCGCAGATGATCCCGCAGTGGGCGCCGCCGTCGCCCAGCCCGAGCACCGCCTTCGGGTGGTGGATCATCTCGTAGATGGGGTCGCAGGTGCGCTGGCTGTAGTTCAGCGCCGGCAGCAGGAACATGGCCCTGCCGTCGTCCTCGAGCATGCGGTCGTAGAGCAGGTCGAAGGGGTCGCGGCCCAGCCGCTTCGCCTCGGCGGCGATGCTGTCGTCCTGGGTGGGCTCGTAGTACGGCGGGTTGCCCATCGGGAAGACCGTCTCCGGCGCCGTGCCGATGCCGCTCATCCAGTGGTCCATGATCCGCTCCTCGGCGAGGATGCGGCGCTTCGTCTCCGGATCGCGCATGCGCGCCACCCGCTCGGCCAGCGGCAGGTCGAGCAGCGCCCGGTAGGAGGGCTTGCCGCTGAAGGTGTGGAAGTCGCTCTGGAGGCCCATCAGCAGACCGAAGGGGCGGCCGGCCACCTGGGGCACCAGCCAGGCGCCCTCCTCCGCCGCCTTGCGCGACAGCTCGAGCTGCTCGCGCCACAGGTCCGGCGCGGTGTCGACCTGGAGCATGGCGAACGAGACCGGCCGGCGGATCTCCTTGGAGAGCCGCTGCATCCAGGCGATCTCCTTCACCGGCGCCACCACGTCCTCGCCGGCGGCGCCGGCGCCGGCCACCTCGAAAACGCCGCGTCCCAGCTCGCCCAGCACGCGTCCGATGCCGAACAGCTCGTCCTCGGCGGCGAAGGTGCCGGGCACCGGCTCGCCGTCGAGCGCCTTGTGGGCGATGGTGCGCGAGGTGGAGAAGCCGAGGGCGCCGGCGGCGATGCCCTCGCGCACGATCTCCGCCATCGCCGCGATGTCCTCGGGCGTGGCGGGCTCGTTCTTCGCGCCGCGCTCGCCCATCACGTAGGTGCGCACGGAGCCGTGGGGCACCTGGGCCCCCACGTCGAGCGCCTTGGGCGCGCGATCGACCGCGTCCAGGTACTCGGGGAACGACTCCCAGTCCCAGCGGATGCCCTCGGAGAGGGCCGCGCCCGGGATGTCCTCCACCCCCTCCATCAGCTCGATCAGGAAGCGGTGCTCGTCGTCGCCCCGGCGGGCGGGCGCGAAGCCGACGCCGCAGTTGCCGAAGATGACGCTGGTCACGCCGTGCTGACCGGTGGGCAGCAGGTAGGGATCCCAGGTGACCTGGGCGTCGTAGTGGGTGTGGACGTCGACGAAGCCGGGCGTCACGTGCAGGCCGTCGGCATCCAGGGTGCGCTTCGAGGGCTCGTCGACCCGTCCCACGGCCACGATGCGGCCGTCGCGGATGCCCACGTCCGCCGTGCGGGGCGCTTCGCCGCTGCCGTCCACCACCGTGCCGCCGCGGATCAGGAGATCGAGCATGGGAGTCCTCCGTCGAGTCCGCGAGGGTCCGGCCTCCGCGCGGCCTTGTCAATCGGGGTAGCATGCGGCCTCGCCCCGAACAGGAGACCCCATGCCCATCGACCGCGACAAGGCGCTCGGCGCCTCCCTCGGCACCACCCCCGGCTGGTACGGACCCGACGACGTCATCCTCTACCACCTGGGCATCGGCGCCGGCTTCGACGCCACCGGCGAGCGCGAGCTCGAGTACACCTTCGAGAAGAACCTGAAGGTGCTGCCCAGCTTCGCGGTGGTGGCGGCCAGCAGCTTCACCAGCCGCGTGCGCCGCTCGCTCGAGAAGGACGCGGGCGGGGGCGGGGGCGGCGGCATGTTCGACGTGCCCGGCCTCGAGTTCAACCCGGCCATGCTGCTCCACGGCGAGCAGGAGATCGTGATCCACCGGACGCTGCCCACCGAGGCTGCCTTCACCACCGAGGGCCGCGTCGCCGAGATCTACGACAAGGGCAAGGCGGCGCTGGTGATCATCGAGAACGTCTCGAAGGACGAGTCCGGCGCGCCGCTCTTCACCAACCGCATGTCGCTCTTCCTGCGCGGCGAGGGCGGCTTCGGCGGTCCCGAGAGCCCGAAGGCCGGCAACCTGCCGCCGGAGCGCGAGCCCGACGGCGTGATCGAGTCGCCCACGCTGGCCCAGCAGGCCCTGCTCTACCGGCTGAACGGCGACAAGAACCCGCTCCACGCCGACCCCGAGTTCGCGAAGATGGGCGGCTTCGACACGCCCATCATCCACGGGCTGTGCTCCTACGGCATCGCCTGCAAGGCCGTCGTCGACCACGTGCTCGGCGGCGACACCACGAAGGTGAAGGGCTATGCGGCCCGCTTCGCCGGCGTGGCCTTCCCCGGCGAGACCTACCGCACCGCGTACTGGAAGGAGGGCGACACGATCCTGCTCCAGGTCACGTCGAAGGAGCGCGACGCGAAGATCATCACGAACGCGGCGGTGACGCTCTAGGAACGCGCGGCGACCAGCAGACGCTGCATGGCGTCGGCGACCCGGCCCGCGGCC
>JBNLVK010000117.1:0-17436 GCA_050618055.1 Myxococcota bacterium
CGGCGAGCAGGGCGCGCTGATGGTCGCGGGCCAGCTGGTGAACGCGGTTCCCCACATGGACGGCAAGTTCTACGCCGCCACCCAGACGCTCGACGAGGCGCGCCACGTCGAGGTGTTCGCCGCCTACGTGAAGCTGCTCGACGACGTGACCGCCATCTCCGACGGCCTGAAGAAGCTGCTGGACAACGTGCTGGAGGCCGAGGACTGGAAGCTGAAGGCGGTGGGCATGCAGGTCGTCGCCGAGGGGCTCGCCCTCTACAGCTTCCGCGACATGCGCAACGCCACCCGCGAGCCGCTGCTGAAGCAGCTGCTCACCTACGTGGCCCGCGACGAGGCGCGCCACACCGGCTACGGCATCAAGTACCTGAAGCGGGTGGTCCCCGAGCTGTCCGACGAGGAGAAGACCGTCATCGAGGACTTCGCCTTCGAGTCGGCGCGCCTGCTGATCGACTCGCGGGCCGGCCTGTCGGTGCGCGACCAGGTCTTCCAGATCTGGGCCGAAGCCGGCGTCGACCCCAAGGACGCCATGACGAAGCTGGCCGAGGAGCGCGACACCATCGGCAAGATGATGCAGCAGAGCGGCGGCCGGCTCGGACCGGTCTCCGGCTTCGTGCTGCCCACGCTGCGCTCGATCGGCCTGTTCAGCGAGCGCATCGAGGGCCACTTCGCCGAGATGTTCGAGGCCAACTTCCGGAACGCCCAGGCACGTCAGATGGCCAGCGTCACCCGCGAGATCCCGGAGGACCTGGAGGCCTGGGTGAACGAGGGCTACGAGGATCTCTAGTCGGCGGCGCCGCGGCTACTCCATGCGCCGCAGGGCGTCGATGCGCTCGTCGAGCGGCGGGTGCGTCATGAAGAGCCGGCGCAGGCCGCCCGCCGTGCCGCCGGAGATGCCGAAGGCCGACATCTGGTCGGGCAGCGGGGTCGGATCCGCCACCGCCTTCAGGCGCTCCAGCGCGCCGATCATCTGCTCGCGACCGGCCAGGCGCGCGCCGCCGGCGTCGGCCCGGAACTCGCGGCGCCGCGAGAACCAGTAGACGATGGGACTCGCCAGGATGCCGAACACGATCTGGCAGACGATCACCGACACGACGTAGCCGATGCCGTGGCCGTTCTCGTTCTTCAGCACGAGGCGGTCGATGAAGTGGCCGGCCACGCGGGACAGGAAGATCACGAAGGTGTTCACCACGCCCTGGATCAGGGTGAGGGTGATCATGTCGCCGTTGGCGACGTGGCTCACCTCGTGCGCCAGCACCGCCTCCACCTCGCCCCGGTTCATGTTCTGGAGCAGGCCCGACGACACGGCGACCAGCGCGCTGTTCCTGCGGGCGCCGGTGGCGAAGGCGTTGGGCTCGGGCGACGGGAAGATCGCCACGGTCGGCATGCCGATGTTCGCGGCCTGGGCCTGCTGGCGAACGGTCTCCAGCAGCCAGGCCTCGCCGTCGCTGCGCGGCGACTCGATCACCTGACAGCCGGTCATGCGCATGGCCATCCACTTCGACAGGGCCAGCGAGATGAAGCTGCCGCCCATGCCGACGACCGCCGAGATCACGAGCAGGGCGTTGTAGTCGAGGTCGACGCCGTTGGCCTGGAGCGAGCTCTCGATGCCCAGCAGGCGAAGCGTGACCGACAGCACGACCAGTACGGCCAGGTTCGTCAGGATGAACAGGAAGATTCGCTTCATGGATGCTCCGGTTGCGGGGCGCATGGGGGCAGATGCCGCATGCGCCGCCATCGTTCCCGGAAGCTAGGCGGCGCGGGGACCTTTTCAAGGCCCCCGCGGGGAAGCCGCGCCTAGAAGCCGCCGGCGTCGGACCAGGCGGGGGCGGCGGCCGGGGGCGGCGCCGCGGCGGCGGGAGCGGGATCCGGGGCGGCGACGGCGCCGGCGGTCAGCTCCTTCAGGCGGCCCTCGAGGGCGTTGATGCGCTGGTGGGCGTGGTCGAGGCGGCTGGCCAGCTCCGCCGGGCTCTGGCCGTCGGCGGACGCCTTGCGAAGCCGGGCCACGCGACCCTCCAGCTCCCCCATCCGCTCGTCGGCGGCGGCGGCCTCGGCGGCGACCTCTTCGCGCAGTCCGGCGATCGCCTCGCGCAGCGACGCGGCCTCGGCCACCAGGCTCTGGAGCTCGTCCGAGCCGGAGGCGCTGGGCGCGTCGGGCTTCGCCGCCGCCCAGCCCAGCACACCGACGGTGACCGCGATCACCACCAGGTACGGCAGGGCGAAGCGTCGGAAGGTGCGCCGCAGATAGCGCTCCTCCTCCTTCGAGACGTCGAGACCCGCTTCGTTCACTTCCGGCATCGCCCGAGTCATCGGCCGGCCGCGTCGCCGTCTGAAGTCCCCCGTGCGGCCCGCCGGACGGTCTCCTAGCCTCGTCCCATGCAGGCCGACGTGGGAGCAGGGCGCGCGACGCCCGAGGGCACGCGCCGCTTCGCCGACCGCTTCCCGCAGCTGCCCGGCCACTTCCGCCAGCCCGACCGGCTGTGGCTCTCGTCGCTGGCGCTGGGCATGCGCAACGGCGAGGCGGGCGGCATCGACGACATGCTCTACCGCAGCGCGGTGCCGACGCTGCTGGAGGGCGGCGTCAACGTCTTCGCCACGGCGCTCTCCGACCGCATGATGAGCAGCGAGCGGGTGCTCGGCGCGGCGCTGGAACGCGCCTTCCGCGAGGAGCTGGCCCGCCGCGACGAGGTGGTGGTGGTCACCAAGGGCGGCTACCTGACCCTCGACCCGGACGCGATCGCCGCCCCCGCCCAGGCACGCCGCTACCTGCTCGACACCTACGTCGACACCGGCCTGGTCGATCCGGACCGGGTGGTCCACGGCGTGCACTGCCTGGACGGACCCTTCCTGCGCGACCAGATCGAGCGCAGCCGGCGCAACCTGCGCGTCGACACCATCGACCTCTACCTGCTGGAAGAGCCGGAGATGCACCTGGCCGACTGCGGCGCGGACGAGTTCCGCGCGCGGCTGTGCAGCGCCTTCGAGGCGCTCGAGGCGGCGGTCGACGAGGGGGCGATCGCGGCCTACGGGCTGGCCACCTGGGACGGCTTCCTGCGACCCCACCACGACCGCCACCACCTGGCGATCCTCGACGTCTTCGACTGGGCGCTCGAGGTGGGCGGCGGCGACCACCACCTGCGCGCCGTGCAGGTTCCCTACAGCGTGGCCATGGCCGAGGCCTTCCGGCTGGACTCGCAGATCGGTCCGCGCGGGCATGCCGACGCGGTGCTGTCGACGCTGCGTGGCACCGGCACCGCCGTGCTGGCCAGCGCGCCGCTGGTGCAGGGCCGCGCCCTGGGCCGGCTGCCCGACCTGGTCGACGAGACCTTCCCGGGCCTGGCCAGCGACGCCCAGCGCTGCCTCCAGTTCGTGCGCAGCACGCCCGAAGTGACCTGTGCCGTGGTCGGCATGCGCGATCCGGACCACGTCGACGAGAACCTGGCCACCGCCCTCCACGCGCCGGCGCGTCCCGAGGACGTGGAGGAGCTGTTCAAGCGCGCGGCCCGCTCGCGGTGACCGGCGGCGCGCCCGGGCATCCAAGTCCGTACCCACCGGAGGCACCCATGCACCTGTTGCGCGCGCCGGACGTGCCGTCCCGCGAGATCACCGACGAGTCCGTCTACCTGCGACGCCGCCAGTTCCTGCGCGGATCGCTGGTGGCCGCCGCCGGCGTCGCGCTGGCGCCGAGCCTGGCCTGCGCCGCCCCCGAGGCCACCGGGCGCCGGCTCCGGAACGTGAAGCCCGGGCCCTTCGGTACCGACGAGGAGCGCACCTCCTTCGAGGACGCGGCCTCGTACAACAACTTCTACGAGTTCGGCACCGGCAAGGGCGATCCGGCGCGCCATGCCCACCTCTTGAAGACGGAGCCCTGGTCGGTGGAGATCGCCGGCGAGGTGGGCAAGCCGGGCAAGGTCGGGCTCGAAGACCTCTTGAAGCCCCACCCGCTCGAGGAGCGCGTCTACCGGCTGCGCTGCGTCGAGGCCTGGTCGATGGTGATTCCCTGGGTCGGCATTCCGCTGGGCGCGGTTCTCTCGCGCTTCGAGCCCACCAGCCAGGCGAAGTTCGTGGAGTTCACCACGCTGCTCGACCGCGACCAGATGCCGGGCCAGCGCCGCGCCGTGCTCGAGTGGCCCTACGTGGAGGGCCTGCGCATCGACGAGGCGATGCACCCGCTCTCGATCCTGGCGGTGGGCATGTACGGACGCGTGCTGCCCAACCAGAACGGTGCCCCGATCCGCCTGGTGGTGCCGTGGAAGTACGGCTTCAAGAGCATCAAGTCGATCGTGAAGATCCGCCTCACACGCGAGCAGCCGCGCACCAGCTGGAACCTGTCGGCGCCGCGGGAGTACGGCTTCTACTCGAACGTGAACCCGGAGGTCGACCACCCGCGCTGGAGCCAGGCGCGCGAGCGTCGCATCGGCGACTTCCGCAAGCGCCCCACCCTGCCCTTCAACGGCTACGCCGAGCAGGTGGCCGGCCTGTACACGGGCATGGACTTGCGCAAGAACTACTGAGTGGCAGCGGGCAGGCGAGGCGTCCTCCTCCAGGCCGCAGCCGTCGGTGTCGGCCTGCTGCCGCTGCTGGGGCTGGGCGTGACGGCCGCCACCGGCGGGCTGTCGGCGAACCCGATCGAGGACGTCACCCACGTGACCGGCGAGTTCACGCTGCGCTGGCTGCTGGTCTGCCTGGCCGTGACCCCGCTGCGGCGCGCCTTCGGCTGGAGCTGGGCCGCGCCGCTGCGGCGCACCTTCGGCCTGCTGGCCTTCTTCTACGGCACGCTGCACCTGCTCACCTGGCTGGCCCTCGACCAGTTCTTCGACTGGGCGGCCATGTGGGAGGACGTGCTCGAACGCCGCTACATCACCGTCGGATTCCTTGGCTACCTGTGCCTGCTGCCGCTGGCCGTGACCTCCACGCGCGGCTGGAAGCGGCGCCTCGGCCGGCGCTGGGTGAAGCTGCACCGGCTGGCCTACGTGGCCGCCATCGCCGGCGTCGTGCACTTCCTGTGGCTGGTGAAGGCCGACCTGGCGGCGCCGCTGGCCCACGCGGCGGTGCTCGCCGCACTGCTCGGGCTTCGCGCCTGGCACGCCCGCGGCGCGGCTGCCCGGAATCCGGCCAGACGCTAGGGTCCCCCGGCATGACCGAGCCGCGGAACTATCCGTCCGACGTGCACGTGCTGGAGATCGGCGGGCGGGAGATCCTGCTGATCGGCACCGCGCACGTGTCGCAGGAGTCGGCGGACCTGGTGCGCGAGGTGATCGAGAAGGAGCGCCCCGACGCGGTGTGCGTGGAGCTCGACGCCCAGCGCTACGAGGCGCTGTCCCAGCAGAAGCGCTGGTCGCAGCTCGACCTGAAGCAGGTGATCCGCAACCGGCAGCTGGCGCCGCTGATCGCGAACCTGCTGCTCGCGTCGTACCAGAAGAAGCTGGGCGGCGCGCTGGGCGTGCTGCCGGGCACCGAGCTGCTCGAGGCCACCCGCGCGGCCGACGAGCACGGCATTCCGGTCTCGCTGTGCGATCGCGACGTGCGCGTCACGCTGCGCCGCGTGTGGGCGTCGCTCTCGCTGTGGAAGAAGACGCTCCTGCTCTCGACCCTGGGCGCCAGCGTCTTCGAGCGGCCGGAGCTGGACGAAGAGGAGCTGCGCCGGCTGCGCGAGCAGGACGTGCTCTCCGAGCTGATGAAGGAGCTGGGCGAGGCCATGCCCGGGCTCATGCACACCCTCATCCACGAGCGCGACCTCTTCCTGGCCCAGAAGATCCTCGACACCGAGGGCGACCGCCTGGTGGCGGTAGTGGGCGCGGGGCACGTCGAGGGCATCCGCGACACGCTGCTGGCGGGCCACAGCACCGACGTCGAGGCGATCAACGTGGTGCCGCCGGTGTCGCCGCTGTGGAAGGCGGTGGGCTGGGGCGTGCCGGCGCTGATCATCGGCGCGCTGGTCTACATCGGCTTCACCAAGGGCGCCGCTGTGGCCGGCGACAACCTCTGGTACTGGGTGCTGGCCAACGGCATCCCCTGCACGATCGGCGCGGTGGCGTCGCTGGCCCACCCGGTGGTGATGGTCTCCGCCTTCGCGGTGGCACCGGTGACGAGCCTGGTGCCGGTGATCGGCGCGGGCTACGTGCTGGCGTTCCTCCAGGCCTGGCTCCAGCCGCCGATCGTCTCCGACTTCGAGACCGTGGCCGACGACGTCGGCCACCTGCGCCGCTGGTGGCAGAGCCGGCTGCTGCGCATCTTCCTCGTCTTCGTGCTCACGACGCTGGGGAGCCTGATCGGCACCTACGTCGGGGGCTACGAGATCGTCAAGAACCTGTTCTGAGCGGCGCATGAGGGACGCACTGGTCCGCACCGTCTCCGCCGGCGGCGGCATCGCCGTTCGCGCCATGGTGGGCACCGGCCTGGTCGCCGAGGCGGCCGCCCGCCACGGCACGTCGCCGGTGGCGAGCGTCGCGCTCGGTCGGGCGCTGATGGGCGCCGTGCTGCTGGCCGCCGGCGGCAAGCACGGCGAGAGCGTGCAGCTCCAGGTCCGCGGCACCGGTCCGCTGGGCACGCTGGTGGCGATCGCCGACGCCGAGGGACGCGCGCGCGGCTACGTCACCCACCCGACCGCCGCCCCGGCCCCGCCCCGCGATCCGCTCGACGTGGCCCACGCCGTGGGACTGGGCGTGCTGAACGTGCTGCGCCAGCGCGCCGACGGGCGCGCACCCTACAACGGCATCGTCCCGCTGGTGGACGGCACCATCGCCCAGGACCTGACCCTCTACCTGACCGAGAGCGAGCAGAGCGAGAGCGCGGTGGGGCTGGGTGTGTTCCTGGAGCCGGACGGCGAAGTGGCGGCCGCCGGCGGCTTCCACGTGCACGCGCTGCCCGGCGCCGACCCGGAGGAGGTGCGGCTGGCCGAGGAGAACGTGCGCGGCTTCCCGGGTCCGGGCGAGCTGGTGCGCGAGGGCCACGACGCCCACGGCATCGTGAACCGGCTGCTCGCCGGGCTCGGCCAGCGCGAGATCCACGAGCAGCGGCCGGTCTACCACTGCGGCTGCGACCGCCGGCGCGTGCTCGGCGCCGTGTCGCTGCTCGAGGCCGAGGAGCTGGAGGTCGCCGCGCGCGACGGCGAGACGCTGGAGATCGTCTGCCAGTTCTGCGCCGAGCGCTACGAGGTGGCGCCGCCTGAGCTGCGCGAGCTGGCCGCCGGGCGCCGACGGGGCTGAGCCCGTACGCTTGCCCCACGTCATGGCCGACGACGCGCGGCTCCAGATCGCCCACGTGACCGGAGAGCGGGGTTTCTCTGGCGGCGAGGTCCAGGTGTTCCTGCTGATGGACGAGCTCGGCCGGCGCGGACACCGCAACGTGCTGGTGTGTCCGCCGGGCAGCGAGAGCGAGTCGGCGGCGCGCGCGCGGGGCATCGGGACGATCGCGGTTCCCATGCGCAGCTCGCTCTCGCCGCTGGCGGTGGCGCGCACGCGGCGCGCGCTGGCGCGCATCGCGCCCGACCTGGTGCACCTGCACACCGGCCGCGCGAACTGGGCCGGGGCGCCGGCGGCGCGCCTGCTCGGGCTGCCGGCGGTCACCACGCGGCGCATGGACCGGCCGGTCGCCCGTGGACCGCGCACGCGCTGGCTCTACGGGCGCGGCGTGCGTCACGCGGTCGCCATCTCCCAGGCGGTGCGCGACTGCCTGCTGGCCGGCGGCGTCGCGGCGGAGCGCGTCAGCGTGGTGCCCAGCGCCGTCGATCCGGCGTCGCTGCGCAGCCGGCGCCCGCGCGCCGAGATCCGCGCCGAGCTGGGGGCGCAGGGCGGCGAGTGCTGCGTGCTGGTCCTGGCGCGGCTCACCCGGCGCAAGGGCGTCGACCTGCTGCTCGACGCCGTGGCGCGGCAGCAGCAGCCGGTCGCGCTGTGGATCGCCGGCGACGGCCCCGAGCGCCCGGCGCTCGAGGAGCGCTGCGCGCGGCTCGGCCTGGCGTCGGTGCGCTTCCTCGGTCGCCGCGACGACAAGGGCGACCTGCTGCTCGCCTGCGACGTCTTCGCCATGCCGTCGCGCGCCGAGGGCCTGGGGGTGGCCGCCCTGGAGGCGATGGCCTGCGAGCGCCCGGTGGTGGCGTCGGACGTGGGCGGGCTCTCGGAGCTGGTCGACGACACGACGGGCCTGCGCGTCGCGGCGGAAGACGTGGACGGACTGCGCGACGCCCTCGACCGCCTGGCCGGCGACACCGCTCTGCGTCACCGGCTGGGCGCGGCCGGTCCGGCGCGGGTGGCGCGGGGTCACCTGCCCGAGCAGATGGCCGACGCCTACGAGGCGATCTACCGCGACGTGCTGGCCGGGAGGCTCGGGTGAGCCGGCCGCGCGTGGGGATCGTCGGGGCGCGACGCCGGCGCCAGGGCCTGGGACCCTACGTGGCCCGCGACCTGGCCGCGGCCGGCGCCGACGTGCCCTGCTTCCTGGCCCATCGCGCCGAGACGCTGGGCGAGACGCGGCGCGGCCTGGCCGAGGCGGCGGGCGTCGACGCCACCGGCTACCTGGACCTGGACACGCTGCTGGCCGAGTGCCCGGTCGACGCGCTGGCGATCCTGTCGCCGGCCGAGACCCACGCCCGCCATCTCGACCGCGCCGCGCGGGCCGGCCTGCACGTGCTGTGCGAGAAGCCCTTCGTGTGGGGCGAGCCCGGCCTGGTCGAGCGCACCGGCGACCTGCTGGCCCGCTTCGCCGCGGCGGGGAGGCAGGTCTGGGAGAACTGCCAGTGGCCCTGGACGCTGCCCGGCTTCGAGGCGCTCCACCCGGGCGCCCTCGAGCATCCGCCGCGCCGCTTCGCCATGGAGCTCGAGCCCGCCAGCCGGGGCCTCCAGAGCCTGGCCGACGCGCTGCCCCACGCGCTGAGCCTGCTGGAGCGCCTGGTGCCCGGCCCGGCCCGCGTCGAGGACCCGGAGTTCTCCACCCGCGACCCCCGCGCCGACGCGCTAACCATCCGTTTTCGCTACCGAACTGCCGATCGGGCCTGCGAGGCGACGGTGACCCTGCGCGCCACCGACCGGCTGCCGCGCCGGGCCGCCTACGCCCTGGACGACCGGCGCGCCGAGCGGCTGGTCTCGCCTTCCGACTACCGGCTATCCTTCGCCGACGCCGACCGCAGCGTGCCCATCGCGGACCCCCTGACGCGACTCGTGGCCGACTTCGTCGCAGCCCTCCGCGACGGCGCCGAAGGCGCAGCGTCCCCCACCGGCGACATCCAGCAACGCATGCAGCATCTCGTCGCCCTGGCGACGGCCTATGCCCCCGAGGAGATCCGGTGACCGAGTCGATCCACGACTTCACGGCCAAGCTCCGCCAGCCCTCGCTGCGCGACCACCTCACCGACTACGTGCGCTGGCGCAAGGACCTGGCGAAGGCGCGGGCCGCGGGCTCCCCGGACCCGGCGCCGCCGGACCGCGCGCCCATCTCGATCAACCTGGACCTCACCACGGCCTGCAACTACCGCTGCGACCACTGCATCGACTGGGACATCCTGAACACGAAGCACCGCCACGACGAGGAGACGCTGCGCAGCGCGATCATCACCATGGTCGAGCGCGGGCTGCGCTCGGTGATCCTGATCGGCGGCGGCGAGCCCACCATCTACCCGGGCTTCTCCGACTTCGTGCGCTTCCTGAAGGACCTGGAGCTGCAGGTGGCGATCGTCAGCAACGGCAGCCGCGGCGACAAGCTGCTGGAGATCGCCGACGTGCTGGAGGAGCGCGACTGGGTGCGGCTGTCGCTCGACTCGGGCAGCAACGAGCTGTTCCGCACCATGCACAAGCCGGTGAAGAAGAGCCTGACCCTGGACGAGATCTGCCAGTGGATCCCGAAGATCAAGGCGAAGAACCCGCACTTCCAGGTGGGCTTCTCCTACATCATCGTCTGGGGCGGCGCCTCGCGCGACGAGGTGGCGATCCACGAGAACATCGACGAGATCGTGATGGCGACCGAGCGGGCCCGCGACCACGGCTTCGACTACATCTCGCTGAAGCCGGTGCTCGAGCGCGGCGAGGAGGGTGCCGAGGTGATGGATCCGGCCGCCGCGCAGGAGGAGCAGGCGGCGGTGATCGCGCGCATCCGGGCCGAGGTCGAGAAGGCGCGCGCGCTGGCCACCGACGACTTCGCAGTGCGCGTCTCGACCAACCTGCGCGTGCTGGAAGAGGGCAGCTGGAAGGACTTCACCAAGCAGCCGAAGGTCTGCCACATGCAGGCGCTGCGGCAGGTGCTGACGCCCATGGGCACCTTCAACTGCCCGGCCCACCGCGGCGTCGAGAAGGCCAAGATCGGCGGCCCGGACGCCTTCGCCGACGAGACCATGGCGAAGCTGACCGGCGGCCAGCTCTCGGACCTGATGGACCGCTTCGACGCCAGCCACGAGTGCGCCGAGGTGACCTGCCTCTACAACAGCGTCAACTGGTGGCTCGAGAAGATGATCGAGGATCCGCGCGAGGAGATCGAGATCGAGCCCGGCGACGAGCGCTTCGACTTCTTCCTGTAGCTCGTCCCATGGACGGTCCGCGCCGCATCCTGATCCGCTGTCCCAACCCGGTGGGCGATGCCGTGATGGCGACGCCGGCGATGCGGGCGCTGCGCGTGGCGCACCCGCAGGCGGAGATCGTGCTGATGGGTCCGCCCCAGCACGAGGGGCTGCTGCGGGACGTGCCCCACTTCGACGCCTACTGGCCGCTCCGGGGACGCTCGCTCGCCGACCTGTGGCGGCGCTCGCGCGAGGTGGCGGCGCGCGGCTTCGACTGGGCCGTGCTGCTGCCCGACTCGCCGCGCACGGCGGTCGAGGCCTTCCTGGCGCGCATTCCGCGCCGCGCCGGCTACGCCCGCGACCGGCTGCGGCGCGCCATGGTCACCGACCCGCTGCCGCCGCCCATGGAGAACGGGCGGCGCGTCGCCATCTCCATGATCGAGCGCTACCAGCGCATCACCCGCGTGCTGGGCGTGCCCGACGCGGGCCTCGCCTGCGACCTGGTGGTCCACGATCCGTCTCGGGAGCGCGTGGCCAAGCAGCTGGCCGAGCGCGGAGCCGGCGACGCGCCGCTCCTGCTGGTCACGCCGGGCGCCAGCTTCGGTCCGGCCAAGCTCTGGCCGGTGGAGTACTTCGCCCAGGCCTGCGACGAGATCTCGCGCCGCCACGGCCTGCTGCCGGTGATCCTGCCCGCGCCGAACCCGGAGGAGGAGGCGATCGCACGCGACGTGGCCCGGCTCACCCGGGAGCGGTCGCTGCTGGCGGCGCCCGGCTCGCTCGAGGACCTGAAGGCGATGGTCGAGCGCTGCGCGCTGCTGCTCACCAACGACACCGGACCGCGTCACGTGGCCGTCGCGCTCGACCGTCCGGTGGTGACGCTGATGGGCTCCACCGACCCGCGCCACACGAACCACCTGCTGGAGCGCCAGCGGGTGCTCTTCGAGGACGTGCCCTGCCGGCCCTGCCACAAGCCGGTGTGCGCGATCGACCACCGCTGCCTGCGCCGCCTGATGCCGGCGCGGGTGGTCCAGGCCGCCGGCGAGCTGCTCCACGCCTGACCCCGACCGCGCGTTCGTCCGTCGAATCAAGCGGCCCGCGCGGAGGGCCGATCCGGTGCCGAGAGGCCCTCGTGCACCCTTACGTACCCTTGCTCGCCGCGTCGACGCTGGTCTCCGCCTTCTGCGGAGGCGCCGTCTTCCTGCATCATCGCGACCACCGCGGCAGCCGGCTGGCGGGCACGCTGCTGGCCGGGTGCGGCTTCTGGGCGCTGTGCCAGCTGCTGGCATGCCTGTCGCCCGACCCGGCCCACGCCGAGACCTGGTTCCGGCTCTCCGGGTTCGGCTGGATCTTCATCGGTCCGCTCGCACTGCACGTCTTCATGGAGGCGATGGCCGACGAGCGGGTGTGGGTGCGGCGGGTCCGCGACGGCCTGTACGCCGCCTGCTCGCTCCTGCTCGGCTGCATCCTGTTCAGCGACCTGCTGATCCGCGGGGTCACGTCGGTCGACTGGGGCTACGCCATGGCGGTCGGCCCGCTCTACCCGACCGGTCACGTGGTGGCGAGCATCGGCGTCACCCTGGGCGCCGCCATCGCGTGGCGCACCCTGTCGCGCCTGTCCGACGCGGAGCGCCGGCAGATCCCGTGGATCGCCGTGGCGGTGGGCCTGCCGTTCACGGTCGCGACCGTCACCGATTCGGTGTTCCCGACCCTCGGCGTCAGCTTCCCGCCCCTGGCGACCCCGGCCCTCGCCTTCCTGGCGGTGGTGATCGTCTGGGTCGTCGTGCACTACGGCTACTCGATGCTCACGCCCGGACCCTTCGCCGCCGAGATCCTGGCGCTGCTGCCCGACGGCGTGGCCATGCTGCGCCCCGACGAGCGCATCCGCTCGGCCAACGAAGGCCTGGCCCGCCTGGCGGGCCGCACCCGGGAGCAGCTCGAGGGAACGCCCATCGGCGAGCTGCTCTCCTGGAGCTTCGAGTCGGAGGAGTTCGACGACGTCGACTGCGAGGTGATCGGACCGGCGGGGCGGCGCGTGCCCGTCTCGGTGTCGGCCACCGCGATCCGCGACCTCCAGGGGAACGTGCTCGGCCGCGTGCTGGTGGTACGCGACCTGCGCGAGGTCGCCGACCTGCGCCGGCGCCTGGTCACGTCGGCGCGCCTGGCCGCGGTCGGCGAGCTGGCCGCCGGCATCGCCCACGAGATCAACAACCCGCTCGCCTTCGTGCGCTCGAACCTCTCCCAGTTCGACACGCTCTGGAAGGTGGTGCGCAGCGAGCTGCCGGACCACCGCGCCGAGCACATCGCCGAGGTGCTGACCGACGTCGAGGAGCTGGTGGCCGAGTCGCTGGAGGGCGTCGACCGCGCGGCGGAGATCGTGAAGGGCGTGAAGAGCTTCGCCCACGCCGGCAGCGAGAAGCGCGAGCTGGCCGACCTGAACCAGCTGCTCGACGACGTGCTGCGCATGGCGTCGCCCCAGCTGCGGGAGCGCGTCGAGGTGGTGCGCGACTACGCCGACGTCCCGCCCATTCCCTGCTCCTCGCAGCCGCTGCGCCAGGTGTTCCTGAACCTGGTGATGAACGCGAGCCAGGCCATGGAGGGACAGGGCACGATCCGGGTCGCCACGGAACACATCGAGGGCGGCGTCGCCGCCATCGTGGAGGACGACGGCTGCGGCATCGCGCCCGAGCTGATCGACCGCATCTTCGACCCGTTCTTCACGACCAAGCCGGTCGGCGAGGGCACCGGCCTGGGCCTGGGCATCGCCTACCAGATCATCGAGCAGCACCGCGGCAAGATCACGGTGGAGAGCCAACCGGGACGCGGCACCGTCTTCCGCGTCCACCTGCCCATGGACTGATCAGTCGAGCACGCGGCCGGCCAGGGCGTCGACCACCGCGTCGGAGACGCCCGCCTTCGCCAGGTAGCCCCGCATCGACCCGTAGTCGTCGCGCACGCGGGCGAGCAGGTCGATCATCGTCTCGGGCTCGGCGTGGAGCGTGTCCGGCGGCAGCGCCTCGAACATGGTGCGGTAGCCCTCGCTCTGCATCAGCCGCTCGACCACCGCCTCGAGCCCCTCGCGGGTGGCGGCGTAGTCGGCCACGATCACCTCGTCGGCCACGTCCAGCGCGCCCAGGATCACGGCGGAGATCACGCCGGTGCGGTCCTTGCCGGCGGCGCAGTGGAAGACGGCCGGACCCGACGCGCGCGCCAGCGTCTCGATCACGCGGGCGATCGGCGCCTCGGCGAAGCGCAGCATCAGGAGGTAGCGGTCGCCGAGCGAGACGTCGTCCGCCCGGCTGCGCTGCTCCTCGCTGATCTCGCCGTCGAAGAGCGGCAGGTGGTGGAAGCGGATGGCGCTCTCGCGCTCGAGGGCGCCGCGCCCGTCCATGCGGATCTCGCCGCTGCTGCGCAGGTCGACCACGTCGCGGATGCCGAGGTCGTCGCGGAAGGTGGCCACGCCCCGGGGCGTCAGGTGGTGCAGCCCGTCGGCGCGGAACAGCGTGCCGGTGCGCAGCCGGCGGCCGTCGCGGGTGGGGTAGCCGCCCAGGTCGCGGAAGTTGTTGCAGCCCTCGACCTCGATCCGGCGGCTCATGCGCGGCTCCCGTGGATTCCCGGCAGCACCTCGGAGACGAGCCGCTCGGTCTGGGTCATCACCTCCGCGGCGTCGCCGGCCATGGGCCGCAGCACGAACTT
Organism: Myxococcota bacterium; assembly: GCA_050618055.1. Lineage (GTDB taxonomy): Bacteria > Myxococcota_A > UBA9160 > UBA9160 > SMWR01 > CALDCK01. The sequence continues at coordinate 14,174 of JBNLVK010000117.1, forward strand.
GGAGACGCCGGCCGCCCGGTACTCGCCGATGCGCGCCGCGATCTCGTCGGCGCCGCCGACGGCAAGGTAGCGCTCCGGCTCGAGGCCCGGCGTGAAGCGCGCCAGCGCCTTCGCCGTCGCCTCGACGATCGGCTCGCTCGCGCTCCCGAAGCGGAAGGAGAAGCCGGCGCCGTAGTGCTCCGGGTCGATGGCGCGACCCTCCGCGTCCGCCGCCTCGCGAATGCGCTCCACCACCGGCTTCACCTGCGCCGGCGTCTGGATGCCGGCCAGCCAGCCGGTGCCCAGGCGCGCCGTGCGCCGGACGGCGGCCCGGCTGCTGCCGCCGATCCACAGCGGCAGCGGCTGCTGCACCGGGCGCGGCGCGATCGACGCCCCGCGGTACCGGAAGTGCTCGCCCTCGAAGTCGACGCGCTCCTCGCTCCACAGGCGCGACAGCAGGGTCAGCGCCTCGTCGGCCCGCGCTCCCCTTCCCTTCGGGTCGCGACCGGTGGCGCGCCACTCCGGCGCCACCGCCGGACCCACGCCGAAGGCCGGCAGCAGGCGACCGCCGGAGAGCCAGTCGATCGTGGCGCACTGCTTCGCCAGCACCAGCGGATCGCGGAACGTCACCACGGTCACGCTCATGCCGAACTTGAGGCGCCGCGTGCGTCCCGCCAGCGCCGCCATGGTGCTCATCGACTCGAGGGTGGCGTCGCGCGACACCAGCCGGTCGGTCTGCCAGAACGAGTCGACGCCGGTCTCCTCGAGCAGGTCGATCCACGACCAGAAGTCGGGCGCGCTCGCGAAGGGCAGCCCCGCGAGACCCAGGCCGACGCGCACCGCCATCGCTCAGGCCAGGGCTTTGCGCAGCGCGTCGCTCGCTTCCGCGACCGCGCGCTTCGCCTCGTCGATCACCGCGCCCATGGCGAAGAAGCCGTGGAACATGCCCGGGTAGCGCGACAGGGTGACGTCGTTGCCGGCTTCGCGGAGCCTCTCCGCGTAGGCCTCGCCCTCGTCGCGCAGCGGGTCGTAGCCGGCGGTGATGCAGAGCGCCGGCGGCAGCCCGGACAGGTCGTCGGCGCGCAGCGGCGAGGCGTAGGGCGACGCGCCGTCGGCCGGGTCCGCCAGGTACTGGCGCCAGAACCACTGCATGGAGGCGGTGGTGAGGAAGTAGCCCTCGGCATTCTCGGCGTAGGAGGCGGTGCCGAAGTCGTGGTTGGTGACCGGGTAGACGAGCAGCTGGTGGCGCAGCGACGGTCCGCCGCGGTCGCGCGCCATGAGCGCCACCACGGCGGTCATGTTGCCGCCGGCACTGTCGCCGCCGATCGCCACGCGCGCCGGATCGACGCCGATCTCGCCTGCGTTCTCCACCACCCAGCGGGTCGCCGCGTAGCAGTCCTCCGGCCCGGCGGGCCACTTGTGCTCGGGCGCGAGCCGGTAGTCGACCGACACCACGACCACGCCGGCGCCGTTGGCCAGGCTGCGGCAGCTGCCGTCGTGGGTGTCCAGGTCGCAGAGCACGAAGCCGCCGCCGTGGAAGTAGACCAGCGCCGGGAAGGGGCCGGCGCCCTCCGGCGTGTAGACGCGCACCGGCACCTCGCCCGCCGGCCCGGGGACGGTACGGTTCTCGACCTTCGCCACCGGCTCCGGCTCCTGGCCGGGCGCCAGCGAGTTCTGGGCACTCATGCCCTGTCGCAGCACCTCGAGCGGGATGTCGTCGAAGTCGGGCAGCGGCGGCATCGTGTCGAGCAGCGCCTTCGCCTGGGGGTCGAGCATGCAGTCCTCCGTGCGTGATGTGGCATCATACACGGAGTGGGCGCGCCCGCCGGGAGACCCCGATGACCGTCACTCCGTCCGTCGACATCGCACCGCCCCCGCCTCGACGACGCGTGCAGTGGGCGAAGGCGCGCGCGGCCCTGGGCCGGCTGATCGCCGACCCGGAGCGCACCGACCAGGTCTTCGAGCTGATCGACGCGCTGGCGGGCAACGACGGCGAGCGCCTGTTCCAGCGCTTCGTGCGCGAGCCGAACGCCGCCTTCCTGCTGCGCGAAAAGCCCTCGCTGCTCGACGCGCTGAAGGACCTGGAGCACCTGGAGACGCTGCCCGACGGCAGCTTCGGCCGCGTCTACGCGAAGTTCATGCGCGACGCCGGACTGCGCGCCGACGGCCTGGTCGAGGCGTCGGACGAGGCCGAGCGCGAGGAGCGCGACCAGGAGCTCGACCCGGATCGCACCTGGTTCTTCGAGCGCTTGCGCGACATGCACGATCTCTGGCACGTGCTCACCGGCTACGGGCGCGACGTGGCCGGCGAGGCGGCCAACCTGGCCTTCACCTACGCGCAGATCCGCAACCGGGGCATCGGCGTGATCGTGCTGGCGTCGGCGGTGCTCGGACCGAAGACCCTCGACCTGCACTGGCCGCGCTACCTGTGGCGCGCCTGGCGACGCGGTCGCCGCGCCGTCCTGCTGCCGGCCGCCCGCTACGAGGAGCTGCTGCCGCTGCCGCTCGTCGAGGTGCGACGCCGGCTGGACGTGGCGCCGCCGGAGCAGGCGCACCCGGGCGGCATCCTGGTCGCCCGGGACGAGCAGCTCGTCGCCGTCCCCACGTGAGCTTTGCCACGCGACCCACCCTGCGCGGCTACGGCGGCGCGGTGAGCGCCGGGCACTACCTGGCGGCCGAGGCCGGCGCGCGCATGCTGGCCGACGGCGGCAACGCCGCCGACGCCGCCTGCACCATGGGCTTCGCGCTGGCGGTGCTCGAGCCGCACCAGAACGGCCTGGGCGGCGAGGCACCGATCCTGGTGCACGACGCCGGCGAGGAGCGCGTGTTCGCCATCTCGGGCCAGGGTCCGGCGCCGGCGGCCGCGACGCTCGAGCGCATGCAGGAGCTGGGCATCGACGCCATCCCGCCCGACGGTCTGCTGGCGGCGGCGGTGCCGGCGACCCTCGACGCCTGGTGCCTGCTGCTGTCGCGCTTCGGCACCAAGAGCCTGGCCGAGGTGCTGGCGCCGGCGCGCGGCATGGCCCTGCGCGGCTACCCCATGTACCCGTTCCTCCACGGGCTGCTGAAGCTGGTGGCTCCGCGCTTCGAGAACGACTGGCCGAGCTCGGCGGCGATCTACCTGCCGGTGCGCGGCGTCGGCGAGCGGCAGACGAACCCGGCGCTGGGCGCCTTCCTGGGCGAGCTGGCCGACGCGGAGCAGCGCGCCGGCGGCGGTCGCGCCGCGCGCATCCAGGCCGCCCGCGACCACTTCGCCAAGGGCCCGGGCGCCGAGGCGATCGAGC
>JBNLVK010000118.1:0-20473 GCA_050618055.1 Myxococcota bacterium
GCCACAGCCCGTCGAGGGGCGTGCGGTAGCCGCCCGCGCCGGGCAGCGGCCGCAGGAACGCCAGCCGGTCGACCGACATGGCGCCGTGGAAGATGTTGCCGCCGGTCAGGCCGAACACGCGCTCCAGGTCGGGGGGTGCCAGCACCTCGCGGTGCAGCACGCTCTCGCTGAAGCCGGGCGCCACCTCGTCGACCAGCCGGCAGGCCGTGTCGGCCAGCCGGTCGCGGGCCTCGTCCCAGCTCGTGTCGGCGGGCACGCAGGGCGCCCACTGCACGAACATCGACGCCACGTGGTGGCCGGGCGGCGCCAGCGACGGATCCAGCGACGAGGGCAGCGTCAGCTCGACGATCGGACGCTCCGCCAGCCCGCCGCGCGCGGCGGTCTCGAAGGCCCGCTCGATGGCGTCGAGATCGGTGGCGCCGACGTGGATGGTGCCGTGGTGCTCGGGACCGGCGCCCGCGCCCGCGGCGTCGCGACCGCGGAAGCGCGGCAGCCGGTCGAGGGCCAGGTTGACCTTCAGGCTGCCGCTGCGGAAGTCGAGGGCCTCGATGCCGCGGGCGTAGCGCTCCGGGAAGGCGTCGCGTCCGGCCAGGCGCAGCGTGCGCAGCGGGTCGGCCGACGACACCACGCGCCGCGCCTCGACGTGGCTTCCGTCCTCGAGGGTCACGCCGCAGGCGCGGCCGTCGTGCACGTCGATGCGACGCACTTCCGCGTCGGGGCGGATCTCGACGCCGGCGTCGCGGGCCGCCTTCGCCAGCGCGTCGGCCAGACCGCCCATGCCGCCTTTCACGTAGGCCCACACGCCGCGCTCGCCGTGGGTCTCGCCCATCACGTGGTGGAACAGCACGTAGCCGGTGCCGGGCGCCGAGGGCGGCGCCCAGGCGCCGATCACCGCGTCGGTGGCGAGGGTCGCGCGCAGCGGCTCGCTCTCGAACCAGCGCTCGAGCGCCGGACGCGCCGCGCCGAGCAGCAGGCCGAGGGCTTCGGGCAGGTCGCGGCGCTGGCGCCAGGCGGCGCGACCCAGCCGGGCCAGCGCCGACAGGTCGCGCCAGCGCGGCCGCGCCGGATCCGGCGGCGGCTCGTCGAGCAGCGGCTCGATCATGCGCGCGGTGCGGTCGAGGAAGGCCTCGTACTCCGGGTAGCGCTCTGCGTCGCGCTGTGAGAAGCGGGCGATCGCCGCCCGGTCCGCCTCGGCGCCGGCGCCCAGCAGCAGGTCGCCGCCGTCGGGCAGCGGCGTGAACGACGACGGTCGGCGCGGCAGCAGGCGCAGGCCCCGCGCGGTCAGGCCCAGCTCGCGCACCACCACCGGCCGCAGCAGGCCGGCCACGTAGGCGGCCCGCGACACCCGATAGCCGGGCCACAGCTCCTCGGTCACCGACGCGCCGCCCAGCACCGGCCGCCGCTCGAGCAGCAGGGTGCGCAGCCCGCCCCGGGCCAGGCAGGTCGCCGCCACCAGTCCGTTGTGGCCGGCCCCGATGACGACCGCGTCCCAGCTCACCCGCGCAGTGTAGGCCGGGTCGCACGGCCCGGACCCCAGTCGCTAGACTCCGGGCTAGATGGGGGAGCTTCGGTCGGTCGACTTCGTGGTCGGCGCGATCCTCGGGGTCGCCGCGCTGCGGGGGCTCTTCCGCGGCCTGACCCGCGAGGCGGTCTCGATCGCCAGCCTGGCCGCGGCCTGCGTGGTCGTGCGGCTGTTCGCCGGACCCGGCGCCGCCTGGCTGGTGGAGACCTCGGACGGCCAGGTGGGACCGATCGCCGCGCCCTGGATCGTGGGCATCCTGCTGGCGGTGGCGACCCTGTTCGCCGGCGCCGCCCTGGCCAAGGTGCTGCGCGGCGGCGCCCGCGCCGTGGGCCTGGGCTGGGCCGACCACGCCGGCGGCGCGGTGCTGGGCGCCGCCGAAGGCGTGCTGCTCTCGGCGGTGCTGCTCCTGCTCACGGTCAACGTGCTTGGCCGCGACCACGGCTTCGTGTCCGGATCGCGCAGCCTGGACGCGCTCGAGGAGCTGGAGCGGGTGGCCGAGGCCGGCTCCGCCGGCGGGCTCGACGTGGCGTCGCCTCCCCCCGGCTAGCGGCGCGTGGGAGCCGTCAAGCGAGCCCTCTGGAAGTGGACGGCGGTCCGGTCGCTGGCCCACCTGCGCCGCGCGCGCCGCGACGTCGCGAGCCTCGACCCGACGCGTCCGGGGCAGGCGCCGGTCCTCGTCTACCAGATGGCGAAGGTGGGCTCGAGCACGGTCGAGGCCACGCTGCGCGCGCTCGACCCGCCGCGGCGGCCCTGCCTCAAGGTCCACTTCCTGTCGGAGGAGGGCGCGCGGCGCGAGCGGGCCTACGACCGCCAGCGCGGCGGACCGCTCTACGTCAGCTACTACGGCGCGCTGGCCGTGAGGCTCGGGGCGCGGCTGCGCCGGCTGGGCGGAGCCCTCCGGCTGCCGGTGATCTCGCTGGTGCGCGACCCGATCGCGCGGGAGGTGTCCGGGCTCTTCCAGATCCCCGACTTCCGCGAGGTGTCGCTGCGCGACCGGGACGGCGCGCTCGATCCGACGCGCATCGTCGAGTACCTGGAGGAGCGCCTCGCGTCCGGCGGAGCGGCCGGCGCCGCCGAGCGCTGGTTCGACGAGGAGCTGCGCCGCGTCTTCGACGTCGACGTGTTCGCCGAGCCGTTCCCGCGCGAGCGCGGCTGGGACGTGCGCCGCAGCCGCTCGGCGCGGGTGCTGCTGCTGCGCACCGAGGATCTCGACCGCACCCTCGGTCCGGCCCTCGCCCGCTTCCTCGACCTGCCGAAGGAGCCGGCCGTGGTGCGCGCCAACGAGCGCAGCGCCAGCCCCGACGCCGCCGCCTACGCCGAGGTGCGATCGCGCCTGCGCCTGCACCCGGCGCTGGTCGACGAGATCTACGCGCAGCGCCTGCCGCGCCACTTCTACGACGCGGCGATGCTCGACGGCTTCCGCCGCCGCTGGGCCCGCGCTTGAGTCAGTCCGGGTCGACCCAGCGGCCGTGGCTGCGGATCAGCTCCACCAGCCGGTCGTCGGCCACCGCGCTGTCGACGTGGCGCTCGATGCACTCCTGGCCCACGTAGAGGTTGACGAGCCCCGGACCCGAGCCGACGTAGCCGAAGTCGGCGTCGGCCATCTCGCCGGGTCCGTTCACGATGCAGCCCATGATGGCGATCTTCACGCCGGGCAGGTGGTCGGTGCGGGCCTTGATGCGCGCCGTCGTCTCCTCCAGGTCGAAGAGGGTGCGGCCGCAGGACGGGCAGGAGATGAACTCGGTGCGCGTGGTGCGCAGGCGGGCGCCCTGGAGCACCCGGTAGGCCACGTCGAGGGCGCGCGCCGGGTCGTCGCCGTCGGCCAGCGTGAGGGCCACCGCGTCGCCCAGGCCGTCGCAGAGCGGGGCGCCCAGGTCGACGCCGGCGGCGACCAGCGACGCCTCGGCGCCCGCCTCGAGGCGGTGGCGCAGCACGATCGGCACGTCGGCGGCGCCGCGGGCGCGCAGCCGGGCCGCCACCAGCCGCACCGCGTGCACCGGACGCTCGGAGCCGTCGACCGAGACGAGCACCTCGTCGAGACCGGCGCGGGCGCCGGCGTCGAGCACCCGGTCGACCCCGTCCGCCAGCCGCGGCAGCACCGCGCGGATCTCCCACTCCAGGGGGATGCCGGCCTCGCGCGCTCTTCCCGCCACCTCTTCCAGGGCGTCGTCCTCGATCAGGTCGCCGACGCAGACGACGAGGCGCTGCGCCGCGAAGGCGTTCTCGCCGGCCATGCGCGTCTCGGAGCGCACGGCCAGCGGCGCCGCGACGCCCGCCGCGCGGCAGGCGTCGGCGAAGGCGCGGAAGCGCTCGCCGTCGTCCGGGTCGTAGAGGTCGACCGACAGGCCCTCGCAGCAGAGCTCCGGAGCGCGGGCCAGCGCGGCCGCCAGGTCGCGTGCGGCGCGCTCCGCCTCGGCCGGCACCGGGCCCAGGTGCAGCTCGGCGCGCACCGGGTTCGGTCCGCCGATGGCGAAGGGCTCGCGGCCCACGCTGCGCGTGGCGCGCCGTCGGTGGGCGAACGGATCGTCGCAGAAGGGCGCGCCCGGATCGGCCGGCGCCGCGACGCGGGCGGCGCGCCGCGCGGCGACGCGCTCCGCGATGGCCCGTGCCACCGGGATCTCCTTCACCGGGTCCTCGGTCAGCGAGACGCGGATGGTGTCGCCGATGCCGTCCTCGAGCAGCGCGCCGATGCCGATGGCGCTCTTGATGCGTCCGTCCTCGGCGTCGCCGGCCTCGGTGACCCCCAGGTGGAAGGGGTAGGAGGGCTCGCCGGGCGCGCGCTCCGCCAGCCGGGCGGCCAGCAGCCGGTAGGCCTGGATCGCCACCTGGGCGTTGCTGGCCTTCATGCTGAACACGACGTCCCGGTAGCCCTCGTCCTCGCACACGTCCAGGAACTCGAGCGCGCTCTCCACCATGCCGCGCGGCGTGTCGCCGTAGCGGTTCAGGATGCGGTCGGCCAGCGAGCCGTGGTTGGTGCCGATGCGCATGGCGCGGCCCAGCTGCTTGCAGCGGCGCACCAGCGGGCGGAAGCGCTCGGCGGCGCGAAGGATCTCCTCGGCGTACTGGGCGTCGGTGTACTCGCGGACCTCGAACTTCTTCTTGTCGGCGAAGTTGCCCGGGTTGATGCGGACCTTCTCGACGTGCTCCGCCGCGATCAGCGCCGCGCCCGGCGTGTAGTGGATGTCGGCCACCAGCGGACCGTGCACGCCGCGCCGGTCGAGCTCCGCGCGGATCGCGGCCAGGTTCTCCGCCTCCTTCCTCGACGGAGCCGTGATGCGCACGATCTCGCAGCCGGCCTCGAACAGCCGCTGCGCCTGGGTGACGGTTCCCTCGGTGTCGAGGGTGTCGGTGGTGGTCATCGACTGGAGGCGGATGGGGTTCGCGCCGCCGACGGCGACGTCGCCCACCCGCACCATGCGCGTCGCGCGCCGCGACGGCGCGAACGGGTCGTCCAGCCAGGCCGCGGTCATCCCGCCGCCGCGACGAGCTCGTCGAGCTTCGCGAAGGCCTCTTCGAGCTTCGATGCGTCGTTGCCACCGGCCTGGGCGAAGTCGGGTCGACCGCCGCCCTTGCCGCCCACCACCTGCGAGATCTCGCGCACCAGGTCGCCGGCGCGCAGCCGGTCGGTCAGGTCCTTCGTGACGCCCAGCGCCAGCGTGACCCGCGATCCGTCGACGGCGGCCAGCAGCACGACCCCGCTGCCGAGCTTGTCGCGCAGGTCGTCGACCATGCCGCGCAGCTCCTTGCCGCCCACGCCCTCGACCCGGGTGGCCACCAGCTTCACGCCGCCCACCTCGCGCGCGCCCGCGGTCAGGTCGGCGGAGGCCTCGCTCTGCTTCGCGCGGCGCAGCTTGGCGATCTCCTGGTCCGCCGACTTGCGCTCCTCGATCAGCTTCTCGACGCGCACCGGCAGCTCGTCCACCGGCGACCGGAGCAGCTCGGCCAGCCGGCGCAGCGTCTGGTCCTGGCGGCGCATGTGCTCGATGGCGCCCTTGCCGGTGAGCGCCTCGATGCGCCGCACGCCGGCGGCGATGCCGGTCTCGCCCACGATCTTCAGCAGCCCGATCTCGCCGGTGGCCGCGGCGTGGGTGCCGCCGCACAGCTCGGTGGAGAAGTCGCCGAAGGAAATGACGCGCACCCGGTCGCCGTACTTCTCCTCGAAGATGGCGATGGCGCCGGCCTCGATGGCGTCCGGGTAGGACATCTCGCGCACCACCGCGCCGGCGTTGCGCTCGATCCAGTCGTTGGCCAGGTCCTCGATGCGCAGGATCTCGTCGTCGGACAGCGGCGCGTCGTGGGTGAAGTCGAAGCGCAGCCGGTCCGGCGCGACCAGCGATCCCTTCTGCATGGCCTGGGGGCCCACCACCTGGCGCAGCGCGGCGTGGAGCAGGTGGGTGCCCGAGTGGTTGCGCACGGTGGCGGCGCGCGCCTCGGCGTCGACCTCGAGCGTGGCCTCCTGGTCGACGCGCACCTCGCCGCTCGTCACCCGACCGCGGTGCACCACCAGCTCGCCCACCGGGCGCTGGGTGTCGACGATCTCGACGCGGCCGCCGTCGACGCAGACGACGCCGCGGTCGCCCACCTGGCCGCCGCTCTCGGCGTAGAAGGGCGTCTCGTCGACGACCAGCTCGACCTCCTGGCCCTCCGAGGCGGCCTCGCACGCCTCGCCCTCCACCACGATCGCGCGCAGCGTCGAGCGGCCGGTGGTGGCGTCGTAGCCGACGAAGCGCGTCTTCAGTTCGTTCTCGAGCCGGCCGTAGACGGCGGACCCGCGCTCGTCGCCGCTGCCCTTCCAGGCGGCGCGCGCCCGCGTGCGCTGCTCCTCCATGGCCGCGTCGAAGCCGGCCTGGTCGAGGGACAGGTCGCGGCCGCGCAGGATGTCGGCGGTGAGGTCCACCGGGAAGCCGAAGGTGTCGTAGAGCTTGAAGACCACGGCGCCGGGCAGCGTGGTCTCGCCCTTCGCCACCAGCTTCGCGATCTCCTCCTCGAGCAGCGATAGCCCGACGGTGAGCGTCTCCAGGAAGCGCGTCTCCTCGCGCCGGATGCGGTCGACGATGAAGGCGCGGCGCTCCTCGAGCTCCGGGTAGGCGGCGGACATGGTGTCGACGACGGTGCCGGCCACCTGGAACAGGAAGGGCTCCTCCACGCCCAGCAGCACGCCGTGGCGCGCGGCCCGGCGCAGGATGCGGCGCAGCACGTAGCCCCTTCCTTCATTGGAGGGCAGCACGCCGTCGCCGATCAGGAAGGTGAGGGCGCGGGCGTGGTCGGCCACCACGTTGAGCGACACGTCCTTCTCCGGGTCCTCGCCCTTGCGCACGCCGGACAGCTCGCTGGCCTTCTCGATGAGCGGCGTGAACAGGTCGGTCTCGTAGTTGGTGGCGACGCCCTGGAGCACCGCGGTCAGCCGCTCGAGCCCGGCGCCGGTGTCGACCGACGCCTTGGGCAGCGGCGTCTGGTTGCCGTCGGCGTCGCGGTCGAACTGCATGAAGACCAGGTTCCAGATCTCCAGGAAGCGGCCGGTCTCGCTGGACGGGTCGTCGCGGTCGTAGGGCTCGTCGGGGCGGTAGTCGAAGTGGATCTCCGAGCACGGTCCACACGGTCCGGTGTCGCCCATCGACCAGAAGTTCTCGTCCTCGTCGAGGCGGTAGATCTTCTCCTCGGGCAGTCCCACGTCGTCGCGCCAGATGGCGAAGGCCTCGTCGTCCTCGCGGAAGACCGACACCACGAGCTGGTCCGGCGAGAGCCCGTAGACGTCGGTGAGCAGCTCCCAGGCGTAGGCGATGGCGTCGCGCTTGAAGTAGTCGCCGAAGGAGAAGTTGCCCAGCATCTCGAAGAACGTGTGGTGGCGTGGCGTCCGCCCCACGTTCTCGAGGTCGTTGTGCTTGCCGGAGACGCGCATGCACTTCTGCGACGTGGTGGCGGTGGCGTAGTCGCGGGTCTCCTCGCCCAGGAAGGTCCGCTTGAACTGGACCATGCCGGCGTTGGTGAACAGCAGCGTGGGGTCGCCCTCGGGCACCAGCGGCGAGCTGGCCACCCGTCGGTGGCCCTTCTCCTCGAAGAAGCGCAGGAACGCCTCGCGGACTTCGCTGGCGGCGAGCGGCATGGAAACCTCCGGGAACCCTCTGGGCGCGACAGGGTAGCGGGCCGCGAGGGGCGTACCGGAGGACCCGCGGCGCTTTCCCCCGCGGGGAATAGTGGTTCGGTCGGGAAAACGATTTCGCCCGAGAGTGGAACGCCCTTACCCACGAAGCATCCGGATGGACGGCGGTCCGACCAGGGCACCCGTGGGGACCGCACAACCCACTGTTTCGTCACTGCTTTTTTTCTTGATCCGGGCGGGGAGCGGTGTGCAGTATCGGTACACCGCTTGCACAAATGGCGGACGGACTTGGCCCTTGGGAAGGGGTCCGGGTTCCCACGAGTGCGGAGTCAGTCTTCGAGAACGCTGGGCAGAGCCCTCGGTCGACTCGGAGCTCAAGCTGAAAGCTGGGAAGCTGGGAGATGCTAGGGATGAAGGTACGCAGCCGCGTCACGCTGTCTTTGGTTGCCCTGGTCACGATCGCGCTGGCGCAATCTGCCGCCGCGACGTTCGTGCACGGCAACTTCGCCGGCACCAACGTCGACTTCAACGGGGTCCAGGAGACCACGCAGTCGGCCGGCGACCCGGAGCCGTTGTTCGGCACGCCCACGGTCACCGGCAACATCATGACTTTCGACCCGCCGGCCTACAACGCGTCGACCAACGGCGCGTTCGGGTTCGACGAGGATCACGCGACGCTCCAGATGGACGTCGTCCAGTCCTCGGTGCTCGACACCATCGAGTCGATCCTGATCACCGAGGTCGGCGACGCCACGCTGTCCGGGCCCGGCGCCGGCGCCGGCACCGGCGTGTTCCTGAGCATGTCGGGGACCATCCGGATCAACGCGACCGACGTGTCGGGAGCCATCGCGCCGCTCACGGTCGGCTGGTCGGGCACCTTCGACACCGGCTCGTTCTTCGACGCGATCACCAACCCGGGCACGACGCTGTGGACGGGCACGGCCCTGATCGACGTCACCCAGATCCTGATCGACAACGGCTACGCCGGCGAGCTCGCCACGGACGTGACGCTCTCGTACAACAACCAGATCCAGGTGTTCAGCGAGGCCCTGGCGAGCGCCACCGTGCAGAAGAAGGCGGTCGACGGCCCCGCGGTGACCATCGAGATCATCCCGGAGCCGGGCACGGCCGCGCTGCTCGGCCTCGGCCTCCTCGGAATGGGCATCCGGTCGCGCCGGGCGCGCGCCTAGGAAGTTTTTCGGAGTTTCCCTCGGGAAGGGGATCCCGCGAGCGGGGATCCAGTGAGCAGAAGGACGGGTTACGACAATCGAGACCTGATTCGACGGCTGAGCTGGATCTGACGCGGTAAGGAGAGTAGTGGTGCGGAATTGGAGTCTCGTAGCGGCCCTGGCCGCGTTTTCGCTTTTCGTGGCCCCGGCTGCATTCGCCACGGTCAACCATGGTGACTTCATCGGCACCGGCGTCGACTTCAAGCAGGTCTCGGAGACGACGAACACCGCCGGTGACCCGGAGCCCATCTGGGAGGCGCCCACGCTCGCCGGAACCGGCGACCAGCTCGTGTTCGCCCCGTCCTCGTTCATCTCGTCGTGCAACGCCGGCGCCAGCGACACCACCGAGTCGGTGCTGACCACGACGATCGAGGCCCAGGCGGGCGTGCACATCGAGCTCATCGCCCTCCAGGAGAACGGCGACGGCACGCTCACCAAGTTCCCGCCCTTCGGCGATCCGACCACCAACATCTCCGCCGCCATGGCCGGCACGGTGACCGTGACCGAGGACACCAGCGGCCCGATCGTCCCGGTGGTGATCCCCTTCAGCGGGACCTTCACCCCCAGCTCGAGCTTCTCCCTGCCCGGCAACTTCGGCACGAACAACTGGCAGGGCAACATCTCCGTCGACGTCGCCGCGCAGGTTCCGAACGCGACCAAGGTCGACCTCTCCCTCACCAACACCCTGGCCGCCAACTGCGGCGCCGGCAACACGGCCGCGACCATCCAGAAGAAGGACGTCACCGGTCCCGCCGTCGCCCTGATGGTGAACCCGCTCGAGTGCGAGCTCGACCTGGACAAGACCTGCTGCGTGACGCAGCCGGTGCTGCCCGACCTGGACGCCTGCGCCGACAACGACGACATCGTCGAGCTGACGATGGAGTACACCGGCGACAAGTGTCACAACTCGACCAACGACCAGGGCCGCTCCTTCCGCTGCTGGGGCCGCCGCAAGGTCGGTGAGCCCGCCAGCATCACCATCCTGAAGCACTCCAGCGAGATCAGCGCCACGCCGAGCAGCGGCATCAACATCGGCGACGAGGTGGTGTTCAGCAGCTCGACCGGCACCCTGTTCGACAAGCTGAAGCTCAAGGTCACGGGCCCCTGGTGGCGCCGTCAGTACCTGAAGATCGACACCTCCTGCGACCGCGCCATCCAGTGCGGCGACAAGTTCGGCGCCTTCACGGTGACGGGCATCGAGACGAGCGTGAACGGCGTGGTCGACTGCAACGCCCCGCCGCCGCCGCCGGAGTGCGCGCCCAACGGCGATCCGGCCGGCACGCAGTGCGACGCCAAGATCGTGGACATGGTCCTCGAGTACAACGGCCAGGACTGCCAGGATCCGCTGGGGAACCCGCAGAACGGCGAGGCCGAGTGCGACGGCGACGCCACCGGCGCCACCAACGTGGGCGTGATCTACACCGGCAAGTTCGGCTACAAGCAGACCATCACGCCGGCCAGCGGCATCAACGACGGCGACCGCATCCGCGTCACGTCGACCTGGTGGGGCGGACTGTTCCCGAACCAGTCCTACAAGATCGTGGACGGCGGTGGCATCCGGCAGACCATCGACTTCCACACCTCCTGCTCGCAGCCGCTCGCGCTGGGTGACGAGTTCGGCAGCTTGAAGCTGGTCGAGTTCACCACCAAGAGCGGCTTCTCGGCGGCGCTGGGCGCCGGCGGGCCCGGTCCGTTCGACGCCTGCGAGGTTCCGCTGGCGCCGCCCGGACCGCACTGCACGAGCAACCTCACCGAGGTCACGCTGGTCTACATCGGCGACTTCCTGGGCGAGGGCTGCACGGTCAGCAACCCGCAGTGGGTGTTCGGAATGTGCGACGGCGTGGACGATCCGGGCGATCCGGTCTCCATCACCACGGCCCAGGGCTGGTCCGCCGACCCGACCGACCTGATCGAGTTCGGCGACCTGGTGACGTTCACCGCCACCGGCGGCGGACACTGCCCGTCCGACTTCCGGGTCTGGGCCACCGGCTCCGGCGGAACGCAGGACATCCGCTTCAAGACGTCCTGCTGGAAGCCGCTCTCCCTGGGCGATCGCTTCGGCGCCTGGGTCGTCTTCGGCATGGACCGCGAGGACGACGGCCCGATCACCCTGGGCGGCAACGTCCAGTACCAGTACAAGGTGACCAACCCGTCGACGACCGAGACCATCGGCAACGTCTCGATCGACGACGACCAGCTCGGCAACATCGTGAGCGGCGAGACCCTGCTGCCGCTCGAGATGAAGACGTTCGTGCAGAACGCCACCCTCTACGGCACCACCACCAACGTGGCGACGGCGACGGGCGACGTGAACGGCGACGTCTGCGATCCGGGTGTGGACACGGTCAACATCGACGTGCTCGCACCGCCGCCGGGCTCCTTCTACTGCTCGGAGCCGATCAGCGCGATCACCATGGTCTGGGACGGGACCCAGACGGTGGACGTCCGGGCCTGGTCCGGCGATCCGCTGGCGAGCTCGGTCCTGAACGAGTTCGACGACGTCGCTCCGGGCGACGCCGTCGAGGTGACCGGGCTGGGCCAGTCGTACCCGACGTTCGAGATCTTCGATTCCACCGGCGTCACCAAGCTGGGTGAGTCGAAGTTCGACCTCTGGTGCAACGACAAGTCCATGAACGGCGTCGAGGACTGCGGCAAGCGCAACGGCGACCTGAAGTGGAACGACCCGACCCTCATCAACGACTGGCTGTTCGAGGGCATGGTCGACTCCGACGAGACCCTGGAGTGCACGCCGGGCCTCGTGCCGAACCCGCCGTCCTGCGGCTTCGGCCCCGAGCTGATCGTGCTGATGCCGGGCCTGATGTGGTGGCACCGCCGCCGGCTCCGGAAGGAGGCGTAGGCAGGCTTCCGGGCGACCGAAGAAGACGCCCCGGCCCCCCGCGGCCGGGGCGTTCTTCGTTTCCCGCCGGCGCTATCGTCGCAGCGTGCTGCCCTACATCGAGCATCCGACCCTCGACCTGGGCTTCTACCGGGTCGACAGCTTCGTCCTCCTGGTGGGCGCGGCGGTCGTCACCCAGTACGCGGTGGTCATGCGGCGCGCCCCACGCCACGGGCTCGACCGGCTGACCACCTCGAGCCTGCTCGGCTGGGCGATCTTCCTGGGGCTGCTCGGCGCCCACCTCTTCGACCTGTTCGTCTACTACCCGGACCAGTTCCTCGACGACCCCTGGCTGCTGCTCCAACCCTGGCAGGGGGTGTCGTCGCTGGGCGGCATGCTCGGCGGCATCGGCGGGCTGCTGTTCGTCATGCACCGGCGCGGCCTCGACGCGGCGCAGCGGCTGGTCTTCGTCGACTGCCTGCTCTTCGCCCTGCCGTTCACGCTGGCGATCGGCCGGCTGGGCTGCGCGCTCCAGCACGACCACCTGGGCGTGGCGTCCCAGCACGCGCTGGCCGTGGCGTTCCCGGACGGCGGTCGCTTCGACCTGGGCGTGCTCGAGTTCCTCTACGTGTCGCTCCTGTGCATCGTGTTCCTGGCCGCCGACCTGCGCCGCTGGCCGTCCGGCTTCTTCCTGGGGTTGTTCTTCACGCTCTACGCCCCGGTGCGCTTCGTCCTGGACACGCTGCGCACCGGCGACGTGCGCTACCTGGGCTGGACGCCCGGCCAGTACCTGTCGGTGCTGGCGACGCTGGCCGGGATCGCGGTGCTGGTCTGGGCCTTCAGGCGCCGCGAGGCGCCGGCGGGCTAGCCCCGGCGCCGCGCCAGGCCGCCGCGTGGGCGATGCAGGCCAGGGCGGCCCCGACCGGCAGATCGACCAGCCAGTGCTGCTTGGTGGCCAGGGTCGCGTAGAAGATGAGCCCGCCCCACGCCACGCCCAGCCACTCGACCGGGCGCGGCAGCCGGGCGACCCGCCACAGGAAGAGCAGCGAGTAGACGGTCAGCCCGGCGTGCAGCGAGGGCATGGAGTTGGTGGGCCGGTCGTAGGCCACCAGCCAGTGGTAGAGGCGGTGCTCCGGCGCCAGCTCCGGCCGCGGGCCGGCCACCGGGAAGACGGCGAACAGCACGAAGCAGGGCAGGCACAGCCAGAAGAGCCCCCAGGCGTAGCGGCGCAGCTCGTCGCGGCGGGTGGCCAGGGCGGGGCCCAGCGGCACCAGCGCGCCCAGGGAGAAGTAGACCCAGAGGAGATCGGGCGTGAGCGGGATCCAGGCGTCGATCGGTGTCGCCGGCACGCTGCGCACCGGGAACCAGGCGACGTGCTGGAGCGTGAAGTAGGGCACGCAGATGCCGACGGCGAGCCCCAGCCACACCGCGACCTTGGCCGGCAGCTCCCGAGCGAGGCGGGCCGCGAGCCCCGTGGGTTCCAGATCGACGTCGGCCACCGGCTGCGATTCTACCGGCGCGCGCCCGCCGCTAGAAGCGCTGGATGAAGTCGTCCTCGGCCTTCTGGGCCTCGGGCGGCGTCTCTTCCTTGGGCTCCTCGCCCTCGCCTTCCTCGAAGTTGTCCCACGAGGAGTCGGAGGTGCTGGCGATGCCGCGGAAGCGCAGGGCGAAGTCGTCCGGGTTGGAGACGTGCTTCAACGCCTCTTCGTAGGTCACCAGCTCGTTCTTCACGTGCTGCATGAGCGACTGGTCGAAGGTCTGCATGCCGTAGGTGGTGAAGCCCTTGGCGATGGCGTCGTGGATCTCCTTCGTGCGGTCCTTGTCGCCGATGCACTCGCGCACGCGGGCGGTGGAGATCAGCACCTCGAGGGCCGGCACGCGGCCCTTGCCGTCGGCCCGCGGTACCAGGCGCTGGGAGATCACGGCTTTCAGGATCGAGGCCAGCTGGATGCGCACCTGCTTCTGCTGGTAGGGCGGGAAGACCGAGATGATGCGGTTGATCGTCTCGGTGGCGTCCAGCGTGTGCAGCGTGCTCATCACCAGGTGGCCGGTCTCGGCGGCGGTGATCGCCGTCTCGATCGTCTCGAAGTCGCGCATCTCACCCACCAGGATGACGTCCGGGTCCTGGCGCAGGGCGGCGCGCAGGGCGTTGGCGAAGCTCTGGGTGTCGACGCCGATCTCGCGCTGGTTCACGATCGACCGCCGGTCCCGGATCAGGAACTCGATCGGGTCCTCGATCGTCATGATGTGGCAGGTGCGGTTGCTGTTGATGTAGTCGATCATCGCCGCCAGCGTGGTCGACTTGCCGGAGCCGGTGGTGCCGGTCACCAGCACGAGCCCGCGCTGCTCCATGGCGATCTGTTCGATCACCTTGGGCAGCACCAGCTGCTCGATGCTCTTCACGCCGAAGGGAATGACGCGGAAGACGATGCCGATCGTGCCGCGCTGCTGGAAGACGTTGACGCGGAAGCGTCCCAGCCCGGCGATGCCGTAGGCCAGGTCGACCTCGCGGGTCTCCTCGAAGCGCTGCTTCTGCACCGGGTTCATGATTCCGAAGGCCATCTTCTGGACTTCGTCGGGCGCCAGGCGGTCGCCGTTCTTCAGCGGCACCAGCGTGCCGTCGACCCGGAACATGGCGGGCAGACCCGGCTTCAGATGGATGTCCGAAGCGTTGCCCTTCAGGGCGATCTTCAGGATCTCGTTCAGCTCCACAGCGTCCCCCGAGCCTTCCGCAGCGGTCCCTCGGCTCTTCGTCCAGTTGAGACGGGCCCTTGAGGCCCGTGCGCTCCGCCCCGGCTCTCAGGTATCGCGCCGGACTGGACGAAGGAGGAGAGGCGAAGCTCCGGAAGAGGGGGGAGGCCGGATGGCCCTAGACGTTCGCAGAGCGGCCGCTCTGCTGTGGCTCGCGCTCGCGGGGGCGCTCGGGGCGTGTGTTCCCATGCCCGTCCACGTCACGCCGCCGGTCTCGGGCCAGGTGCTCGACGCCGCCAGCGAGGCGCCCATCGCCGGGGCGGTGGTGGTGCTGCGCTACGACGCCAGCCACGGCGAGCTGCTGCCCGATCGCGACCTACTGGGCCACCGGGAGGTCGTCACCGACGAGAACGGCCGCTTCCGCGTCTCCCGTGCCACCACGCCCGGCCTGAACGCCTGGCCGGTGGTCCGCACCGAGGCCCGGGTGGTGGGCGTCATGAAGGACGGCTACCTGTGCGGATCTCCCCGCGGGGTGACGGCCTCCGGCCGGGTGGTCCTGCGTCTCGAGCGCGCCGCCGACCCGGAGACGCGCCGCGCTTCTTGCCGGCCCGTGGCTGCCCGGCCCAGCGAGGCCCCCGAGTACCTGGCGGCCTGGCGCGCCCTCTACCCGCGCGACGGCCGCGCGGGCCGCATGGTCGACGAGCGCCAGCTCGACCGCCTGCTGGAGGCCCGGCGCGTGTTCGGGCCCGGAGAGAACTGCCGGGGGCCCGCCGTCGATCTGGCGCTCGCTCCCAGCGGCGAGCGGGTGGGCCTAGTCCTGGAGAAGGACGGCCGCCGCGTGGTCGAGGTGGTGGAGCTGTCCGGTGTACCGACGCGGGTCGCCCGCATCGCCGTCGATCCGGTTCCCGAGCTGCGCCCGCGCCGCCTGGCCTGGGTGTCGGCCACCGAGCTGGTGCTCTGGGAGCCGGCCAGCGCCCTCGACCGCACGCTGTCGCCGGCGCTGCTCGGCGACGCCGGCTCGCCGCCGGAGCGCGTGTGGCTGGGCGCGGCGTCGCCGGCCAGCCGCTCGGCGGTGCCCGACTCGGTGCGGCCCAGGCCCATCGAGCCCTCGGACCTGAACGACGAGGGCGACTCGCGCTGGAACGGACGCTCCTTCCGCGTCGTGCGCGACCTCGACCCGGTGACCGGGCGGGGCAGCGACGCGCTCCGCATCGAGCGGCCCGGCGGCCAGGCGAGCACGCTGCCGCTGCCCGGCGAGGCCTGCGGTCCCGCCGGCCAGTACGGCCGCCCCCACTTCCGCATCACCGCCGACGGCGAGGTGGGCCTCGACCTGCGCCACGTCGACGGCGGCTGCCACGCGGTGGCGATCCACCTGGTGACCGGCGAGTGGCGCCGCATCGACGGATCGCGCGACGCGGCCGTCTGCCACGAGAGCCGACGCCTGCCGCTGCCCCACATGCGGGCGGCCATGCGCGGCTACGTGCGCGACCTCGAGGAGGCGCTGTCCGCCGCCGGCGGCGATCCGGGCGCGGCCTACACGCTGCGCATCGCGCGCGACGGCAGCACGCGCCTGGAGGCCCGCGACCTGCTGGGCGAGCGCCTGACGCTGGTGGTGGCACCCTTCCCGATCGAGACGCCGCTGTCGCGCATCGACGTCACGGCCGTGGCGAACGCCGGCGAAGGCACCGCGGCCCCCGACGAGCCCCGCCTGAAGCCGCTCTGAGAGCCCCAGCCGCGCACCGGACCCAGGCCCGGCGTTTCTGCACCCCGTCACGCAGCGGTCACGGGTCCGGTTCCGGCCGCGGGGCTCGGCCGGAACCGGGTGACCCTAGGCCTCGGCGACGGCGTCGGCCTCCTCCACGTCCGCCTCGGGCCGGGCCGGAACGGCCCGCTTCAGCCCGTGGTGGGCGTAGACCGCGTCCGCCAGGCGCTCGCGCGCGTCCGGGTTCTCGATCAGGAAGCGGCGGGCGTTCTCCCGGCCCTGGCCGATGCGCTCTTCGTCGTAGGAGTACCAGGCGCCGCTCTTCTCCACGAGGCCGGCCTCGACGCCCAGGTCGAGCAGGTCGCCCTCGGTGGAGATGCCCTGGTTGTAGAGGATGTCGAACTCGGCCTGCCGGAAGGGCGGGGCCACCTTGTTCTTCACCACCTTCACCCGGGTGCGGTTGCCGACCACCTCGTCGCCGTCCTTCAGCGCCGCGATGCGGCGGACGTCGAGGCGCACCGACGAGTAGAACTTGAGCGCGTTGCCGCCCGTCGTGGTCTCCGGGTTGCCGAACATCACGCCGATCTTCATGCGGATCTGGTTGATGAAGATGACCGTGGAGTTCGACTTGGACACGGTGCTGGTGAGCTTGCGCAGGGCCTGGCTCATCAGCCGCGCCTGGAGGCCGACGTGGTGGTCGCCCATCTCGCCCTCGATCTCGGCGCGCGGCGTGAGCGCCGCCACCGAGTCGACCACGACCAGGTCGATGGCGCCGGAGCGCAGCAGCACGTCGACGATCTCGAGGGCCTGCTCGCCGGTGTCCGGCTGGGAGACCAGCAGGTCCTCGACGTTCACGCCGAGCCGGCGCGCGTAGCCGATGTCGAGGGCGTGCTCCGCGTCGACGAAGGCCGCCACGCCGCCCTTCTTCTGCACCTCGGCCACGGCGTGGAGCGAGAGCGTGGTCTTGCCGCTCGACTCCGGTCCGTAGATCTCGACCACGCGGCCCTTCGGCAGGCCGCCGATCCCCAGGGCCAGGTCCAGGCTCGGCGAGCCGGTGGAGAAGGACTCGACCTCGCGGTCGACCCCGTCCTCGGTCATGGTGAGGATCGACCCCTTGCCGAACTGCTTCTCGATGGTGGACACCGCCAGCGCGATGGCCTTGTCCTTGTCGTTCCCGTGGAGCTCCGTGACCGGGGCCTTGGGCGCCTTGTCGTTCCCGCGGCTCTTCGCCATGTCTGCATGCCTCCTGGTGTGGTGTTCCCGTTCTTTCAGGGTTTCGGGGGTGAAGCGGGATCGGACGCGCCGCCCAGCGGGGCGCGGCCGATCGACGTGTAGATGGAGCCGCCGCGGGTGAGCTCGCTGCGGAAGAGGATGGCCTCGGTCACGTCCATAGCGTCGGACGCGGGTGTGTCAGGACCGGTCATGCCGGCGACGAATTCCAGGGACAGCCGGGCGCCGCGCCGCACGCGGCCGAGCGTCAGGTGGGGACGGAAGCGGCGCTCCTCGGCGGGCAGGCCGGCCGCGACCACGCCGCGCTCCACCGCGCCGGCCAGCCCGCGCAGGTCCGGCTCGGGACCGGCCTCGAGGGTCACCACCCGCGCGCGCCGCGGCGTGGGGAACAGGGCCGGCGCGCCCAGCGACAGCCGGAAGGGGGCCACCCGGCGCGTCTCGCGTCCGACCCGCTCCAGCAGCTCCGGCACCGCCGCGGCCTCGACCCCACCCAGGAAGCGCAGCGTCACGTGCAGGCCCTCCGGGCGCACCCAGCGCACCGCGTCGCCGCCGGCCAGGGCCGCCAGCCGCGCGCGCAGCGCCTCGGCGCGGCGGCGCACGTCGCCCGCCAGGCCGATCGCGAAGAACGCCCGCACGGCGTCATCGCCGGCTTCCCGGGGCCGAGCCACCCCCCGTCCTCCGCAGCAGGGTGGGACCGGCCAGCTCCACGCCCAGCATGGCGCGGCGGATCCAGTCGAGCGCCACCTGGGTGGTGAGCTGGCGGTGCCGCGTGCGATCCAGCGGGAAGACGAAGTGGTCGGCGTGGGTGCCGGCGTCGGAGGCCAGCGCCAGGTGCACCAGGCCCACCGGCTTTTCGGCGCTGCCGCCGTCCGGACCGGAGATGCCGGTGGTGGCGATGCCCAGGGTCGACCCGAAGCGGGCGCGCACGCCCTCGGCCATGGCGCGGGCGCACTCCTCGGACACGGCGCCGTGCTTCTCCAGCAGCTCGGCCGGGACGCCCAGCTGCGACTGCTTGATCTCGTTCGCGTAGGCCACCACGCCGCCCAGCACGTAGTCCGATGCGCCGGCCACGTCGGTGAGCTTCTGGGCGATCATGCCGCCGGTGCACGACTCGGCCACGGCGACGGTGGCGCCCTTCTCGCGCAGCAGGCGTCCGGCCACCGCCTCGAGGGTCTCGTCGCCCTCGGCGTAGACCAGGTGGCCCAGCCGCTCGCGGATCTGGGCGCACAGCTTTGCCAGCCGCTCGCTGGCCTCGGCCTCGCTGGCGCCCCGGGCCAGCGGCCGCAGGTAGTTGTCGGGGAACGAGGTGCGGAAGCCCAGGCTCACGTGCTCGTCGCGCGCCAGGTCGGCGAGCTCGGCGTCGAGGGTCGATTCACCCATGCCGAAGGTGCGCAGCAGGGTGGCGCGGACGGCGCCGCCGGCCCCTCCGGCGCGCTCGCCGATGCGCGCCGCGATGCGCGGCAGCACCTGCTCGTCCATCATGCGCATCATCTCGCGGGGCACGCCGGGCAGGCAGAAGAACAGCGTGTCCTCGACGTCGAGCAGGAAGCCGGGAGCGGTGCCGATGGGGTTCTCGAGCACCTCGGCGCCTTCCGGGAACCAGGCCTGGCTGGCGTTGTTCTCGGTCATCTCGCGGCCCACGCTGGCGAAGAAGCCGCGGATCGTCTCCAGCGCACCCTCGTCGAGCACGTGGGCGCGTCCGAAGGTGCGGGCCAGCACCTCGGAGGTCAGGTCGTCGCGGGTGGGACCCAGGCCGCCGGAGACCAGCACCACGTCGGCCCGCGACGCGGCGCGCCGGAAGGCGTCGATCATGTCGTCCGGGTCGTCGCGCACCGAGGCGTGGTACCAGGTCTCGATGTCGAGGCCGAGCAGCCGGTCCGACAGGAAGGCCTTGTTCGAGTCGACGATTTCGCCGCGCAGCAGCTCGTCGCCGATGGTGAGCACCTCGGCCTTCACGGGAACACCGGGCCGAAGGCGAGCAGCGCCCACAGCACCGCGGCCGAGAAGATGCCGGCCACCACGTCGTCCATCATCACGCCGAGGCCGCCGGGCAGCCGGCGCTCGGCCATGCGCGCCGGCCCCGGCTTCCAGATGTCGAAGCCGCGGAACACGAAGAAGCCCACGATCGCCAGCGCGGCGACGCGCGGCTGGAAGGCGGACCCGAGCGACGCGATCGGCGCCAGGGTGACGAGCTGGCCCACCACCTCGTCCATCACGATCCGGCCGTCGTCCTTCTTGCCGTAGATCTTCTCGGTCTCGTCGGCGGCCCAGGTGCCGAGGCCGAGCAGCACGGCGGCCACCGCCAGCGTGAGCACGGGACCGTGGCCGGCCAGCGGCACGAAGCACAGAAGCCCCACCGCCGACCCGAAGGTGCCGGGAGCGACGGGGGCGTACCCGGCGCCGCCGGCGGTGGCGACGAAGAGGGCCACCGCGCGCCGCAGGCCGCTGGGCCCGGTGCTGGGAGAGGTCTCGGAGGAGATGGGAGAGTCCCGCTGGGACCGGGTTCGCCGGGCCCGCTCGCGCGCCGGGTTGGAGGATGGGGACCCGCCGCAGAGCCGACACCGCGGTGGGGGGCCACCCGGTGCCGGGGTCCAAGGTACCCCCCGCCGCGAGAGGGCGTCAATCGAGCCGGGGGCGAAAAAAAGGAAAAAGTCGGCGCGGAAATTGCTGGGGATCCGCGAACTTGCGCCGGCAGCCGCTGGGGCCGGCGGAGCGATCCGGATAGACTCCCGCCCCATGACGGGTCCCGTGCTCGGTCTCGACCTGGGGGCGCGCCGCATCGGTCTGGCGCTGTCGGACGAGGCGGCCCGCATCGCCTTTCCCGCCGGCCACCTGGAGCGCAAGGGCGCCAAGAAGGACCTGACCGCCCTGGCCGAGCTGGCCCGGGAGCGGGGGGTCACGCGCATCGTGGTGGGGCTCCCCCTGCTGCTCGACGGCCGCGACGGCACCGGCGCCGAGGCCGCCCGCCGCTTCGCCGCCGCCCTGGCCGAGCGCACCGCGCTGCCGGTGGACCTCCAGGACGAGCGGCTCACCACCGCCCAGGCCGAGCGGGCGCTGCGCGAGGCGCCGGCCCGGCGCCGCCGCGGGCGCAAGCAGGTGATCGACGCGATGGCGGCGACGCTGCTGCTGCGCACCTTCCTGGAGCGCGAGGCCGCGCTCGCAT
>JBNLVK010000119.1:0-5676 GCA_050618055.1 Myxococcota bacterium
GAGGGGGTCGCGCGCGCCCCCCCGGACGGCGCCGGCGCCGTCGCCGAGCTTCGCCTCGCGCGCGCCGCGCGGCGCGCCCATGCGGCAGTCGCTGGCGACGACCAGCGCGTTGCGCGCGCTGCCGGCCGCCGCCGCGTCGAGGGAGGCCTGGAGCGCGCTGCTGCCGGCCCGCAGCGATCCGGCGTGGTCCGACGCCAGCACGTTGCGCGGCAGGTCGAGCGCCTTCGCCACGGTGGCGGCGGCCTGCTTCTCGCGCAGGGCGTAGCTGGTGGACGCGAAGTGCACCGCGTCGACCTCGCTGCGGTCGATGCCCTCGAGGCAGGCGATCGCGGCGGCGACGCCCAGGGTGAGCGCGTCCTCGTCGTAGTCGGCGACGGCCCTCTCCGGGCCGCCGTCCTTGGCTTTCCGGCCGGCGGCGAGGGCCAGCGGCAGCCGCTTCATCGGCACGTAGGCGCCGTAGGATCTGATTCCCGCCATCGGGTCTCCTGAATGGGGTCGCTACGATAGCGCCCCCGCCCGATGCCGTGGAGCGCTCAGTGGCTCCGGTGGATGCGCAACTCGTAGAGACCGTCGCGCAGCGAGCCGAAGAGCTCGCCCACCTGCGGGTGGCGCACCGGCTCGCCGGTCTCGTCGGGGAGCAGGTTCTGCTCCGAGACGTAGGCCACGTAGGTGGTCGACTCGTTCTCGGCCAGCAGGTGGTAGTAGGGCTGGTCCTTCCGGGGGCGAACCTCCTCCGGAATCGACTCCCACCACTCCTCGGTGTTCGCGAACGTGGGATCGACGTCGAAGACGACGCCGCGGAACGGGTGGAAGCGGTGCCTCACCACCTGCCCGATCTGGAACTTCCCGTCGCGGTGGATCACACGACGAGGGTAGCGGCGCGGGCCGCGGCGTCGAACGTATACTGCCCCCCGTGAAGTTCGTGAGCGGCTTCGTCTGGATCGATCCCACCCACTACGTGCCCCTGGCGCGCACCGCCGAAGAGGCGGGGTGGGACGGCGTGGTGCTGTCGGACCACCTGGTGCACCTGGAGGAGATCCAGACGCCGTATCCCTACGCCGAGGGCGGGAAGCGTCCCTGGCAGGCGTCGGATCCGTACCCGGACGTGTGGGTGTCGATCGGCGCCATGGCGGCGGTGACCGAACGCCTGCGCTTCTACCAGGGCGTGTACGTGGTTCCACTGCGCGACGTGTTCGCGCTGGCGAAGTCGCTGGGCACAGCGTCGCTGCTCTCCGGGGGCCGCGTCGCGCTGGGCCTGGGTCTCGGCTGGATGCGCGAGGAGTTCGCGCTGGTGGGCCAGTCCTTCGACGACCGGGCGAAGCGCGGCGAGGAGATGCTCGAGGTCATGCGCAAGCTGTGGACCGGCGAGATGGTCGAGCACCACGGCCGCTTCTACGACTTCCCGCGCCTCCAGATGAGCCCGGCGGTGCCCGGCGACGTCCCCGTCCACGTGGGCGGGCGCACGAAGGCGGCGCTGCGCCGGGTGGCGCGCATCGGCGACGGCTGGATCCCGGACATCCTGTCGCTGGCGGAGCTGGAAGAGGGCGTGGCGAGCATCCGCAGCCAGCGCCGGGAGCTGGGCCGCAGCGAGCACTTCGACGTGATCGGCGCGCCGAAGGAGGGTCTCGACGTCGACCACTTCCGGCGCATGGAGGACGCCGGCGTCACCCACCTGTGGATGATCCCCTGGCTGCTCTACGGCGGCGACACCACGACGCTCCAGGTGAAGCAGGACGCCCTGAAGCGCTTCGGGGACGAGGTGATCGCGAAGATGCGCTGAGCGGCGCTCGCCCGGAGCGGCGCTAGATTTCCCGGGTGCGGGAGGCCCTCCAGAACTTCTTCGACCCGCCGGTCTCGGCGGACCCGGTCCACGGCGCGGCCAAGCTGGCCTGGATCGTGCGGCTGCGCTGGATCGCGCTGATCGCCCAGCTGGCCGCCATCGCGCCGGGCGTCCACTTCCAGCTGCTGGAGCCGCGCTTCCTGCCCCTGTTCGTGGGGGTGATCGTCGGGCTGGCGCTGGTGAACGCCGGTAGCTGGGCAGCGCTGCGCCGCGGCTACGAGCCCCGCCAGCGCGACCTGCTGATCCAGCTGGGTCTCGACGTGGGCGGCACCTCGGTGCTGCTGGCCATCTCCGGTGGCGCCTGGAACCCGCTGGTGCCGATCCTGTTCGTGCACGCGGGCCTGGGCGCGCTGCTGCTGGAGGGAACGCTGTCGGTGTTCTTCTTCGCCGTGCTGCTGGGGACGCTGCTCTTCCTCCAGCTCTTCGCCCAGATCCCGCCGGGCCTGGCCAACGCTCCGATCCCGGCCGTCATCCTGTTCCCCGCCCAGCTGCTGGTGGCGGTGGGCTTCTGGTTCCTCACCGCCTGGCTGTCGCGCACGCTGGGTCTGCTCCAGCGCGACTTCGCGCTGCGCCGCGACCGCGAGACGCGCATCGACCGCCTGCGCGCGGTCGGCGCGCTGGCCGCCGGGCTCTCCCACGAGCTGGCCACGCCGCTGAACACGGCCCAGCTGCGCCTGGGACGCCTGGCCCGCGAGCGCGGGCTGAACGACGATCCGGAGCTGGCCGTGGCCCGCGAGGCGCTCAAGCGCTGCGGCGAGGTGCTGCGCCAGATGGCCGGCGCGCCACTGCGGCCCGAGGGCCTGTCGCTCGAGGTGGTCGACGTGGACGGGCTGGTGCGCGAAGTGTGCTCCGGCGTGTCGGCGGCCGAGTTCGGCGAGCCCATCCGCGTGGTGACGCGCGGCCGCGGCGGGCGCTTCTGCGTGATCCCGCGCCTGGCGTTCACCCAGGGCCTGCTGAACCTGATCGACAACGCGATCGAGGCGTCCGACGGACCGGGCGACGTCGAGGTGCGGGTCGACCGCGGGCGCGATCGCATCGACGTGTCGGTCTGCGACCGCGGCGACGGCTGGCCGGAGGTGGTGAAGGTCCACCTGGGGCAGCCCTTCGTCACGACCCGCGCCCACGGCGTGGGCCTGGGCCTGTACTTCGTGCACACGCTGTCCCAGGCCATCGGGGGCGAGTTCCACGTCGAGGACCGGGAGGAGGGCGGGGCGGTCGCGCGCATCTCGCTGCCGGCCAGCCACGAAGCGAGGCCCTACGCGGCATGAGCGAGCGCGATCCGTCGCTGGTGGTGGTCGAAGACGACGAGCGCTTCGCCGAGACGCTGCGCGCCGAGTTCCAGCACCTGGGCTACCGGGTGGAGACGGCGACCAGCCTGGCCCGCCTGCGCGAGCTCCAGGAGCCGTTCGACTTCGCCGTGGTCGACCTGCGGCTCGGGCGCGACTCGGGGCTCGAGGCCGTGTCGCTGCTGCTCGAGCGCGACCGGGACACGCGCATCGTGATGCTCACCGGCTACGGAAGCATCGCGACGGCGGTGCAGGCCACGAAGCTGGGCGCCGCCAACTACCTGACCAAGCCGGTCGACACCGAGACCATCGAGCGCGCGCTGCGCGGCGACGAGGAGGACGTGCCGATCGAGGTGCCCGAGGAGTTCCAGAGCCTGGCCCGCCACGAGCGCGAGTACATCGAGTACGTGCTGGCCGAGTGCGACGGCAACATCAGCCGCGCCGCGCGGCGCCTGGGCATCCACCGCCAGAGCCTGCAGCGCAAGCTGCGCAAGTACACGCCGCGCTAGGGAGTGTCTGCACAAAGCGGTTTCGCTCAGGCCATCCTGGACGGATGGCCTGAGCAGTCGGCTTGTGCAGACATTCCCTAGGGGCCCTCCACCAGCTGGCCGCGCAGCAGCTTGCCCAGCGCGCTGCGGGGCAGCTCGTCGCGCACCTCGACCCGGCGCGGGACCTTGAAGGCGGCCAGCCGTTCGCGGCAGTGGGCCACCAGCGCCTTGGGCGGCGTGTCCGGCGTCTCGCCGTGCAGAACCACGAAGGCGCGGATCTCCTCGCCGCGGCCCGGCTGGGGCACGCCGACCACCGCCGACTCGGCCACTTCCGGGTGGGCGTCGAGCACCGCCTCCACCTCCAGCGGATCCACCTTGTGCCCGCCCGAGTCGATGAAGAGCTTGGTCCGGCCCGTGATCCACAGCCGGCCCCGCTCGTCCCGGCGCCCCAGGTCGCCGGTGGGGAACCAGCCCTCCGGATCGCGCGGGTCGTCGCCCAGGTAGCGTCCCAGCGCCGCGCTGCGCATCTCGAGCTCGCCCGAGTCGGGGTCGACGCGCACCTCCATGCCCGGGATCGGCGGGCCCACCGACTGCCAGTCGGTCTTGTCCGAGGGCTCGGTGTTGAGCGTCACCGCACCCGCCACGGTGCAGCCGTAGAGCTGGCGCACCGCGACACCGAAGACGTCGCGGAAGCGCCGCCAGGTGGCCTCGGGCAGGAAGTTCCCGGCCGAGAAGCACAGGCGCAGCGCCGACAGGTCGACCTTTGCGCGCTTTCCGGTGACGGCCAGCGCGTCGAACATGAAGGGCACGCCGGGGAAGACGCTGACCCGCTCGCGCTCCAGCAGGTCGAGCACGTGGCCGCAGCGCAGCGCGAAGGGCGGATCCGGCGCGGCGTCGTCGGCGGGCCGGTCCAGCAGCACCAGGGTGGCGCCGGCGCGCACCGCCGCCAGCATGCCGTTGGCCATCCCGTGGGAGTGGAAGAGCGGCGCGGCGCCCAGCACCACGTCGGCGGCGCTCATGTCCGCCACCTCGCCGAAGCCGTCGGCTTCGGCCACCAGGTTCGCCTGGCTGCGGCACACCCACTTGGCCAGACCGGTGCTGCCCGACGAGGCCTGGATCACCACGTCGCCGCCGAACGGCGCGCGACCGACCGGCGCGTCGCCGGCGGTCTCCGGTCCGCCGTCCGTCTCGACCTCCACGCGGGCCACGTCCGGCAGCTCCGCCGCCAGCCGCCGGCACCAGCCGGGTCCGGCCACGACCGCCCGCGGCTCCAGCCGCGCGAGCGAGCGCGCGATCTCGCCGGTCGAGAGCGCCGGGTTCAGCGGCACGACCACGGCCCGCGCCCGGGCCAGCGCGAAGAACGCCACCACGAAGGCGGGCACGTTGGGCAGCACCACGCCCACCCGATCGCCCTCGCCGACGCCCTGCGCCTCCAGGCGCCCGGCCAGGGCCGCCACTCGTCGCGGGAGCGAGGCGAACGACATGCGCTCGCCGCCGTGCACGATGGCCGTCCGCTCCGGGTGGCGGCGCGCCGTCTCGTGGAGCAGGGCGTCGAGCATCAGCCGCGCCCCGGTCGCAGCACGCCCTCGACCTCGCGGCGCAGCGGCCCCAGGTCGCGCGGCGGCGAGTCGGGCTCGAACAGCCGGGCGTCCCGCCAGCGCGACGGGTCGAGCCCCACGCCCCAGGCGTTCAGCCACAGCGGCTCGGGCAGGTCGGCCAGGCGCTCGGGCATGGTGTCGCCGAGCGCCATCAGGAACAGAACCTGGGCCAGCTCCTCCAGCCAGCGCATGTCGACGGCCCGGCCCTCCACCACCTCGTCGGGCGTGCGGTCGCCGCGCAGGTTGCGCACGTTCAGCTGGCGCAGCGACGGGATCGCCAGCGGGTCGGCGAAGTCGAAGGCCGGCCGCTGCGCCGGCAGCTTCGCCCACTGGGTGAACATCTGCTGCATGGCGAGGGTGAGCCCGAAGAAGCGGCGGGTCGACTCGGAGGCGCGGCGCCGCGCCGCCCGGTCGGGGACCCGGCCGCCGAACCTCAGCGGGCCCACCAGCGCCCACGCCGCCCC
>JBNLVK010000120.1:0-51630 GCA_050618055.1 Myxococcota bacterium
TGTGCTCTTCCGATCTCTCGGCCAGGCGCTCGATCATCCACTGGGTGAGCCCCTCGGCCTCCGGGTTCTGGCGCACCGCGCTCACCGTCACGATCAGGTGGATGTTGCGCACGACCTGCTGGGTCGAGCGGAAGAACCAGCCCAGGATCGGGATGTCCATCAGCAGCGGCACGCCCACCTGGATCTCGGCCTCGCGCGGCAGCCGCGCCGATCCGATGACGGCGCTGCGGCCCGCCTCCAGGTAGACCGTCGTCTCGAGCTCGCGCTCGATGAAGGTGGGGCCGCCCGCGATCGAGCCCGAGAAGGTGCTCACCTCCAGGTAGAGGTCGAGGGCAATCGGGCCGTCCTCCGGCACCGTCGGCTCGACGCGCAGCACCACGCCCGTGTCGCGGCGCTCGACGGTCTGGCTGGTGCGCAGCGGGTTCGTGCTCTCGGCGGTCGACTGCTGGGGCACCGGGATGTTGTCGCCCACGAAGAGCTCGTGCTCCTCGCCGGAGAGCAGCGCGAGGCGCGGACGCTGCATCAGCCGCGTCCGCACCTCCTGCTGGTCGGCGGTGAACACGGCAGTCTCGCGCGGCACCGGCAGCACCACCGTGTTGCCCGCGCCGTCGATCACCGGCACCAGGATCGGCGAGCGGGCGACGCGACCGAAGAAGCCGTCCCCGGTGGGCTCGGTGGCGAGCACCTTGCCCGACGGGCTGAGCACCAGCGCCGACACCCAGTCGGTGGCGTCGTCCGGCTCGATCACGGGCACCAGCGCGTCGAACGAGATGGAGAAGTCGCTGGACATCGACACCTCGGTGAAGCCCACCTCCACCATCACCCGCTCCGGCGGCCGGTCGATCTCGGCCAGCAGCTCGCGCACCACGTCGATCGTCTCCGGGTCGGCCTGGACGACCAGCGAATGGGTCTCGCCATGGACGCTGACGGCCAGCGGCCGTCCGGCGAGCGAGCGGGCCCCCCGCGTCAACCCCTCGTCCGCGGCTCCCAGGCCGTCGCCGGCGGACAGGTCGCGGAGCATGGTCGCGAGCAGCTCGGGGTCGGCGTACTGCACCGGGATCACCTGGAGCGAGCCCTCTCCCGACGCAGGCCGGTCCAGCCCGGCGATGAGCCGCCGGACGCGGGGCAGCGTCTGGCGCCGCGCGCGCACGATCACGCGGCCGGTGCGTTCGTCGGGCCAGACCTGGAAGCTGCGCTCCGCCTCGAGGGCATCGGTCAGCGCGTCGGCCACGAACGCGGCGTCGGCGTGGCGCAGCCGGACGATCACCACGCGGGTGGCGCCCTGGTCGTCCAGCTCGCGCAGCAGCCCGGCGATGCGCGCCAGCCGCGCCTGCACGCCGCCCAGCAGCACCGCGTTGGTCGGCGTGTAGGCCTGGACCAGGCTGTTCCCGCCGACGATCGG
Source organism: Myxococcota bacterium (assembly GCA_050618055.1). Classification (GTDB taxonomy): domain Bacteria; phylum Myxococcota_A; class UBA9160; order UBA9160; family SMWR01; genus CALDCK01. The sequence continues at coordinate 1,403 of JBNLVK010000120.1, forward strand.
CGCCAGCGCCTCGACCGCCAGCGACGCGTCCACCTCGTCCAGGTGGATCATGGTGACGAGGGCCAGGCCCCCGGGCTGGCTCTCGACCGCAGCGACCCACGGACCCGGGTTCGCGGCCAGCGGCACGATCTTGCGCGACCCGCCGGGACCCTCGACGGCGGCCAGGCCCTTCAGCAGCAGCAGCGAGTCGAACAGGGCGGCCGCCTCCTCGCGGGTGACCGGTCGCGGCGCCTCGACGCTCAAGTTTCCCTTCACCACGCCCGGATCGATCACGACCGGGACCTCGAGGAAGCGGGCGAGACGCTCGATCGCGTCGGGCAGGGGCTCGTTCAGCCAGCGCGCCTCCAGGGTCCGGCGCCCGCGAGCGCTGGGGGTCGGGCGCACCACGTCGCCGGGCCGGTCGAAGTCGAGGGCCACCTGCCCCCCGCGCTGCGACAGGCTGGGCGAGACGCCCGGGCTGTGGCGGATGGTGAGCCGCACCTCCTTGGGATCGCGGGCGGTCTCGAACACGCTGACCAGCTTGACCGCGGCCACGCGCGGATCCTTCGGGGTCAAGCGCTTGGGCGTCGAGGGATCCAGGCGGGAGCCGGGGAAGGTGAGCATCACGCTGGCCCGGTCCACCTCGACGAGCTTGGGCCGCAGCAGCCCGTCGGCGAAGACGAGCACCCGGTCGCGCTCGAGGGACGACTCGATCTCGACGCCGTAGACGCGGACCCGGTCGTCGTCGGCCGTGGCCCCCTGCCCCGCGGGATCCTGGGCCGCCGCAGCCGCCGGCAGGAGAGCGGCAAGCAACACGCAGGCAAGCAGCAGCGGGCCGGCGGCTCTCACGAAGGCAGACCGTACAACGCCCATGCCCGTCAAGAAACGCCGGCGGGGGGCCGAAACCGTGACGGTCGACACAAAGCACATGGGGGGAAGCCGCGATACGCGAGCATGCCACCCGCAGGTGCGCGGTAGCGGAGAGAACCCCATGCGCAGCACCCGTTTCCTGCCGTTCGTCCTCGTGCTCACCACCGTTGGACTCCTCTCGGGGAGTGCCGGTGCGGCGGACCTGTACGGATCGATCCGCGCGGGCTTCTCGAGCGCCAACGCCGAGGGCAGCGGCACCAACGCCCTGGTCGGTCCCTCCGTCTCGGGCGACGACGACGACGCCTCGCCGGTCTACGGCGGCGCGCTCGGCGTGGCCGTCCCGTTGTCGGACGTGGTGCCCTGGTCGCTGCGGATCCCCTCCTTCGACATCCCCTACTGGCCCGGCCGGAGCATCCACGTCTCGGGCACCGAGGACTTCCGCTTCCCGGGCTGGCGCACGCTGATCGAGGCCGAGGCCCTGACCGGTCGCGACTTCCGCTTCAGCACGCCCGGCTCCTCGTCGCTCACGCCCTACAACTCGGACGTCACGTCCACCTCGCTGATGGGCAACGTGCGGCTCGACGTGCCGGTGCAGGCGCCCATGACCGCCCTGTTCGGCCGCCTTCCCATGCTCGAGCCGCTCACGCTCTACGCCGGCGGCGGTGCCGGCATGGGCTGGAACGAGATCGAGACCAGCGACACGGTGAACTCGGGCTCCGACGAGTCCTTCGACCTGGCCTACCAGTTCATGGCCGGCGTGGGCTACGCGCTGTCCGACACCACCCACCTGTCGATCGGCTGGCGCTTCTACGACCTGGGCGAGGTCGAGACCGACCTCGACGGCGGTCCGAACCCGGGCAACTTCAGCGCCGACGTGAGCGCGCACGAGTTCACCACCTCGCTGCGCTTCCACTTCTACCACGTGCCCTTCTTCGGAAGGGAGTAGCCCCCGACGCGCGCCCCCCATGTCCGACGCTGGCAACGCACCCTCGTGGCTGTTCTCGTTCGTCGACCTGGCGTTCCTGCTGCTGATCGCCATGACCCAGCTCGCCGACGACTCGCCCGGTCCCGACCTGGGCGACATCATCGTGCCGAAGATCGAGGAGTCGGCGCTGGCGCCGTCGAACGCCGACGCCGATCCGCCCTGGCAGCTGCGCATCCACCCGCCGGAGGAGGCGCTGGCGCCGTTCGTGCTGGTGAAGGGCGAGGCGCAGGACGACGCCGAGCCCACGCGCCTGACCCTGGCCGAGCTGCACGCCCGGCTGGCCCGGCTGAAGATGACGGGCGATCGCAAGCCGCTGCTCGCCCCCCACGAGGACTCGCGCAGCCAGGACCTGCTCGACGCGGTCGGCGCGCTGGACGCGCAATGGCCCGGGCGGCGTCGCGCCGTGGTGTCGCCCTTCGTGGCGACGCGATGAACCCGAGCTACCTGGAGCGCCGCTACGGCTACGGAGCCGGCCAGGTGCCGCTGCGGCCGGCGCTGCGCCGGGGTCGCGAGCCGCGCACGCTGCGCGACGCGCTGGCCGAGGCGCGGCGCGACGGCGACGCAGCCGGCAGCTCGGTGCGGAACATCGCCCGCGCCATGCCGGCCATGCTGGCCATCTCGGTGGCGCTGACCTGGCTGTTCGCGGCCGTCCTGACCCCACCGCCGGACGAGAGCGCGATCACCATCGTCGCCTTCGCGCCTCCGGTGGAGGAGCTGCTGCCGCCGGAGCCGCCGCCCGAGCCGCTCGTGCCCGAGCCCCCGACCGAGCCGGAGCCACTGCCGGTGGTCCCCGAGCCCGAGCCGCCGCCGGTGGTCGAGCGCGCCGCGCCCGAGCCGCCGCCGCCCGAGCCGGTGGCCCCTCCGGTGGTCCCGGAGCCGCCGCGACCGCAGATCCAGCAGATCGCGAAGGTCGAGCGGGCGCCCACACCGCCGCCGCCTCCCAAGCGGGTGAGCCGCAACGCACCGCCGCCCGAGCCCGTGGCGCCCCGGCTGAGCTTCGATCCGCTGGCCACGCCGGACGCTCCGCCCGAGCCGCCGAAGCCCACCCGCGCGCCGCGCGTCGCCGCGGCGCGACCGCCCGACGCCAAGCCCCGCCTGGACGCGCCGGCCCTGCGCGCCACCCCGGCCCCGCCCGCGCCCGAGCCGGAACGCGCCACGCGTCGCAGCGCGCCCGCGCCGGATCGCGCCCGCCGCGCCACGCCGCAGCTGGCCATGGCCGCCGCCGCGCCGGCGCTGCCGGGCGCTCCGCCGGATCCGCGGCCCGCCCCGCGCCGCGCCCCGGCGGTGCCGGTGGCCCAGCGTCGCGGTCGCAGCCAGGTGGCCCTCGCCGTCCCCGATGGGGGAGCGAAGCCGCCCACCCGTCGCGCCCCGCCGGCCCGCAGCACGCGGCCGCGCATGGCCGCCCCCACGCCGGCGCCGGCCGCCCGCTCGCGCAGCGAGGAGCCCGGCGTGCGCGGCGTCGCCCTGGGATCGCTGGCCGCCTGCGTGTCCGACCGCACCGAGGACGCACTCAAGCAGAAGGTCGTCGCGGCGGTCCACGGCGCCGTCGATCGCGCTCACTGCCAGAGCCCGGCGGGCCGATACCACTTCGTGGAGACCAAGAACGTCAACGCCTTCCTGATGCGCATCGAGCGCGCTCCCGGCCGCCGCTCCGGCGACCGCTGCGAGGAGCTGACCTACGCGCTCGACTGCCTGGCGAGGCGCTGACGTGGGGAGGGGAATGATGAAGCGTCGTGGGCCCGTATCCGTGGCCCTGCTGCTCTGCGTGCTGTTCGCCGCGGCCCCGTCCGCCGCCGACAGCTGGCCCGCCTACCTGGACTACGCCTACGTCTACTCCTCGGCCGAGCCCGACGCGCTGCGCGCGCGCCTGGCCCAGTACGGCAACGACGCCGGCATCCAGCTGCGCGACTACGCGGCCAAGGAGTTCGGTCCCGGCGCGCTGGTCGACGACGAGGACGAGACGCGCATCCGGCGCGCCGCCATCGCCCAGCTGCTGATCTACCTCTCCACCGGCGAGCCCGAGGCGCTGGACGAGAGCGTGGACACGATCCGCCGGCTCGAGGACCGGCTGTCGCGTCACGAGAACCGCTACTGGTACCACTACATCCTGGCCCAGCGCGCGCTCGAGACCGGTCAGCGCTTCGACTTCGTGGGCGAGCTGCTCGACCTGTGGCTGCACGTGATCGTGCCGCTGGAGACGCCCTACGCCACGCTCCAGACCCTGTCGCTCGGCGACTCCACCAACTCGGGCTTCGTCTCCGCCCTGCCCTACCTGTTCGAGAACGTGGCGCGGCTGATCCTGATCCGCAGCCAGGAGATGGGCCTCGACCGGGACCTGGATCCGCTGGGCGCCGTGGTGCGCATGCTCTACGACGGTCGCGTCGGCGCGCACCCGGACGTGATCCCGGTGGAGCTGTCGTCGCGCGAGTACCTGGAGCGCATCGTGACGCGCCTCGACGGTCCCGAGAGCGACGTCGGCAGCCTGACCTTCACGCTGGCGCTGTTCGAGGCCAGCAAGTTCCACGACCGGGCCCGGGGCCTGCTGGCCTCCCAGGGCCTGTCCGACGAGACGGTGAAGGCGCTGCGCGTGTCGGCCGGCGCCTACGAGACGGCGCTCAACCGGGCCGAGACGCTCCAGGGCCAGGCCACGGTCTACAGCCGCGTGCTGCGCCAGCTGGGCGAGGTGTACGCCGCCAAGCAGCGCCTGGGCGTCGACCCGGACATCCAGGCCTCCTTCAGCATCGAGGGCGCCATCGAGGTGTTCACGAAGCTGGCGCGCGAGGGCGCCTACGAGGAGGACGGCATCGAGGGCTGGCAGACGCTCGGCTTCGAGCGCCGCGAGGCCTGGGTCGCCACGCTCCACCACCTGTGGGAGGAGATCCAGGAGGTCAGCCTGAACGCGGCCGACTACTACCTGACCCGCGCCGTCGAGCAGCGCCACCTGGCCGACGACCACGCGCGCAGCGCGGCGCGCATCCACGCCCGCTACCTGTCCTTCTTCCACAAGAACGTGACGTCGAAGCACCGCGCGCTGGTGCCCGACTCGGCCTACTTCGCCGGCTACGAGGCGGCCCGCGGCTACGGCGACGCCATGCTCGCCTACACCACCGGCAACCTCTCCCACGCCGAGATGAAGCACGCGACCCAGCGCTACCTGTCGGCGCTCAAGCTCTTCCCCTTCGACCGCAAGCTCTGGCACGGTCTCACCGCGGCGCTGGAGCGCCAGGGCCGAGAGAGCGAGTACCTGGACCTGGCGCGCCCGGTGGCCGAGGCGGTCACCGGATCGCGCCACGTCGACGCCTGGATCGAGGCGGGCGAGCCCGGCGCGCAGACCCTGGCGGTGCTGCGCCGGGCGCTGGCCGACAGCCAGGTGCTGGTCTACCTGGGCTTCGCCGAGGAGTCGGGCGTGGCCGAGCTGGCCGCCAGCCTGGACGAGCTGAAGGCGCGCCGCGACGAGGTGGAGCAGCGGCTGGCGGCGCTGGTCGCGCGCCGCGAGTCGATCGGTCGCACCGACGGCCCGGGCAGCAGCCCGCCGGCCGCCATCGACGACGCGTCCGCGCCCACCGTCGACGGCATCGCCGCCCTGCGCCTGGGCGACCTGTCCCGCGAGATCGCCGACGCCAAGCGCCTGCTCGGCACGCTCGAGAAGCAGATCGAGGCGCGCACCCGGGCGCTGCCGCTCTACCAGGCCACGCTCGGCACCGACGGCCTGGCCGACGAGCTGCGCGCGCGGCGCGACCACCCCATGCACACGCTCCTGCGGCGCATGTACCACGAGCAGCGCTCCGGTCGGGCGCGGTGAGCGAGAGGAGACGCATCGTGACGTTCCACCACCGATCCCTGCGGCTCGCCGCGCTGGCCGCCGGCCTGCTGGCCCTGGCCTGCGCGTCGAACGACCGCGCCCCGGCGGACCTGCTGCCCGAGACCAGCCGCGCGGAGGCCAGCGCGCCGCTGGGCGGCGAGGCGCTGGTGCAGCGCAAGAACGAGATGCGGCGCGCCCACGGCGACATGGTCCACTTCAGCAAGACCCTCGAGAGCCTGAAGCACCGCGACGACAAGAACGGCCTGGTGCTGTTCAGCAAGTTCCTGGACGCCTACCTGGGCATGCACGTCGACCCGCTGCTGGCCGGCGAGTGGCAGAGCCGGCACCCGGAGCTCACGGCGCTGGATGCCAACCTGCGCTTCGCCAAGGCGGAGCTGCTGATCCGCCTGAAGATGCCGCGCCGCGCCCAGTCGGTGATGGACCAGATCGAGGCACGCTTCCAGGGCCGCGAGGACATGCTGGTCGACTACCCGCACGGCACGCAGCGCTCCCTCGGTGAGGGGCTCCAGCTGCTGTCCGAGCGCAAGTGGCAGGGCTGAGTAGGAACTGGCAGGGCCGAGAAGGAACCCCCGATGACCGAGACCATCACCACCGACCTGGTACTGACCTGCGTGATGAGCGCCGTGGCGCTCGCCGCCGTGTGGTTCCCGCTCTACCGCGGGCTGCGCCTGTGCCTCGAGGCCCGGGCGGCGACCCGCCGCCTGGACGGTCCGGAGCTGAAGCGGCGCATGGAACAGAGCGCCGGTGCACCGGGCGAGCCGCTGGCGCTGCTGATGGTCCGCACGCTGGTGAAGACGCTGCGCGAGGGCTCCGGCCACCCGCGCGAGTTCATCGTCGACGCCACCCGGCAGTACGTGGTGAACGAGTACGACGCCCAGTACGCCCGCCGCATCTCGATGTACGCGAACCTGCTGCCGCCGATCGGCTTCATCGGCACCACCACCGGCCTGCTGGTGCTCTTCATCGCCATGCACCTGGCCGACGGATCGCTCGAGCTGGGCGCCCTGGCGATCGCGCTGACCTCGAGCATCTTCGCGCTGATCGGCTTCTCGGCCCTGGAGGGCCTGAAGATCCGCCTCTACGGCCGGCTGCTGGCCTGCCTGGACGAGGTGCTCGAGCTCCAGCGCCGCAGCGAGGAGACGCGGGCGGCGAAGGCGGGCTAGCTCACGCCAGGTCGGCGAAGACCGGGGCGTGGTCGGAGGCGGTGAGACCGTCCTTCTTCTTGCGGTAGTCGCGATCGATCTCCACCGACTTCACCCGCGCCATGGCCTGCGGCGTGGCCAGCAGCAGGTCGATGCGCAGGCCGTGGCCCCGGTGGAAGGCGCCGCCCCGGTAGTCCCACCAGGAGAAGGCCCGGGTGTCCGGATGCTGCTCGCGGAACACGTCGGCGAAGCCGTTGGCCAGCAGGCGCGCGTAGCGGGAGCGCTCCTCCTCGGTGTGGAAGATGTGGCCCGCCAGCTTCTCCGGGTTCCAGCTGTCCAGGTCGGTGTGGCACAGGTTGAAGTCGCCACACAGCACGGCGGCCGTGTCGCCGACGCCCGCGAAGTGCGCGACGAGCGCGTCGAGCCAGGCGAGCTTGCGCGGGAAGTCGTCGTGCTCGACCGACTTGCCGTTGGGCACGTAGACGGTGGTAAAGGAGAGGCCGCCGACCTCGGCCGTGATGAGCCGCGCCCCCATCTCCTCCTGGCCCGGCAGTCCGCGCGTCGTCACCCGCGGCTCCTCCCGCGCCAGGATGGCCACGCCGTTCCAGCTCTTCTGCCCGTGGGTGACGGCGTGGTAGCCCCGCTCCCGGAAGAAGTCGTGGGGGAACTGCTCGTCGGTGAGCTTCAGCTCCTGGAGGCCCACCACGTCGGGCTGGCGCGCGTCGAGCCAGTGGGCGACGAAGTCCTGCCTTGCACGCAGGCCGTTCACGTTCCAGGTCGCGACGCGCATGGGGGTGGACTCTACCGTCGGGGGAGCCGGCCGGCGAGATTCTGTTAGGGTCTTTCTTCGCCCACCACAGGAGCCCCCCATGCTCGTGATCGCAGGCACCATCTCCATCGACCCGGCCAAGCGGGAAGAAGCCATCCAGGCCGCCATCGAGATGATGGAGGAGACGCGCAAGGAGCCCGGCTGCATCTCCTACACGTTCAGCGCCGACCTCTCCGAGCCCGGCGACTTCCGCATCTTCGAGGAGTGGGAGAGCCAGCAGGCGCTGGACGCCCACTTCGAGGCACCCCACATGGCGAAGTTCCAGGGACAGATGGGCGGCTTCGGTGTGCGCGGCATGAAGGTGCAGCGCTACGAGGTCGCCTCGGTCGGGCCGCTCGGCTAGTGGCCACACCGGGTCCCATCGCGCGGACGGCCCAGGGCGAGGTCGAGGGGCGGCCCCGCGACGGCTCGCAGCTGTTCGCCGGCATTCCCTACGCCGCGCCGCCCACCGGCGAGCGCCGCTTCCGGCCGCCCGAGCCCCACGCGGGCTGGAGCGGCGTGCGGTCGGCGCGGCGCTTCGGCCTGGCCGCCCCCCAGCGTCCGGGCGTCGGGCTCACCGCCGCACCGCTCGAGTGGGACGAGGACTGCCTGACGCTCAACGTCTGTACGCCGGCCGCCGACGACGGCCTGCGCCCGGTGCTCGTGTGGATCCACGGCGGCGCCTTCCGCACTGGCAAGGGCGGCATCCCCTGGTACGACGGCGGCTCCTTCGCGAAGCGCGGCGACGTCGTGACCGTCAGCATCAACTACCGGCTCGGCGCGCTGGGCTGGGCCCACGTGGGCGACGTCGGCGGACCCGACTTCGACACGGCGGGCGTCTCGGGCCTGCTCGACCAGATCGCGGCGCTGCGCTGGGTGCGCGACAACATTGCCGCCTTCGGCGGCGACCCGGCGCGGGTGACGATCGCCGGCGAGTCGGCCGGCGCCATGAGCGTCGGCACCCTGCTCGGCTGCCCGGCGGCGAAGGGGCTGTTCCGCCGCGCGATCGCCCAGAGCGGCGCGGCCCACAACACCCTGCCCGACGACTGGGCGCGCGAGATCGGTCGCGAGTTCGCGCGGCGGCTGGGCGCCGACGACGCGGCAGGCCTGCGCGCCGCCGACGTCGAGCAGGTGCTGGAGGCCCAGGTCGCGACCCAGGAGCATTTCATCCGCCACCCGCGCTCGAAGAAGGGCGCGGCCGGCGACATGGTGCTCCAACCGGCCGTCGGCAGCGCGGTGCTGCCCGAGGCGCCGATCGAGGCGATCCGCGCAGGCCTGTCCAGCGACGTGCCCGTGCTGCACGGCACGAACCTCGACGAGACCACGCTCTGGGGCTACGGCAAGGTGGACGAGGCGCGGCTGGCCCGCTTCGGCGAGCGCTTCTTCGACGCGCGCGGCGCCGAGGCGATCGAGACCTACCGCAAGGCGCGGCCCGACGCGACGCCGGAGCAGCTGGTGATCGCCATGACCAGCGACCACATGTTCCGCATTCCGGCCATCCGGCTGGCCGAGGCCCACGCCGGCAACGGCGGCCGCAACTGGTCCTACCTGTTCACCTGGCGCTCGCGGGCCCTGGGCGGTCGGCTCGGGGCCACCCACGCCCTGGAGATCCCGTTCGCCTTCGACAACCTGCAGCAGCCGGGCATCGACGCCTTCCTGGGAAAGGGCGGACCCGACCCGCAGCCGCTGGCCGACGCCATGCACCGGGCCTGGATCGCCTTCGTCCGCGACGGCGACCCGGGCTGGGACGCCTACGACACCGACACCCGCAGCGTCATGGAGTTCGGCGAGCGGGTGGTCCCCCACCAGGATCCCTACGGAGCCGAACGCGCGCTCTGGCAGGGCCTCCGCTAGCCCAAGGAGAAGCTCCCATGTCCCGACTCAAGCTCGGCGTCCAGCTCGGCTACTGGCAGGCGCAGCCGCCGCCGAACTTCGTGGAGACCGCCCAGGAGGCCGAACGGCTGGGCTTCGACTCGGTGTGGACCGCCGAGGCCTGGGGCTCGGACGCCTTCACGCCGCTGGCGTGGATCGGCGCGCAGACCAGCAAGATCAAGCTCGGCACGTCGATCGTGCAGCTCTCCGCGCGCACGCCGGCCTCCACCGCCATGCACGCCCTCACCCTCGACCACCTCTCCGGCGGGCGGCTCATCCTCGGCCTCGGCGTCTCCGGTCCGCAGGTGGTGGAGGGCTGGTACGGACAGCCCTTCAGCAAGCCGCTGGCCCGCACCCGCGAGTACGTGAGCATCATCCGCAAGATCCTGGCGCGCGAGGAGCCGGTGACCAACGACGGTCCCCACTACCCGCTGCCCTACAAGGGCGAGGGCTCCTGGGGCCTCGGCAAGCCGCTGCGCTCGATCACCCACCCGCTGCGCAAGGACATTCCCATCTACATGGGCTCCGAGGGTCCGAAGAACGTGGCGCTGACCGCCGAGATCGCCGACGGCTGGCTGCCCCTCTACTACTCGCCCTTCCGCCAGGAGGTCTACTCCGAATCGCTGGGCGAGCTGAAGCCCGGCTTCGAGATCTGCTGCCTCACGCCGGTGAACGTCACCGACGACGTGAAGGAGGGCCTGCTGCCGCTCAAGATGATGATCGGCTTCTACATCGGCGGCATGGGCGCCAAGAACCGCAACTTCCACAAGGAGCTGCTGGGGCGCATGGGCTACGAGAGCGAGGCCCAGAAGATCCAGGACCTGTTCATGGACGGGAAGCGCGCCGAGGCGGCGGCGGCCGTGCCCGACGAGTTCGTCGACGAGATCTCCTTCACCGGCCCGGTCGAGCGCATCCGCGACCGGCTCGAGGCCTGGAAGGAGGCGCCGGTCACGACGCTGCTGCTCGCGGGGAACGACACCCACGCCATGCGCACGATGGCGGAGCTCGTGCTGTAGATGCGCATCGGCGCCGTCTTCCCGACCACCGAGATCGGGAGCGACCCGACGGCCATCCGCGACTGGATCCAGACCGCCGAGGGCCTGGGCTACGACCACGTGATCACCTACGACCACGTGCTCGGCGCCGTGCACGAAGGCCGCACCCCGCCGCTCCAGGGTCCCTACACCGAGCGCGACGCCTTCCACGAGCCGTTCGTGCTGTTCGCCTGGCTGGCCGCGCTGACCACGCGCATCGAGCTGGCGACCGGCATCCTGATCCTCCCGCAGCGCCAGACGGTGCTGGTGGCGAAGCAGGCGGCGGAGCTGGCGCTGCTGTCGGGCGGTCGCTTCCGGCTGGGCGTCGGCAGCGGCTGGAACCCGGTGGAGTACGAGGCGCTGGGCGTCCCGTACGCCGGACGCGGCCGGCGCCTCGACGAGCAGATCGAGCTGCTGCGCCGGCTGTGGCGCGAGCCGGTGGTCGACTTCGACGGCGAGCTCCACCGGGTAGACCGGGCCGGGCTGCTGCCGCTTCCCCCGTCGGAGATCCCCATCTGGAAGGGCGGCTTCACGAAGCCGGCCCTGCGCCGCGCGGCGCGGGCCGGCGACGGCTTCCTGTTCGGCTCCACGCCGAAGCGCATGGCCGGCATGTGGGCGACCCTGCGCCAGGAGCTCGAGGCCCGGGGACGCGACCCGCAGGCCTTCGGCGCCGACGCCCAGATCGACTTTGGCCAGTCGCCGGACGAGTGGGCGGACGAGATCGAGACCTGGCGCCAGGCCGGCGGCAGCCACGTCACGCTGCGCGCCATGGACACGGCGGCCGAATTCGTGGGATCGAAGCGCGTGGGCTACGCGGGTCCGGCCGACTACGTCCGCGCCCTCGAGACCTTCAAGCAAGCGGTGGGCTAGCGCCCCGGTCGATGGCGAGCGTCTCCCTCTACACGAAGACCGCCTTCGGCATCGGCCAGGTGGCGGAAGGCATCAAGAGCGGCGCCTTCAACTACTTCCTGTTCTTCTTCTACAGCCAGGTGCTGGGGCTCTCCGGGACGGTCACCGGAGGCGCGCTCTTCATCGCCACGCTCTTCGACGCGGTCACCGACCCGGTGGCCGGCTCCTTCTCCGACCGCTTCCGCCACCGCTGGGGAAGGCGCCACCCCTTCATGTACGCCTCGGCGGTCCCCCTGGGCATCACCTTCGCGCTGCTGTTCAACCCGCCGAGCGACCTGTCGCAGGCCGCGACCGCCGCCTGGCTGGTGGTCTTCACGGTGCTCGTGCGCGGCTCGATGACCCTCTACCACGTTCCGCACCTGGCGCTGGGCGCCGAGCTGTCCAGCGACTACACGGAGCGCACCACCATCGTCGCCTTCCGCACCCTGTTCGGTCTGGTCGGCGTGGGCGGAACCTTCGTGATCTCGTTCCTGGTGTTCTTCGACGCGACGCCCGAGTTCGCGCGCGGCCAGCTGAACCCGGACGCCTACCCGGCCTTCGGCCTCGCGTTCGGGCTGGTGATGATCGTGAGCGTGCTGCTCTCGGCGCTCGGCACCCACGACCAGATCCCGCGACTCCCCCAGCCCTCGGACTCCGCCGGACCCATCTCGCTGCGGGCGATCTTCGAGGACTACGCCGCGGCGCTGCACAACCCGCACTTCCGAGCCTTCCTGATCGGCATCGTGATCTTCTTCATCACCCGCGGCATCCAGGAGGTGCTGGCGGTGCACATGTCCACCTACTTCTGGGTGCTGGACGCCGACCAGATCGCGATCGTGGGCGGGGCCGGAGTGCCGGGCTTCATCCTGGGCGTGCCGCTGTGGACAGCCGTGGGGCGCCGACTCGACAAGCGCCCCACCTTCCTGGCGGGCCTGGTGGGCTTCGTCGCCTTCGTCATGCTGCCGCCGATGGCCAAGCTCGTGGGCTTCTACCCGGCCCAGGAGAGCCCGCTCTACCTGGGCATCCTGGTCACCTGCGGCTTCCTGGGCGCCTTCTGCGCCGCCGCCGCCATCGTGATGGCCGGCTCGATGATGGCCGACACCGCCGACGAGCACGAGCTGCGCACCGGCGCGCGGCAGGAGGGCATCTTCTTCGGCGCCCTGGCCTTCGCCGCCAAGTCGACCTCGGGTCTCGGCAGCCTGCTGGCCGGCGTGGGCCTGGACCTGATGGCCTTCCCGACCCAGGCCGCTCCCGAGGACGTGCCGGAGAGCAAGGTCGTGTCGCTGGGCATCTTCTACGGACCGGGCATCGCCGCGCTGGCGGTCGTGGCCATCTCCTTCCTGCGCCGCTACGGCATCGACCGGGAGCGCCACGCCGAGATCGTGGCGGCCCTGGAGCAGCGCCGCGGCTCCAGACCCATGGGCTCCACACCTATGGAGTGAGGAGCGTCCGGTCGCGCCAGGCCCGGCCCGGCTTGCGCTCGTACTCGAAGAGCAGCGCGTAGGGCCGCATGCGCTCGAAGCGGTCGAGGAAGACCTGGCGCGCGTGGGGCGTCAGCACCAGCGGTGCGCCGCCCGCCGGCGCGGTCAGCGTGTGCGGCCCCTCGCCGAGCACGACGCCCGCGGCGCCCACCGGGCGACCGTCCACCGCGACGCCTTCGGCGAAGCCCTGCGGCGCCACCCGACCGCCCGGCGCCGGATAGGCGAACCAGGTGCCGGCCCGCACCACGTCGATCGTGCGACGCACCGGCTCGTCGGCCGCGGGCACCACGAAGCCCAGGGCGTAGAGCCAGCCGTCGGCGCGCGCGTAGTGGTCCAGCAGGTAGCGCCGCGACGGCTCGGGCAGTCCCTTGAAGCGGAAGTCGCGGATCCAGAACGGCGCGCGGCTGGCGCGCAGGTCGAGGGGGAACTGGTGCTCGAAGTGGTCGGCCATCACCGCCCGGTGCGCCGGACCGTGGTACCAGACGTGGCTGGCGTGATCGCGGAACAGCGCGCCGCCGGCGTCGTCGACGACGACGTCGCCCGGGCCGGTGTGGCGCTCGATCTTCGCGAGCACGTGGAGCTGGTGGGCGTTCGACGTGCGCCCCTGCACGAAGCCCAGCTGGTCGGGCAGCAGCAGCAGCGGCAGCAGGTAGACCAGCGGCGCCCAGCGCGAGGGCGCCCGCGCCGCCGCCCAGGCCACGCCGCGCGCCGCCAGCACGCCGCCCAGCACGCACGGCACCAGGTAGTTGTAGGGGAACCTTCCGCGGATCGAGAGACCGACGGCCAGGGCGACGAGCAGCGGGAGGGCGAGGAAGCGCCCCGCCCGCGTCGCCAGGCCGACCGCCGCCAGCCCCAGCCAGACGAGCGTGGAGGGCCACGTCTCGGACCAGAAGGGAGCCACGAACGACCCCAGCGAGACGGCCGGGTAGAGATCCTCGTGGCCGAAGGCGTGGCGCACCGTCGCCTCGAAGCCGGGACCGAGCATGCCCAGGCCGGCGGCGGCGAGCAGCGCGCCCCCGGTCACGACGGCGCCGCCCGCCAGGAACGCGGCGGGTGTCGTCACGCAGGGCACGGCGTCGGACCGCAGGCGGTCGCGCAGCAGCCAGACGGCCACCGGGACGCCGCCGATCAGCGCCAGCTTCTGGGTCGACAGCACCGCCACGGCGAGCAGCGCTCCGGCCGTCGCGGCGCGCGCGGCCGAGGGTCGGCGCCGCCCGACCTCGAGCAGCGAGAGGCACACCAGCCAGGCCACGCCGGCGAAGTTGTCGGCCCGGTAGTCGACCGCCGACAGCGCCGAGAAGCCGAAGGCCAGCGGCAGCTGGGCGGCCAGCAGGCCCGCCAGCGGATCGCGCAGCACGACCCCCGTGGCGACGCCCAGCGCCAGCGCCAGCAGCACCTGCCAGGCGAAGGCGGCGCTGCGCAGGCGCAGGGCGCGGTCGGGGAACGGCGCGTCGCCGGCCACCAGCGGCGCGTGCAGCACGTACTGGGCCGGCCAGTGGTGCTCGTAGAAGTCGACGTAGGGAACGTGCCCTTCGGAGACGAGCCAGCTGGCGTGGCCGAACTGGTACTCGTCGACGGTGAAGTAGCGGGTCTGGCCGACCTGGTGGAGTGTCGCCGCCACCCACAGGGCGGAGACGCCGAGCACCACGGCGACGCAGGCCCGGAGCACCCCGCCCTTCACGACGACCAGGTGGACTCCTCGTCGAGGGTGATGATCTCGGCTTCCAGGATGATCTGGTAGGCGAACAGGCCGGGCCACAGGCGGGCCAGCGCGTGGTAGAAGCGCGAGATGCCGCGCACCAGCCGGCTGCGGCCGGTGGACTCGAAGACGACCTCGAAGGGCAGCGCCGTCACGCGCTCCGACACGACGTGGAAGCCCGCCTTCTCGACCAGGCGCCGGAACGAGGCGCGGGTGAACAGGTGCACGTGGGTCTCGTCGAGCACGCCCCGCGGACCGTACTCGAAGCGCCCGATCAGCAGCGAGAGCCGGTAGAACCAGAGCGCCACGTTGGGCGTGGAGATGATCAGCCGGCCGCCCTCGCGCAGGTAGCGCCGCGCGCTGCGCAACAGCTCGGTGCGCTGGCGCAGGTGCTCGATCACGTCGGAGCACACCACGTAGTCGAAGCTGCGACCGGTGGGCAGCTCGAGGGGCTCCTCGAGATCGCGCTGGTAGTACTCGGCCAGCGCCAGCGCCACCTCGTCGGGCGAGCGCACGTCGACGCCCACCACCGACACGCCCTTCCCGGCCAGCGGCGCGGCCAGCAGGCCCTGGGAGCAGCCCAGGTCGAGCACCCGCGCGCCCTCGGCGATGGCCTCGACGATCTGCATGTGGGAGCTGCTCTCGCTGTGCTTCAGCGTGTAGTGCACGCCCTCGTCGACGAAGTAGCGCCCGCGGCGGATCAGGTGCAGCTGGTGCAGGCGGTAGCCGACGGCCGTGCCGACGGTCCGCAGCGCGTGGACGAGCCCGTCGCGGCCGCCCTCCGACTCGTTCCAGGAGGGCGCCACCGGCACCTCGCGCACCGGCGCACCCAGCGCGCGGGCCTGGATCAGCAGGTGCACGTCGAACTGGCGGTCGTCGGCGTTCACCAGGTAGGGGACCTTGTCGAGGAAGCGGGTGGGAACGGCGCGGAAGCTCGTGCCGTAGTCGGCGATGCGCAGGCCGAGCGTGCGGTTCAGGAAGCCGGACCACAGGCCGTGGGCGAGCCGGCGCCAGAGCGGGGCCCCCGGACGCCGCGCCAGGCCGCCCTCGGCGCGGCGCGAGGCGAGCAGCAGCGTGTCCGGCGACTCGCGGAGCGCGTCGACCAGCACCGACAGCGCGTGCACCGGCGGATCCACGTCGGCGCGCAGGCACACCACCCAGTCGAGACGCTTCAGCCGCGCGTACTCGAAGGCGGCCTTGCGCGCGCCGCCGAAGCCGTGCTCCCGCGGGTTGCGGTGCACCACCACGTCGAGCTTGCCGGCGGTCTCGCCGCCGAACAGGTCGGGCAGGCTCTCGGCCCCCACCCGGTCGTCCATCACCACCACCTCGTGCAGGCGGGCGTGGAGGTCCGGGGGCACCTGCTCGATCAGCCGGCGCACCGTCTCGGCGTCGCCGCAATCGAACAGGAAGAGCCCCACCAGGGGTTCGGCTCGGCTCAAGCGCACCTCGCGTAGCGGCCCCGGCTTGCGCGCCACGGGCCCGATCGATGAGCATAGGCGAAGAGCATGCAGGAGGGAGTCGGCGCAGCCCCCGCCAGCACGCAGGGAGAAGGCAACACCCCGCGTTGGCACTGGCCCTTCCTGCTGGCGGTGAGCGTCGGCTTCGAGGCGCTGTTCTTCCGCCACGGCATGAACCGGCTGGACGAGGGCTGGCCGCTGGCCGCCGCCGCCGCACTGCGGGCCGGCGGCACGCTCTACCAGGACGTGTTCTTCGTCTTCCCGCCGGGCCACCTGCTGCCGGCCTGGCTGGGCGCCGCCCTGGATCCGCCCGGGCTGCTGGTCGCGCGGGCCGTGTACCTGGCCTTCGACGTCGCTGCGGTGCTGGGCCTCTACGCGCTGGGCCGACGCGTCATGCCGGCGCGCTACGCGCTGTTCGGCGCACTGCTGCTGGCCGTGGGGGCGCCCGCCTCGCACCTGAAGCAGCTCCTGTTCGGCTACCGCTACCTGGCGCTGGGCATGCTCGGACTGCTGGCCTTCGCGCGGCGCATCGAGGGCGGACCGCGCGGCTGGACGCTGGCCGCCGGCGCCGCCATCGGCGCGCTGGCCGTCTTCCGCCTCACCCCCGCGCTGGCCACCGCCGGCGCCGTGGCGCTGGGCTTCGTCGCCGCGGATCCGCGCCCGCGGGCCTGGCTGCGCGAGGGAGGGCGGCTGCTGCTGGGCGCGGCGCTCGTGGCCGGGCCCGTGTACGCGACGCTGCTGCTCCAGGTGGGTCCCGAGGTGCTGGTCCGCGAGCTGCTGGTGCGGCCGGTGGTGATGACCGACCTCCAGAGCCTGCCGCTGCCGTCGCTGGCGCTGCCCGACGAGTGGACGCGCCGCACGCTGCGCAACTGGTTCGTGGCGGTGCAGTTCCGGGGCTTCGCGCTGCTCTACGCGGTCTACGTCGTGGTCGCCGGCGTCGCCGTGCTGCGCCGACGCGGCGACGCCCGCGCGGTGCTGCTGTTCACGCTCGTCGTGTGGGGCGCCGTCTACTTCACCCGCAGCCTGGGGCGCTCCGACGAGCCCCACCTGGACTCGGCGCTGCCGCCGGTGTGCCTGCTGCTGGGCCACGCGCTCTCCCAGCTGCGCCGGGTGTCCTGGCCCGACCCGGCACGCCTGGCGGTCTGCGTCGCGACCTTCGGCGCCGTCGCCTTCCTGTGGGGCTCCGACTTCATCGCCCACCCGGACCAGCGCGGGAAGACGCCCTTCCGCTCGACCGGCGGCCGGGTGCTGTCGACCCACCCGTTCGTGGCCGGCGCCGTCGACTGGTGCGTCCTGCACCTGCAGCGCTGGTCGCAGCCGGGTGACGTGGTGCTCGACCTGTCGGCGTCGCCGCTGCTGGTGCTGCTGGCCGGGCGCACCCCGCCGGGCGGCAACGACCTGATCATGCCCGGCACCTTCCTCGACGAGGCCGAGGAGCGCGCCTTCCTGGCGCGCCTCGAGCGGCGCCCGCCGGCCCTGGTGATCTGGCCCACCCTGCCCTTCGACCACCGCGCCGACCGCGGCATCGAGCACAGCGCTCCGCGGGTGACGGCCTGGGTGCGCGAGCGCTACGCGGAACGGGGCCGGCGCGGTCGCTACGCGCTCTGGGCACCGAAGGGATCCTGGTAGACGGGGTTGACGGACCGGCACCCGGCACGCCAGGGTGCGCGCGGAGGAGGGCCCGTGCTCAAGAAGATCGTCATCGTCCTGGTCGCGCTGGTCGCGATGCTCTGGTTCGTCGGCTACGCGGCGGGAAAGGGGGCATTCGGCGAGCACGAGGGTCCCGGCGAGCCGCAGGGGGCTGCGCGGCCCGCAGCCAGCGTGGCGACGGCGGCCGCCGCCGTGGAGCGCGCCGCCGACGGCATCGGCGTCTCGCGCCCCAAGCAGATCCTGTTCGGCGACCTGCACGTCCACACCACCTTCAGCTTCGACGCCTTCCTGTTCAGCCTGCCCTTCCTGAACGGCGAAGGCGCCCACCCGCCGTCCGACGCCTGCGACTTCGCCCGCTACTGCTCGTCGGTCGACTTCTGGTCGATCAACGACCACGCCGCCGGCATCACCCCACGGCACTGGCGCGAGACCGTCGAGGCGATCCGCCAGTGCAACGACGTGGCCGGCGACGCCGGCGACCCGGACGCGGTGGCCTTCCTGGGCTGGGAGTGGACCCAGGTGGGCACGACCCCCGAGAACCACTGGGGACACAAGAACGTGGTCCTCGCCCACACCGACGACGAGAACATCCCGGCGCGCCCGATCGCGGCACTGCGCCAGACCCTCGTCGACCCGCGGACGTTCGGACGCGGACTGCTGGCACTGGCCACGGGCGAGGAGCGCCTGCACGACCTGAACCGCTACTTCGCCGAGCGCGAGGACACCGCCATCTGCCAGGACGGCGTGCCCGTCCGCGACCTGCCGGTCGACTGCATCGAGCAGGCGGCGACGCCGGCCGACCTCTACGCGAAGCTCGACGACTGGGGTCACGACGCCATCGTCATTCCCCACGGCACCACCTGGGGCTTCTACACGCCGCCGGGATCGACCTGGGACAAGCAGCTCGAGGGCGACCAGCACGACGAGGATCGCCAGACCCTGGTCGAGGTCTACTCGGGCCACGGCGACTCGGAGGTGCACCGTCCGTGGCGCGCCGTCGTGTACGACGCCGACGGCGTGGCCCACTGCCCGGAGCCCAGCCCGGGCTACCTGCCGTCGTGCTGGCGCGCCGGCGAGATCATCCGCGAGCGCTGCAAGGAGGCCGGCGAGAGCGACGACACGTGCGAGGCGCGCGCGGTGACCGCCCGCCACCACGCCGCCAACGCCGGCGCCGGCATCCTGGCCACGGTTCCCGGCGCCAGCGGCGCCGACTTCCTGGACGCCGGCCAGTGCACCGACTGTCTCGAGCCCTCCTTCAACTACCGGCCGGGCAACTCGGCCCAGTACATGCTCGCCATCGGCAACTTCGACGAGGGCGCCGAGCCGCGCCGCTTCCGGCCCGGCTTCATGGCGTCCAGCGACAACCACTTCGCGCGCCCGGGCACCGGCTACAAGGAGGTGCACCGGCGCGGCAACACCGAGTCGATGGGCGGCGCGAACCGGAACCTGGACGTCGACAGCCCGCTGGCCGACATCCTCCGGCGGCCGCGGGAGGAGCCGGTTCCCGAGTCGCGCCCCTACACCACCGAGCGGCTCGGCTTCGACGTCTTCGAGACCGAGCGGCTGGCGTCGTTCCTGACCACCGGGGGGCTGATCGCCGCCCACAGCGAGGGACGCGACCGCGCCTCCATCTGGCAGGCGATGAAGCGGCGCGAGGTCTACGGCACCAGCGGACCGCGCATCCTGCTCTGGTTCGACCTGCTGAACCCGCCCGGATCCAGCGGCCGAACGCTGCCCATGGGATCCGAGGTGCGCATGAGCCGGGAGCCCATCTTCCAGGTGCGCGCGGTGGGATCGTTCGAGCAGAAGCCGGGCTGCCCCGAGGACTCGCTGGCGGCGCTCTCGCCGGAGCGGCTCGACCACCTGTGCAAGGGCGAGTGCTACAACCCGGGCGACGTGCGCCGCCCGATCACGCGCATCGAGATCGTGCGGGTGCGGCCCCAGCGAAGCCCGGACGAGGACGTGAACGCGCTGATCGCCGATCCGTGGCGCACCTTCGCCTGCGACGGCGATCCGACGGGCTGCTCGGTGACCTTCACCGATCCCGAGTTCCGCAGCGCCGGGCGCGACGCCCTCTACTACGCCCGCGTCTTCGAGGCCCCCAAGCCCGGCATCAACGGCGACGGCCTGCGCTGCAAGCGGGACTCCGCGGGCCGCTGCACCGAGGTGCAGGTGTGCGGCGCAAGCGGCGATCCCTGGGGCGATTGTCTGGGCGAGATCCAGCCGCGCGCCTGGTCGTCGCCGATCTACACCGACTTCGAGGCCCCGGAGCAGATCGCCCGTACGCGTTAAGATGGGGCCCCGCGCCCCACGTGGATCCATGACCGACCAACGCGACATCCCCGGCGGCCCCGAGCCCCACTACGACCGGGTCGTCTCCGGCTACGAGACGTTCCAGTCCCCGAAGCCCTTCCGCTGCCAGTGGGGCGGGGTGCTGCCCGGCATCACCCTGGCCTACGAGACCTGGGGAACGCTGAACGCGGCGAAGGACAACGCGATCCTGCTGTTCACCGGCCTGTCGGCCAGCTCCCACGCGCGCAGCCACCCGAAGAACGTCAACGAGGGCTGGTGGGAGGAGTTCATCGGACCGGGCGCCCCCATCGACACCGACCGCTTCTTCGTGGTCTGCTCGAACCTGCTGGGCGGCTGCTACGGGAGCACCGGTCCGCCCACCACCAACCCGGCCACCCGCGAGCCCTGGGGACCCGACTTCCCCATCGTGACCGTGCGCGACATGATGCGCGCCCAGCTGCTGCTGCTCGATCACCTGGGCATCGACCGGCTGTACGCCGCGGTGGGCGCGTCGCTCGGCGGCATGCTGTCGCTCGACGTGGCCGCAGCCGCGCCGGAGCGCGTGGGAAGGATCGTCTCGATCTCGGCGGCGCTGCGCTCCTACCCCCAGTCGATCGCGATCCGCTTCGTGCAGCGCCAGGCGGTGATGGCCGACCCGGACTGGCGCGGCGGGCGCTACTACGGTCACAGCTTCCCCCACAAGGGCCAGCGGGTCGCGCGCGAGATCGGCACCATCACCTACCGCTCCGGGCCCGAGTGGCAGGAGCGCTTCGACCGCAAGCGCAGCCGCGACGGCGTCCCGACCCTGGACGAGGACTTCCAGGTCGAGAGCTACCTGGCCTACCAGGGCGACAAGTTCTGCCTCCAGTACGACGCCAACTCGTACCTCTACATCTCGAAGGCGATGGACCTGTTCGACCTGCTGGAAGGCGAGGACGGCCCGGACGTCGACCACATCCGCTGCCCGGCGCTGGTGGTCGGCATCACCACCGACGTGCTCTTCCCGGTCTGGCAGCAGCGGGAGCTGGCCGAGGCCCTGAAGAAGAGCGGCGCCCCGGTCACCTACCTGGAGCTCGACGCGCCCTACGGCCACGACACCTTCCTGATCGATCGCGAGCGCGTGGGCGGAGCGATCCGGGCGCACCTGGAGGCAGCGGAACCGGAGTGAAGGGCCTGCGGCTGCTGTGGATCGCGCTGTGCGCCGCCGCGGCGACACTGTGGCGCCGGCTGCGGGCGGGTCCGCGGCTGCCCGGCTGGAGTGCGGGCCTGGAGATCACCGTCGAGACGCTGCGCCGCGCGACGGTGGAGATGAACCGCTGGCCGCCGGAGGAGATGCAGAAGCTGGCCGGGGGCGCGGCGCGCAGCGGCGTCGCGAAGCAGGTGCGCTACGAGGCGGAGACCCTGGGCGGCGTGCCCTGCGAGCGCACCACGGTCCGCGGCGGCGACGGGTCGGGACCGGTCCTCCTCTACCTGCACGGCGGCGGCATGGTCCTGGGCTCGCCGCAGGGCCATCGCGACATCGTCTCGCGCATCGCCCTGGGCTCCGGCGCGACCGTCCACGCGCCCGACTACCGGCTGGCTCCCCAGCACCCCTACCCGGCCTCGACCGACGACGTGGTCGCCGTCTACCGGGCGCTGCTCGAGCAGGGCGTGGCCCCCGAGCGCCTGGTGGTGGGCGGCGACTCGGCGGGCGGGGTGCTGACCCTGGCCCTGCTGCTGCGGCTGCGCGAATCGGACCTGCCCTGGCCGGCGGCGACCGTGGCCATCTCTCCGGCGCCGGACCTCTCGTTCCCGAGCGAGAGCTGGACGCGCAACGCCGCCACCGACTACCTGTCGCGGCCCGTGGTCCGCCAGTGGGTGGCCCACTACGCGCGGGACGACCAGCTGGGCCTGCCCGGCGTCTCGCCCATCCACGGACGCTTCGACGGCGTCCCGCCCATGCTCGTGCAGGGCGGCGAGGCCGAGTGCCTGTACGACGAGATCGTCCAGCTGGTGGAGAAGCTGCGCGCCGAGGGCGTGGACGTCACCTTCGAGAGCTACCCGGAGATGCCCCACGTCTGGCACCTGCTGCGCGCGTTCGCGCCGCAGGAGGGCGACCGGGCCATCGAGAGCATCGCCCGCTTCATCCGGGCGCACGCCAAGGGCTAGGGAGTGTCTGCACGAAGCGGTTTCGTTCAGGCCATCCCAGACGGATGGCCTGAACAGTCGGCCCGTGCAGACATTCCCTAGGACCCGGCGCGCCTCGGCAGCACCTCGATGCCGGGCGCGCGCCGCAGGCGGGCCAGCAGACCGCGCGGACGCGTGCTGCGTGCCTCGCGCGCCCGCTCGGCGTAGGCCTCGGCCAGCGCGTCGGCGGCCCGGATGCCCAGCGCCTCGGCGTAGGAGCGCACGTGGCTGGTCAGGTACGGGTCGAGGGGCAGGTCCGGCCAGCGCTGCGCCTCGATCGCCTCCAGGTGACGGATGCGCGTGCGGCGCTTCATCTCGTCGAGGGCGAGCCCCTGGTGCTCGCGGCAGCGGCGCAGCGTGCGGCCCGGCCAGTCCAGGTCGATCTTCGGCAGGATCTCGGGCGGCTTCTCGGGCGCGACCGGCGCCAGCCGGGGCGCGTCCACCGGCAGGTCGGAGATGCCGTGGGTCGACAGCGGCGGCGCGTCGTCGACCACCTTCCACGAGGCCGGCGCCGACGACTCGTCCAGCACCTCGCCGGTGCGCATGCGCTCGAGGGTCGCGCGCACGCCGCCGGCGAAGGCGCTGCCCGGGAAGAGCTGCACGACCGGCTGCTGGCGCGCGACCGCCGCCGGCACCGACGCGTCCAGGTCGAGGGCGCCCACGAAGCGCAGCGTGGCGCCCAGGTGGCGCCGCGCCGCCGCCACCATCTCGTGACCCACGCGGCGGTGCGCCGCCGTGTCGGCCTGGTTCACGATCAGGTAGGGGGCGAACGAGCGGGCGGCCTCGCGCAGCTCGCGTCCCACCCGCGCGTCGCGCAGCGTGGCCCGGTCGATCATCTCCCGGGGCGACCAGCCGCGCCGGCGCCCCTCGCTCATCACCTCCTCCAGCACGGCGCGCCCGTCGCCGCGGGCCACCGCCCGCAGCGAGCGGAAGTAGGCGGCCTTCAGGAAGTGGTAGGCGTTCTCGATGGAGGTGGGCTCGGGCACCACCACCATCACGCGTTCGTCGGCCGCGATGAACGGGTCGAGCACGTTGAACGAGCTGCCGGCGCCCAGGTCGACGAAGACGTGGGCCACGTCCAGGCGGCGCAGGTGGCGCAGCAGCTTCGCCTTCTGGGAGTGCTTCGGGTTGGCGATCTCCAGGAAGGCGCGCGCGCCGCTGGCCAGCGAGAGACCGGGCACCGAGGTCGGCGCCAGCACGTCGGCCAGGTCGGGGGTGGCGCCGCTGAAGAAGTCGCCCAGCGTGTGACGGGGACGCGCCACGCCCAGCAGCGTGTGCAGGTTGGCGCCGCCCAGGTCGGCGTCGACCAACGCGCAGCGCGGTCCGCCGGCGGCCAGCGAGAGCGCCAGGCTCGAGGTCACGACCGACTTGCCGACGCCCCCCTTGCCACCGCCCACCGCCCAGACCCTGGGCGTCGGGCCCGCGGGCCGGGCGTCGGTGCTCTGCGTGCTCTCCGTGCTCTGCGAAAGGGCGGGGGCGATCTGCATGGGCGGCTCCAGCGAGAGATCCTCTCGGAGTGGGTGGCCGGAGCGCCCGGAAGCGTGACGGGGCGTCGCGCTAGGCGCGCCCCAGGCGGGCCGCCAGATCGTCGCGCAGCTCGCGCTTCATGATCTTGCCCGACGCGTTGCGCGGAAGCTGCGCATCCACGATCTCCAGCACGCTCGGCTCCTTGAAGGCGGCGAGGCGCTCGCCCACGTGGGCCTGCACCTCCTCGACCGTGAGGTGCATGCCCTCCTTGGGGAGCACGGCGGCCGCCACCTCCTCGCCCAGCCGCTCGTGGGGAATGCCGAAGACCGCCACCTCGTAGACCGCCGGGTGCTCGTAGAGCGCCGCCTCGATCTCGGCGCAGTACACGTTCTCGCCGCCGCGCAGCACCATGTCCTTCGCCCGGTCCTCGACGTAGACGAAGCCCTCCTCGTCCATGCGGCCCAGGTCGCCGCTGCGCAGCCAGCCGTCGACGATCGTCTCGGCGGTGGCGTCCGGCCGGTTCCAGTAGCCCCGGATCAGGTTCGGGCCGCGGAACCAGATCTCGCCGACCTCGCCGCGGGGCACCGGAACGCCCGACTCGTCGGCGACCTTCACCTGCATGGTGGGGACCGCGCGCCCGGTGCTGCGCGGACGCTTCACGTAGTCCTCGCCGGCGTTCTGCGGTCCGTAGGCGTTGGTCTCGGTCATGCCGTAGCCGATGCCGGGCTGCGCGCGGCGGAAGCCCTTGTCGATGCGCGCCACCAGCTCCGGCGGAGCCGGCGCGCCGCCGCCGCCCACCTGGGCGAGGCTCGACGTGTCGCGGCGCGCGAAGTCCTCGCACTCGAGCAGGTCCCACGACATGGTCGGGACGCCGACGAAGTTGGTCACCCGCTCGCGCTCGATCAGCTCGAGCGCCCGAGACGGGTTCCACTTGTACATCATCACCAGCTTGAAGCCGTTGGCGAAGCAGGAGAGCATCACCGGCACGAGCCCGGTCACGTGGAAGAGCGGGACCACCAGGATGAAGCTCGGCGGGAAGGGATGGGGCTCCTTCGGCGGCGACATGAGTCCGCCGGCGGCGGCCCGGCAGCCGAAGGAGAGCAGCGACGACAGCACCGCGTGGTGGGTCGAGACGGCGCCCTTGGGTCGCCCGGTCGTGCCCGACGTGTAGAGGATCATCACGTCGTCGTGGGGGTCGATGTCGGGACGCGGGCCGGCGGCTCCCTTCACCAGCACCTCCTCCAGCCGTTCGACGCCCTCCGGCAGCGCGTCGTCGCCGGCGCGCACCGCCGCGGCGCGCACGCCCAGCTTCGCCAGCGCCGGCGCGGCCCGCTCGATGCGCTCGCGGTCGGCCAGCAGGACCCGGCTCCCCGAGTCGGACAGGCCGTACTCCACCTCGTCGGCGGTCCACCAGGCGTTCAGGCACACGGCGATGCCGCCCACCGACGCCACCGCCGCGAAGGAGGCGATCCACTCCGGGTAGTTGCGCATGCCGATCGCGACGCGATCGCCGGGCGCGACGCCGTAGCGGTCGGTCAGCACGTGGGCGATCTCGTCCACCCGCGCCATCAGGTCGGCGAAGCTCCAGCGCTCGTTCTCGTAGACCAGGAAGGTCTCGTCGCCGCGCGTGCGCGCCAGGTCGAAGATCACGCGCAGCGAGGGCGGCGTGTTCTCGTAGACCAGCAGCTTCTGGCCGCGGATCTCGGCCTCGCCCAGCGCGAACTGGCCTCCGGGGGCCGTGAGGGTCGCGATCGCTTCGTCCCAGGACATGTTCTGCGTCATGACCGCGAGTCTACCAGCCCGCGCAGGCGGGCTGAATCCCGGCCCGCGGGCTGCGTCCAACCGGCATGACCCGCACGAGAAGGACCGGGATCCTGGCCCTGCTGGCGGCGGTCTGCCTGGCGGCGGCGGTGCCGGACCGCGTGAAGCCCATCGAGGTGGAGGTGGACACGCCCGTCTACCGCCTGCCGCCGGATCTGCCGGTCCTCCAGGGCGAGCAGCACTACCGGCTGCACTGGTCCGGAGTTCCGGTGGCGCGGGTGCGTCTGGCCATGACGCCCAGCGCCGCCGGCGCCCTGGACGTCGAGATCCTGGGGGCCACCCACCCGGTGATCGACTGGCTGTGGCGCTACCGCTTCGAGGGTCACGGGCGCGTGCGCACCGACCCCTTCGGCCCCGGCGGCTTCGTGGTCGACGAGTGCGAGAACCGCGACCACCAGCGCACCGAGATCCGCTTCGACCAGCCGGACGGCGGCGTGCTCGGCATCCGCCAGCTGCGGGGACGCACCAAGCACTACGTCTTCCACTCGGACAACACCTTCGACCTGCCCTCCAGCGTCTACCTGCTGCTGAACCTGGACTACGCGCCGGGCCGGCAGTTCGCGCTGGACGCCTTCACCGGCAAGAGCCGCTACCTGGTGCGGGTGGCGGTGGAGGCGCGCGAGACGCTTGCCTTCGACGGCGCGCCGCGGCCGGTGTGGCGCCTGCGCGTAGAGACCGAGGAGCTCACCGACGACGATCCGGAGGGGCGGCACCGGGAGACGCTGGTCTGGGTGACCGAGGAGCGCCCCCGCCGCCTGCTGCGGGCCACCAGCCGCACCTTCGTGGGGGCGATCCACCTGGAGCTCGAGCCGGCGCCCGCGCCCGGGGCGGGCGATGCGCACGGGGCCGACATCCGCGGCGGACGCTGCGCCTGAGCTGCCTCCGGACGGCGGCCCCCTGCACATGCGCTGCGCATGAAGCCCGATTCGGGGCGACTTTCGGCTCCCCCGAGGCGACCCACCGGCCGATCCGAAGGGGGTCGGCCGCGGGCCGACCGGACGGAGGAACGCATGCGCTGCACCCGATGGCTCACGGCGAGCGTGGGCATCGCCCTTCTCGGGCTGGCCGCGGCCGGACCGGCGGCGGCCGGATCGGCCGCCGACGCCGACCGGCTGGTTCGCGAGATCTACTACGAGGGCATGCCGGCCGACCAGGCCGAGACCCTGGACGCGGACGGCATCGCCCACCTGCGCAGCCTGCTCCAGGATCCGGAGGAGCGGGCCCTGCACGGCAACGCCGTGCTGGCCCTGGGCATGAGCGGCCACGCGGACGCCTTCCCGGTGCTCGCCGCCTTCGGGCGCCGCGCGCCCTCCGGCGAGATCGACCGCGACACCTTCCGCGCGCGCCTGCGCCTGGCCCAGGCCATGGGACACCTGGCCCGCACCGACCCCCGCGCGCTGCACTGGCTGCTGGCGCGCGCCGATCGCCCGCCGCGCCCGCCCGCCTGGCGCTTCCGCCACCACCAGGGACCGCGCCTCGCCCAGCTGCTGGAGGAGCAGGTGCTGACCGGACTGGCGCTGAGCGGAGCCGACCAGGCCCACGAACGCCTGCGCCGCGCCGAGCAGCGGGCCGGCTCCGCCGACACCCCTGGCGAGCGCCGGCGCCGCCACGCGGCCCACGCACTCCAGACACACCGGCGCGTCGCCGACGGCGGACGCCCCGATCCGCACGGCCCGGGGGTCGCCCGATGAAGCGCGCACTCGCCAGCCTCGCCGTCCTCGCCGCGACGCTGCTGCCGGGCGCGAGCCCGGCCGGCGCCGCGCCCACCGCGGACCTGCACGACATCAAGTGGTTCGTGCACGTCGACATGGTGGGCGGCGCCATGGACCTCCCCTTCTACGAGGCGATCCTCGACGAGGCCCTGGCCGACGCGCGACTCGCTCTCGAGGGCAGCCAGGGCCCGGCCGACGTCGTCTGCTGCAACCAGCTCCAGAAGGAGGAGCACAGCCCGGGCGTCACCCTCGCCACCTTCGGCACAACCGGCGACGGCCTCGACATCCAGGACGCCGGCGACCTGAACGTGATCCGCACGCTCGGCGGCAGCGGCACCCGCGGCTTCCTGATCGACAGCATCAACGACTGCAGCGGCTCGGCGGCCATCGGCTGCGCCGACCTGCCCGCCTGCGGCGGTCCGCCCGACGACGACCCGGACCGGGTGCTGGTGGTCACCATGGACGCCTACGACAGCGGCGTGCTCGGCTTCGTGATCGCCCACGAGCGCGGCCACAACGCCTGCCTGGTCCACGTGACCAACGATCCCTGCGAGCTGATGCGCGCGACGGTGGGCGGTGGCTGCGTCTCCACCAGCGAGTGCAGCAGCCTGACCGACGCGCGCCAGTCCACCGGCGGCAGCTGCGCCTGCCACGCCGACTCGCCCGCCAACACCGCGGCCGACGACGGCGACGCCTGCACCGACGGCGCCGTCAGCGGCGTCTGCTCCGGCGGCCTGTGCGGCGAGAGCGACGGCAGCGCGGGAACCCGGCTGCTGGCGGCGGGCGGTCCCGGCGCGAACACCGGCAACCCGACCGACGACCCGCTGCTCGTGTCGGGCCTGACCGGCGGCTGGAGCGACGTGGGCAGCTTCGGCGACAGCATCGTGGGCCTGGCCTACGACGCCGACACCGACACCCACTACGCCATCCGTGACGGCGTGGGCGACGACATCGTGGCGGTCGTCGACCCGGACACCGGGACGCTCAGCGCCAGCCAGACCGTGACCGGTCACCCGGACATCATCGCGCTGGCCTTCGACCCGGGCGCGAGCTCGGGCGCCGGCGACGACCGCCTGCTCGCCCTGTCGACGTTCGGCGGCTTCGAGGACCTGATCCAGATCGATCCGACCACGGGCGCTGCCAGCACCCTGGGATCGATGTCGATCGGCGTCACCGACGGCTTCCAGGGCATGGCCTACGACGACGTGAACGACCAGCTCTACATCGCCGGCTTCGGCTCGAGCACGCTCTACAGCGTGGACGAGGGCACCTGCACGCCGCCGCCCTTCACGAGCTTCTGCGGCGTGAGCGCGGTGGGTCCGACGTCGACGCTGTGGCGCATGGAGCCGGCGCTCGCCTTCTCGCGCGACACCGAGGAGCTCTACCTGGTGGGCCACCAGATCGGCGACCAGTTCTTCTACGAGCGCATCGACGCCGCCAGCTACGAGCGCCGCACCCAGATCGGTCCGGACCACTTCACGGTGGGCGGACTGGCGCCGGTGCCCCTGCCCGAGCCGGCCGCGGCGGCCGGTCTGGCGGCGGGCGCGTCGCTGCTGGGCTGGCTTTCGCGGCGTCGCGCGCGGCGGGCGGGCTAGAAGCCGAGCGCGCCGAGGAGCGCGTCGCGCCAGGGCGACTCCATGGTCCACACCCGCTGCTGCGCGGTGCGGACCATGGGGACGATCGCCTGGAGCACGAGCAGGGCCGGCAGCCAGCGCCGCAGGCCCAGGTCGTCGCGGGCATGGATGTCGGAGAGCGCCAGCAGCATCACCGGGAACGCCAGGGTGAACATGCGCGAGGTGTCGTAGGCGACGAACAGCTGGGCCCAGGTGCAGGCCACCACCAGCACCAGGCCGGCGAGCCCGGCCCGATCGCCCCGCCGCGCCATGGCCAGCGCCGCGCCCAGCGGCACGGCCCACAGCACGCCGAACACGCTGTACAGACCCAGCCACTGCCGCCCCCACGTCCGGCGGAAGATCTGGAGCGGATCCTCGCGCAGCGGCGCCAGGTAGTAGTCGAGGCCGAACACCACCTCGCTCTGGGACGCCACGAAGGCGCGGAAGCCGCCGTAGACGCCGAGCACCAGGACGAGCCCCACGGCGTGGGCGCGCCAGCTCCCGCCCTCCCGCCAGACGAGCCAGCCGAACCAGGGCAGCAGGAACAGGATCGACTCGCGGTTCAGCAGGCCGAGCAGCAGGCAGACGTGGAAGACCGCCGGCCGGCGGCGCGCCCACCACATGCCGAACACCGCCAGGTAGGTGGCCGGATCGCAGTAGGTGGGCGAGAAGACCGTCGAGAGGGTCACCAGGGAGAGCGCCAGCGTGCCGGCGGCCAGCGGCGCGTCGGCCGGGCGCGGCGCCGTCCGGCGGAAGTGGAGCTGCACCAGGAAGAGCAGCAGGGTCGCCAGCGCCAGGTTGGTCCACAGGATCGCCTCGCCGCGCAGGCCGACCGCCCAGGAGAGCAGCGGCGTGAGGATGCGGTAGCCGACCGGGCTCGGGTGGAAGCCCAGCGGATCGACCGAGAGCTGCGCGTAGTAGACGCCCAGCTCGACCGCCCGCGTGCCCGGCCGCACGCACAGCGCCGCCACGCCCATCCACAGGAGCGACGCCAGCACCGCGAAGCCGGCGCGACCGAGGTGCGCCTCGCCGCGCAGCACGGCGCGGTCGAGGCGGTCGTAGACGCTCATGGACCTCCCGTGGCCCGGACGATACCCGCCGCCGGGCCGTTGAGGCATCCTCCGGTGCGTGGCGGGTCGGGGACGGATCGGGCGGGGGGCCCTGCTGGCAGTCGCGCTCGCCGGGCTGCCGGCCGCGGTCGGCTGCGGCGCCCGCCACGACCGCGCCGAGGCCCTGGTGCTGGTGGTGGTCGACACGCTGCGCGCCGACCGCATCTTCGATCCGCAGGTGCCGCGCTGGCGGGGCGCCGCCCTGGCGCCCTGGCTGGCCCGCGCCCGCGTCTACGACCGCGCCTTCGCCTCCTCGCCCTGGACCCTGCCGAGCTTCGCCTCGATCTACACCGGGCACATCCCGTCGCGCCACGGCGCCGGCGACGTGGTCCGCCTGGGCGGCGAGCAGGGCTTCACCGCCGTCGCCGGTCCGCTGGAGGGGTCGGCGGGCACCCTCTCCGAGCACCTCCGCGACGCGGGCTACGCCACCGGGGCGATCGTGGGCAACGCGGCCCTGGCGCCCGACTTCGGCTTCGCCCAGGGCTTCGACACCTACGACTACACGCCGGCCAGCCCGTCGCGCATGCTGCGCGCCGACCGCGTGGTGGAGCGCGCGCTGGCGTTCGTCGACGGCACCGCGGGGCCGTTCTTCCTGGTCGTGCACTTCTTCGACCCGCACATGAACTACGACCCGCCGCCGCACCACCGGGGACGCTTCACGCGGCAGGTGCCCTCGCAGCGCACCCTCCCCGTCCGCGCACGCCAGCGCATCGCCCGCAGCCCGGAGTCGGTGTCGCAGGAGGATCGGCGCTTCATCGCGGCGGCCTACGACGAGGAGGTCGCCTTCGTCGACGAGCAGCTCGCGCGCCTGCTGGCCGGCTTCGAGGATCGCGGCCTGCTCGAACGGGGCCTGGTGGTGCTGACGTCGGACCACGGCGAGGAGCTCTTCGAGCACGACGGCTTCGAGCACGGTCACGCCCTGTGGCAGGAGGTGGTGAACGTGCCGCTGGCCTTCCTGGGACGCGACGTCGTGCCCGGCCGGGACGCGTCGCCGGTGTCGCTGGTCGACCTCTTCCCGACGCTGCTCGAGGCGGGCGGCGTCGCGCCGCCGGAGGAGTGCGACGGCGTGTCGCTGTGGTCGAGTCTGCGGGCGCACCGGGCGCCGCCCGCGCGCTCGCTCTTCATCGAGGGCACGCTCTACGGTCCGGAGCAGAAGGCGGTGGTCGAGTGGCCGCACAAGCTGGTCTGGCGGCCCGACAGCCAGGAGATCGCGCTCTTCGACCTCGCGCGCGACCCGCGCGAGCAGCGCCCGATCCGCGACGACCCGGCCACCAGCGCCCGGCTGCTCGAGCGCCTGCGCAGCGAGACCGAAGCGGCGGCCGCGGCGCGCGGCGATGCCCCCGCCGCGGACGTCACGCCCGAGACCCTCGACCTGTTGCGCCAGCTCGGCTACGCCGACGACGCCGGCCCCTAGGGAGTGTCTGCACAAAGCGGTTTCGCTCAGGCCATCCCAGACGGATGACCTGAGCAGTCGGCTCGTGCAGACATTCCCTAGCGACGCTTCAGCGAGCCCTCGTTCTCGGCAATGAAGGCGCGGATCTCGTCGGCCATGCCGAGCAGCGTGTCCCACTCGTCGGCGTAGAAGGTGATCGGGAAGCGGCGGATCCCGTAGAGCGAGACGCCGCCCTTCTCGCTCACCTTGAGGCGCCGCTCGCGCGCCCCCTTCGCCTTCAGCGCCTCGTTCTCGGCGCGCAGCTTCTCGAGCTCGGCCTTCAGGTCTTCGTCGGCCATGGAACCCTCCATCGAGACCCCCAGTCTAGCTCCGGTTTCCGCTTTCAGCACAGGGTGATAGCTTCCGCGCTTCATGCGGATCCTGACCTGGCTTCCGGCGCTCGTCGCGCTGCTCGCCGGCTGCGGACCGGGCCCGGAGACGGCGCCGTCCGGGCCGCCGCGGGCCGACGTCCTGCTGGTCACCCTCGACACCCTGCGCGCCGACCACCTGGGCGTCCACGGCGCCGGCGCGGACGCGACACCCGCCCTCGACGCCTGGGCGCAGGACGCCGTGGTGTTCGAGCGCGCACTGGCGGCGAGCAGCCGCACCGCGCCTTCGCACGCCACGCTGTTCACGTCGCGCTGGGTGGCCGGCCACGCCATCGGCTACCGCAACGGCGCCACGCGCCTGGCGAACGAGGCGACCCTGGCGGCGCTGCTGGCCGCGGCCGGCTACGAGACGGCGGCCTTCGTGAGCAACGCCATGCTGCGTCGGCGCGTGGGGCTCGACGCGGGCTTCGCCCACTACGACGACGTGCTGCCGGACAGCGAGACCAACCGGCCGGTGTTCGAGCGCGTCGCCGGCAAGACCACGCGGCGCGCGATCGCCTGGCTCGAGCGGCCGCGCCGCGGACCGGTGCCGCGCTTCCTGTGGGTGCACTACAACGACCCGCACGGACCCTACACGCCGCCGGAGCGCTGGGTGCGTCCGCCGGCAGGCGAGCCGGAGACGCCGCTGCCGCTGCTCGCCCAGCAGCGCGGCCTGGGCGGCATTCCCGCCTACCA
This sequence comes from Myxococcota bacterium, assembly GCA_050618055.1. Lineage (GTDB taxonomy): Bacteria > Myxococcota_A > UBA9160 > UBA9160 > SMWR01 > CALDCK01. The sequence goes on from JBNLVK010000120.1 coordinate 33,767, forward strand.
GGCCTTCGGCGACGAGCGCGAGGCGCGCCAGTACCGGGCGCGCTACGCCGGCGAGATCCGCTACCTGGACGGGTCGCTGGGCCGGCTGCTGGCGGCGGCGGAGGAGCAGGCCGGCGCGGCGGGCGTGGTGGTGGCGATCACCGCGGACCACGGCGAGAGCCTGGGGGAAGACGGCATCTGGTTCTCCCACGGCCACGGCACCGCACCGAACCTGGCCCACGTGCCGCTGCTGCTGCGCGCCGACGGCCTGCCGGCGACGCGCGTGCGCGAGCCCGTGCACCACGTCGACCTGCTGCCCACGCTGCTCGAGCAGGTGGGGCTGCCGGTTCCGCCGGGCGCGCGGGGCGTGGCGCTCGGGCCGGTGGTGCGCGGCGAGGCGACGCTGCCCGCCGATCGCCCCCTCTACGTCGACGTGGGCGCCGAGGTCTCGGTCTACCGCGGCGACGTCTTCCTGCGCGCCCGCTTCGGCAAGAACGTGGGGGCGGTGGCCGAGGGCAGCCGGGAGGCCTTCCGCTGGAGCGACGGCGCCAGCTGGCAGCCGCTGGCCGACGACGCGCTGCGCGCCGAGCTGTCGGCGCTGGCCGAGGCCTACGACGCCGAGCGCGAGACCCTGCGCTTCGCCGACGCCCCGAGCGACCAGGACGAGTCGCGCCTGCGCGCCCTCGGCTACCTGGAGCCGCTGCCGGCCGGCGACTGACTAGCGGACCGGCACGCCCTCCTCCCGCAGCACCTGCATCAGGCGGTCCGGGTAGTCGCTGATCAGGCCGTCGACGCCCAGGCGCACCAGGCGGCGCAGCGTCTCCGGGTCGTTCACCGTCCAGGGCACGACGCGGAAGCCCTCGGCCTGGAGCCCGGCCAGCGGGAGCGCCGGTCCGTTCTCGGCCACCAGCATGCGCCAGTGGGGGGAGACGCTGTCCAGGAAGGGCCGCGCCTCGCGGAACAGCGCCAGCGGATTCGAGGCGTCGGGCTCGAGGCCCGCCAGCCACTCGGGCTCGAGCGTGTCCGGCGCCACCAGGGCGACGGTCTCGATTTCGGGAGCCAGCGCCCGCGTCTGCACCAGCGCGCGCCAGTCGAAGGACTGGATCGACACGCGCGACTGGAGGCCGTGCTCCCGCACCCGCTCGACGACGGCGCGCACCATCGCCTCGGCCGGCACGGTCTCCCGATCGCCCGGGCGGATCTTCGTCTCCACGTTGAAGCGCAGGTCCGCGTCGCGCTCGGCCAGCGCGAACACCTGGTCGAGGGTCGGCATGGGCGTGCCCGGTCGGTTCTCGCGCGGCGGCTCCGGGAAGCGCTGCGGGTCCGGGTTCAGGCTGCCGCAGTCGTAGCGGCGCAGCGTGTCCCAGTCGAGGTCGCGCAGCAGCGGACCGCGCTCGCCGGCGAGGGTCGTGCCGTCGGGCTGGAGGCAGACCTTCGGCGACAGCGCCGGATCGTGGGAGACGACCACGACACCGTCGCGGGTCATGCCCACGTCGAGCTCGAGGGTCGTCACGCCCAGCGCGATCGCGCGCTCGAAGGCGGGCAGCGTGTTCTCCGGCAGCAGGCCCCGGGCGCCCCGGTGCCCCTGGGCGTCGAAGAGCGCGCGCGTCGCCGATGCACATCCCATTGGACCTCCGACCCAGAGCAGAGCGCAGAGCAGCAGACACGCCGATCGGGTCACCTCGCACCTCCCTGGACGCCAGTGTACCCTCGCCGCCATGCCCCTCGACTACCCCGCCTTCGACGCCGACAACCACTACTACGAGGCCCTCGACGCCTTCACGCGCCACCTCGACCCGAAGCTCGGGCCGCGCACCGTGCAGTGGGCCGACATCGGCGGCCGCAAGTACCACGTGGTCGGCGGCAGGATCAGCCACGCCGTCACCAACGCCACCTTCGACCCGATCGCCAAGCCGGGCGCGCTCTGCGACTACCTGCGCGGCAACCCGGACGGCAAGAACCCGCTCGAGCTGCTGCGCGACCGCGAGCCGATTCCGGCCGAGTACCGCGACCGCGACGCGCGCATCCAGGCCCTGGACCGCTTCGGGCTGGAGGGCGTCTGGCTCTTCCCCACCCTGGGCGTGCTCTACGAAGAGCTGCTGAAGCACGACACCGAGGCCGTGACCGCCGTCTTCACCGCCTTCAACCGCTGGCTCGACGAGGACTGGGGCCTCGACTACAAGGGTCGCATCTTCGCCGCGCCGTACCTCTCGCTGGCCGATCTCGACTGGGCCTGCGCCGAGCTCGAGTGGGCGCTGGAGCGCGGCGCCCGCGTGGTGGTGATGCGGCCGGCCGCCATCTTCACCGGCAACCGCAGCTACTCGCCCGCCGACCCCCGCTTCGACCCCTTCTGGGCGCGGGTGAACGAGGCCGGCGTGACGCTGGTCGTCCACGCCGCCGACTCGGGCTACTCGAGCCAGGGCTACGTGGACGACGGCTTCTCCGCCAACTTCACCGGCGGCGGCTGGAAGCCCTCGATCAAGGCCTTCGCCATCGAGCGCGCCGCCCTGGACTTCCTGGCCACCATCACCTTCGAGAAGCTCTTCGAGCGCTTCCCGCGGCTGCGCGTAGCGTCGGTGGAGAACGGCAGCGAGTTCCTGCCCGACCTGTTCCGCAAGCTGCGCTCCTCCCACCGCCGCATGAAGGGCTACTACGAGGAAGACCCGGTCGAGACCTTCCGCCGCCACGTCTGGATCAACCCCTTCTGGGAGGACGACGTGAAGGAGGTGGTCGAGTACATGGGCGCCGAGCGGGTGATCTTCGGCTCGGACTGGCCCCACATCGAGGGCATGCCCGAGCCGCTCGACTACGTCTCCGAGCTGGCCGACTTCGACGCGGCCACCCAGCGCCGGATCCTGCGCGACAACGCCCTCGAGCTGAACACGATCGGCTCGCCCTAGCGCACGGCCTCCGGGTCCGGCTCGATGGTGAGCACGCGGCGCTGGCGGGCCTCGCGCACTTCGCGTTCCAGCTCGATCTCCAGGGTGCGCAGCTCGATGGCCTTCTGGATGCGGGCCAGCTCGGCCGGGTCGGGCGGCGCGCCGTCGTCGTAGACGACCACCCGCTCGGCGCGCCGGGTCGCCCCGCCGTGGCCGCGGGCGGTCACCACCAGCCGGTTCTCGCCCGGACGCAAACGCACCCAGGCGTCGTAGTGGCCGTCGGGCCGCACGCGGGTGGCGCGGGCGCGCTCGCCGCTGGTGGCGTTCACGATCTCGAGCCCGGCCACCCGCGCCAGGTCGATGGTGGGGAGCGCCTGCACCACGTCGCCGGGCGACACCACCCGCAGGTGCTCGCCGCCGGTGCGCCGGGCCATCTGGGCGAATACGTCCGGATCGCGCGGCTCGTCGAGTCCGAGGGTCAGGCTGGTGACGCGCACGCCGGCCAGCGCCGCCTCGTCGGCCGCCGCCAGCGCCTCGGCGGCGGCGCGCTCCTCGGACACCGGGTGGGTCGGGTAGCCGTCGGAGAGGATCAGCACCACCGGCTCGGGCGCGCGGGCCGGATCCTCGCCGGTCTCGCGCAGCATGCGCACGGCCAGACGCGTCGCCTCGGCCAGGTTGGTGGGACCCGCGCCGAACGCGCCGGACAGGTCGTCGAGCACCAGGTCGAGCAGCTCCCGCGAGCTGCCGAGCGGCGCCCGCGGCCGCGGCAGGTCGGAGAAGGCCACCAGACCGATGCGCGTGCGGTGCGGATCGAGCCGCTCCACGAGCCGCCGCGTCGCCACCAGCTCCGCGTCGAGCACCGTGTCGCCCGGATCGCTGCAGTAGTCGTCCGGGTCGAACACCCGCCAGGGCTCGATGCGCCGCCGGCGCTCGCCCACCACGCCGTCGCCGTCCACGTCGGCGCCCGACGCGTACTGGGTGCTGCCCGACACGTCGAGCACGATCACCACGTCGAAGCGGCCGTTCTCGCGGGATCCGGCGTAGCCGGCCACCTCGACCCAGCCCGTGCGCACCACCGGCGTGGGCTCCGCTGCCGGCTTCTCCACCTCGAGCCACAGCTCGCGCACCACCTCGCCGGGCCGGCGCTCGGGCGCCGGCAGCGCCACGGCCGACGCCTTGCCACGCTCCGCCTCGGCATCGAGAGCGTCGCGCAGCGCGTCGGCGGTCGGGTCCGACGCGGCCGGGCCGGCGAGACCGCGGCAACCGCCCAGCGCGAGGCCGAGCAGCAGGATTCCGAGGCGCCTCGCTCCCCCCATCCCGGGAGCTTTGCAAGCGCACGGGCGCGGGGCCAGCAGGACCCCGCGGCCGCTAGAAGAGCCCGGACGCCACCGCTGCCAGCGCCGCGGCGGCCGACAGGATCCAGAAGGCCGCGATCGTACCGGTCACCCAGCCGACGCCGCCGGAGCGCCACTCGCGCACCGCCTGGTCGACGGACAGGCCGAGAAGCAGCGCCAGCGCCGCCGCGGCGAAGGCGTTGCGCTGCACCACTGCGGCCAGCAGCACCGCCGCGCCGATCGTCACGAAGATGATGATCGCCACCAGCAGCACCGGCCACAGCGTGGGCTCGCGCACGTAGACGCGCAGGTGGTCGGAGAGGCGCTGCGGCTCTTCCGGCGAGGTCACGGGACGCGCGGCGCCTCGCCGAACGGGTCGCAGGCATTCGATCGCCGGCCGCTTCGGTCTTCCAGGTTCCGGCTGCGGGGTCCTCGTCTCCAGCGCACGGCGCGATGCTATCACGCGTCCGCAGGGTCCTCGGCCAGCGAGCGGCCCTCGCGCCGCTCGATGGCGCGCAGGGCGCGGATCAGCACGCGGGCCGCCGTCTCGGTGAACTGGCGCATGCCCGACGCGTTGGCGTGCACCAGGTCGATGAAGGCCTCGGGCGGCAGCGCGTCGAGCCGGTCGGCGGTGGCGAAGCCGGCCCGCTGGTAGAGCTCGAGCGAGACGCGGGCGATGCGACGCAGCGTGGCGTCGTGGACACGCACCTCCGGGTGGTCGCGCGTGGCGGCGCGATCGCGGTAGAGCGGGTTCACCGGCAGGAAGATGGCGACGCCCATCGCCCCGGCGCGCCGCACCTCCTCGGCGGTGCGCCGCATGGTGCGGAAGACCGGCGCGCCGCGCGGGACGTCGCCGGCGGGCAGGCCCGCCGGCACGAAGGCGTCCATGCCGTTGCGGTGGTAGACGTCGAGCAGCGCGCCCACGTCGCGACGCCGCGCCGCCCGCTCGATCTCGGCGAAGGCCGCCTCGATGCGCGCCCGCTCCTGCGCCCGGTCGGGTCCCGGCAGCACGGCCTCGAGCCGGTCGAGCAGGCGCTCGCGCAGCTCGTCGCGCGCGCGGTACGTCTGCCAGTGGCGCAGCAGGAAGCGCCGCAGCGCGTCGCCGGGGCGGGTCCGCCACGACTCCGCCTCGCCCGCCTCGTCCGGTCCGGTCTCGCCGCCGAACAGGTCGCGCAGGAAGCGCATGCGCACCTCGCGCCCCAGCATGAGCCCCTTCAGGTTCGGCGTCAGCAGCACCAGGTCGGCCTGCTTCGACAGGGCCGCCCGCACCAGCAGGTTCTCGTCGATCACGCCCGCGTCGGGCACCAGCAGCGGAACCAGCCGCACGCTGCGCTGCGGGTAGGCCCGCGACAGGCGCTCCTCCAGCGCCTCCGGCGCGATCGCGAACAGCGCGGCCGAGTTGCCGATCACGAAGGCGCGGATCTCGCCCTCCGGCTTGGCGTCAGGCAGGGCCGCGAACTCCCGGTGCGCCCGGGTGACGCCGGCGTTCACGCTGCGGTTCGCCTGCTCGAAGCTGCGGAACACCACGTTCGCGAAGGTGTCCACCCGCCCGCTCGCGTCGTGCCCGCGCGCCTCGGACGCGAGCCAGCGCGGCACCGCGAGATCGAGCGCCGCCAGCAGGGCGGCGACGAGTACGAGGGAGACGGCGAGTCGGGCCACGGGGCTCCTAGAACTGGAAGTAGATGAAGGCGTCGCTGGCGCCACCGAACACGACGACCAGCAGCACTGCGGCGGTCAGCACCGGCACCGAGAGGGCCGGCCGCGCCAGGTCCAGGCGCGGCGGGTGGCTGCGCCAGGCGGCTGCCGCGAAGTGGAGCGCGTAGGCCAGCACCACCAGGGGGAGCATCGACGCCGAATCGAGCCCGACGTTCGTTCCCAGCGGCGTCTCCACGAGCGCCCGGCCGAGCGCCGCCAGCGTCGCCATGTCCTCGGCGCGGAACAGCGCCCAGCCGACCTGCACCAGCAGGAACGTGGGCAGGACGCCCGGCGAGAGACCCGCCAGCCCCCGCGGCTCGTGGGCGGGCGCGGGCCGCACCAGGAAGCGTTCGACCACCAGCAGCACACCGTGGTAGGCGCCCCAGAGCAGGAAGGTCACCGCCGCGCCGTGCCACAGGCCGCCCAGGGTCATGGTCGCCAGCAGCGCTGCGGCGGTGCGCGCCGGCCCGTGGCGGCTTCCGCCGAGCGGAATGTAGAGGTAGTCGCGCAGCCAGGTGGAGAGGGTCACGTGCCAGCGCCGCCAGAACTCGGCCAGGCTCGACGCGGCGTAGGGCGAGCGGAAGTTCTCGGGCAGCTCGATGCCGAGCATGCGCCCGGAGCCCCGCGCGATGTCGGTGTAGCCGGAGAAGTCGCAGTAGATCTGGGCGCCGAAGGCCAGCGTGGCGAGCACCACGTCCAGGCCGCCGGCCGCCGTCGGATCGCCGTACACCCGGTCGACGTAGACGCCCAGGTTGTCGGCGAACACGCTCTTCTTGATCACGCCGTAGGCCAGCAGCCGGAGGCCCCGCAGCACGCGCTCGCCGTCGAAGGCCGCCCGGGCGCGCAGCTGGGGCAGGAGCTGGTGCGCCCGCGCGATCGGTCCGGCCACGAGCTGCGGGAAGAAGGCGACGAACAGGGTGAAGCGCAGCGCGTTGCGCTCGGCCGGGAACCCGCGCTGGACGTCGACCACGTAGCCGAGGATCTGGAAGGTGTAGAACGAGATGGCCAGCGGCAGCACGATGAGAAGCGGCTCGTAGGCGCCGCCGACGAGGGCGGCGACGATCTGGGCTCCCAGGTCCGCGTACTTGAAGGTGGCCAGGATGCCGAGCAGCACGACCGCGGCGACCGCCACCCCGGCGCGCGCCGCCCGGACGCGGCCCGCGCGGCGCGCCCGCTCGACGAACAGGCCGGCGGACCAGCCCACGCCGGTGGCGGCGAGCAGCAGCCCCAGGAAGGGGACGCTCCAGAAGGCGTAGAACGCCATGCTCGCGACGAGCAGCAGCGCGCGACCCAGCCGGGCGGGCAGCGTCCAGTAGGCGACCGCCGTCGCGCACAGCAGGATCGCGTAGTCGAGACTGGTGAAGACCACCGCCGGCTCCCGGGAGTGGACGCAGGATACCGGTCCGCGCGGCTACGCGGAGAGGTGCTGCTTGGCCAGGCGCTCGACCGTCGCGTGAAACTCGGCGGCCGTCTCGCGGATCACCTCGGCCACCGGCCGCACGGCGTCGATGCGCCCGGCGACCTGGCCGGTGAGCGCCACCCCGCCCTCGACGTTGCCCTTGAAGTAGACCTCGGGCACGCCCTCGGCCAGCGCTTGCATGGCGTGACCCTCGCCGCGCTCGAGCGCCTCGGTGCGCGTGGTGCGCAGCGCCCGCAGCGCCGGCGCGCCCTCGGGCTTGAGCAGCACGGTGCCGGTCTCGGCGGCGGCGACGATCGCCTGCTTCCAGCCGTCGCCCACCGGCGACTCGGCCGACGACACCATGCGCGTGCCCATCTGGACGCCCTCGGCACCCAGGGCGAAGGCGGCCGCCATGGTCGCCCCGTCGCAGATGCCGCCGGCGGCGATGATCGGCACGTCCACGTGCTCGCGCACCAGCGGCAGCAGCACCATGGTGGAGACCTCGCGGTGGTTCTTGAAGCCGCCGCCCTCCCCGCCCTCGACGACCAGGCCGTCGACGCCGGCGTCCACCGCCTTGCGGGCGGCGCGCAGGGTCGGGACCACGTGGAACACGGTGAGGGCGGCGTCCTTGAGCTTGCGGGTGTACTTCGTGGGATCGCCGGCGGAGGTGGTGACGAAACGCACGCCCTGCTCGACCACGAACTCGACGATCGAGGGATCGCGCACGAAGGCCTGGGCGATGTTCACGCCGAAGGGCTTGTCGGTGAGCTCGCGCATCTTGCGGATCTCGTCGCGGATGGCGTCCAGCTCGCCGGAGGAGGTCTCGATGATGCCGAGGGCGCCGGCGTTCGAGACCGCCGAGGCCAGCCGGGATCGGGCGATCCACCCCATCGGCGCCTGGACGATGGGGATCTCGACCCCGAGCATGCGTGTGATCCGATTGTCGAACGTCATGCGCGGATCCTACACTATCCACCGTGAGTGACCCTTCCGACATTCCCTGGTGGCAACGCGCCGTCTTCTACCAGATCTATCCCCGGTCCTTCGCCGGCTCGCCCGGCGGCGGCGTCGGCGACCTGGCCGGCATCCACGAACGCCTGGATCACCTGGAGTGGCTCGGCGTCGATGCGATCTGGCTCTCGCCCTTCTACCGCTCGCCGATGAAGGACTTCGGCTACGACGTCTCCGACTACTGCGACGTCGACCCGCTGTTCGGCGACCTGGCCGGCTTCGAGCGACTGCTGCGGGCGGCCCACGCCCGGGGCATGCGCATGATCGTCGACTTCGTGCCGGCGCACAGCTCGAGCGAGCATCCCTGGTTCCTCGCGTCGCGCTCCTCGCGCGAGAACGCGAAGCGCGAGTGGTACGTCTGGCGCGATCCGGCGCCCGACGGCGGTCCGCCGAACAACTGGAAGGCCACCTTCGACCCGAAGCTGCCGGCCTGGACCCTCGACGAGACGACGGGCCAGTACTACCTGCACTCGTTCCTTCCCGAGCAGCCCGACCTGAACTGGGAGCACCCGCCGGTGGTCGAGGCCATGCACGATGCCATGCGCTTCTGGCTGGACCTGGGCGTGGACGGCTTCCGCATCGACGTGGTGCACAACATCGGCAAGGACCCGGCGCTGCCCGACGTCCCCGAGGAACGGGCGGCCCTGCCCCACAGCGTGCTGAACGACGATCCGCGCACCCACGAGCACCTGCGCGGCATCCGGCGCCTGCTGGACGGCTACGTGGGCGAGCGCATGGCCGTCGGCGAGGTGTTCCTGCTCCAGACCGAACGCGTGGCCAGCTACTTCGGCGAGGGCGACGAGCTGCACCTGTGCTTCAACTTCCCGCCGCTGTTCGCCGCCTGGGACGCGAAGGTGTGGCGCGACCAGGTCGACACCGCCGAGCGCGAGTTCGGGGCGGTCGGCGGCTGGCCCACCTGGGTGCTGTCGAACCACGACTTCGCGCGGCACCGGACCCGCTACGGCTCCGAGGCGCGGGCGCGGGCCGCCGCCGTGCTGCTGCTCACCCTGCGCGGGACGCCCTTCCTCTACATGGGCGAGGAGCTGGGCCTGGAAGACGCGGAGATCCCGCCGGAACGGGTGGTCGACCCGGGCGGCCGCGACGGCTGCCGCGCCCCCATTCCGTGGGAGCGCGGCGAAGGCCACGGCTGGGACACCGAGACATGGCTGCCCTTCCCGCCGGACGCTGCGGCGCTCAGCGTGGAGGCCCAGCGCGAAGACGACGACAGCATGCTCCACCTGTACCGGCGGCTGCTCTCGGCGCGCCATGCGTCGCCCGCCCTCCAGTCCGGGGACGTCGAGTGGATGGACGCTCCCGACGGCGTGCTGGCCTGGCGCCGCCAGGTGCGGGGTGACGCGCGCATCGTGGTCGTGAACTTCACCGGCGAGGAGCTGCGCGTGCGCAGCGGCGCCGGATCCACCATCGAGGTGGCCAGCGACGGCGCTAACGAAGGCGAGGTCTTCGACGGCCTGCTGTGCCCCGACCGCGCGCTGATCCTGCGCTGAGGCCCTCCCGCCCTAGGGCAGACAGGCTTCGCTGCGGTCGGCGACGCGGAAGGCGGTCGCCAGATCGCCGCCGGGGACGCGCGAGTCGAACACGGGAACGCCCACCACGAGCATCCCCTGGCCGTCCTCCGCACGCCAGTCCGCTCCGCCGGGACCGCACACGAAGTTCTCGCCCGGCAGGCTGAAGCTGGCCGCCCCCTTGGTGCTGGTCACTTCACCCGTGCTGAGTGCCGCCTCGACCGGCGGCGGGTAGGCGGCGGTCAGGCAGTCGTCGGCGGTCGAGCCCGCCGGCAGCTGGGCGAACTGCATCGGCAGCAGCAGCGTGGCCGCGCCGGGACCCGAATCGGGGCCGAGGAAGGGCTGGGTGACGGCGGGCGGCGGAGCCGGCCCGGTTCCGCGCACGACCGTCGCGTCGTGACCGAAGCCACCGTCGCAGGCGAGCTCGCCGTGGCTGCCGGCAGCCTGGAAGCGCAGGCACGCGATGTCGTTCACGATCGTGTCGTAGGCCAGCACCACGTCCTCGGCCAGCGACAGCGGGGCGACGCCCTCTGCGTCCGGAACCCCCGCGTCGATGCGCAGAGGACCGCCGGTGATGCCGTCGGAGAGATTCACGCCGGGCAGGATGTGGACGAAGAAACCGGTCCGACCGCCGCTGGATGACACGATGCTGAACTCGCGCCGGCCCAGCGCGACCGCCCGTGCGACGCTCGTCCCCGCCCGAACGACCGGCGCGGACGCCGCGGCTGCACCCGCCAGGCGCCGCGCCAGCACGTCGGCGTTCACCGAGGTCATGCGCTCGGTCAGCTCCGCGTAGGGCACGTCCTCGATGTCGACCACGCCGAACAGGCTGTTCTCGCCGTCGCCGCGACCGGTGGCCGGCTGGTCGAAGTACTTGAACCAGTGCGAGCCCACCATGTAGGGCCGCTCCAGCACGGCGTCCATGAAGCCCTGGTAGGCGTCCGCGCGCTCGCTCTGGGTGTCCACGGTCGGAATGAAGGGCGGGAACAGCACCGGAACGTCGGGCGTCGGAGTCCGCCACGTCCACTCGGTCACCATCACGGGGCGCCCGGTGAGCCGGTGCAGCGTCTCGAGATCGCCCACCGGATCGTCGAGGAAGAGGTAGCCGTAGGGCCGCCCTTCGCTCTGGAAGAGCCCGCGCCCCTGGGCGTCCCAGTCGTAGTCGTTGACCGAGACGACGTCGACGTAGGGTGCCGCCGCCGACACGACCGCGGGCGCGGTGTACACGCCGAGGAAGCGGGGCCCCAGGATCAGCAGGTCCGGGAACGCAGCGCGCAGCGCGGCGTGCACGCGCTCGAAGTAGCGTCCGGCCACCCGCGCCACGAAGGCCTGTCGATCGTCCCGGCGCCCGACCGCGTTGCAGTAGGGCGCGTCGTCCTCGAGCGCCGACAGCTGCTGGATCTCGTCGAAGCTCGCGAGCGACAGGCTCCAGGCGTCGTTCATCGCCGCGACGTCCCCGTAGCGCTCCTCGAAGAAGGCCTGGAGCTCGAGCTTGCCGGGCGCTCCGGGCGGGAGCGTCAGGTAGGCGTCCACGTAGGTGCCGCGCTGCAGCACGCTGGCCCCCCACGGCAGCTCGTTGTCCGTGAAGATGCCGATGCACCAGGGGTTCTCCGAGCACGCGCGAGCGCCCTCGATCCGCTGGACCAGGCCGTCGTCGAAGGCCGGATCGAAGTAGTCGCGGATCGCCTGTCCCGTCTGCCCGGTGGGCCAGCCCGGAACCGCGGGTGCCGCCCGGTTCAGGCTCAGCACCGGCGTGTGCGGGAGGCTCTCGGAGAACAGCTCCTCCCGGCTCCAGGCGCCCAACGTGTTGAAGCCCCAGGAGCGCAGGCGCTCCTGGGTGACCTCCGCCCAGCCCTCCTCGCTGCCGTAGAGCGCGATGATGTGGTCGTGGTAGGGGCTGGTCCCGAGCGGCGGGCTGAAGTCGCCGCCCGGGCTCACCTGGCTGACACCGGCGGAGAAGAAGCCGTGGCCGTCGGGCGTCACGAACCACCAGTGCCCCTCGATCTCCTCGACGCGGAAGCGGCCCGTCGCCGTGCTGGCGACCTCGAGCACCCCGCCGAAGCGGTCGAGCGCCACGAACTCGAGGAACTCCGGCTCGAAACGCAGTTCGGCGGGAAGCCGGATGCGCAGCGTGTCGACGTCGCGCTCCCAGCGGCGCCGTTCGTTCCAGCGCAGCCGCTCCGGAAAGCGCAGGGCCGCATCCACCACCACCACGCGCGGATCGCGGCTGGCCGCGACGACGATCAGCTCGCCCTGGTGGCGCCAGCGACGCAGCAGCCGACCGGCGATGGTCACCTCGCGCTCGGTCTCCGAGACGAGCTGCTCACCCACGCGCCAGTACTTCAGCAGGGGTCCGCCACGCACCTCCACCACGTGCTCGCCGAACCAGGGAAACTCGCAGCGTGCGCCCAGCATGCAGAACACGAGGCTTCCGAGCAGAACGAGGGACCGGCGGGTGGATCGAAGGAACGGGCGCGGCGACATCGGCAGCTTCCTCGGCAGACGGGAACGGAACAACCTCCCACGACGCCTCCCCGGGCGTCAAATGGAACGGGCGGGCGTTTCGTTCAGGAGCGCCTACCCTGGCCGCGTGATCGAGCACCTGGAACGCATCGTCCCTTCACCGCCGGATCGCCCGACGGTGGCCGGGCCGGACCACCCGGTGCGCATCGCCACTCGTGACATCGCCACTCGCGCCGACGCCTGGACGCCGGAGCGGGCGGCGGGCACGGCGCTGCTCTTCGACGGCCTGGCGCCCGAGTGGGACGCCCGCGGCACCGCCGGGAAGATGGAGCCGCTGGTCGACGCGCTCGAGCGCGGCGAGGTGACGGGCGGCCTGTGCGTCGAGGTCGGGTCGGGCACCGGCGCGGGCACGCGCCAGCTCGGGGGCCGCTTCGACCGCGTCGTCGCGATCGACCTCTCCCTGGAGATGTTGCGGCGCGCCCCGGAAGGGCTCGCCCCGCGCGTGCAGGGCGACGGCGCGCACCTGCCGCTGGCGGACGGCGCCGTCGACGTGCTGGTCCTGGTGAACGCCTTCCTGTTTCCCGCCGAGGTCGATCGCGTCCTCGCCCCCGGCGGCGCCCTCGTCTGGGTGAGCACGCTGGGCGACGCGACCCCCATCTACCTCTCCCCGGAAGAAGTGGCGGACGCCCTGCCCGGGGCCTGGTCGGGGCGCAGCGCCGACGCCGGCTGGGGCCGCTGGACCGTGCTGCGGCGACGCGCGACCGGCTTGTCCCGGAAGCCGCGATCGCGACAGAATGGCGGAAGGCGGCCCCGCGCCGCCGGAAACGCCGGGAAACCGGCAGGGAGACACCGCATGACCGCGCGCGCGACCGCGAAGAAGCGAACGAAGAAGCGCAAGAGCGCCCAGTCGACCATCGACGACACCCTCGCCCAGCTCGAGAAGCAGGTCCCGAAGAACCTGAAGGGCACGGTGCGCGACTTCCGCAAGAACGTGAAGGGGCTCCAGAAGCAGCTCAGCAAGGCCCAGGCCGAGCGCGAGCAGCGCTGGGAACGGATGGAGCGCCAGATCCGCCGCGACGTCGCGAACCTGCTGCGCCGCCTGGAGAAGGCCATCGAGCCCAAGAAGGCCCCGCGCAAGAAGAAGACGGCGAAGAAGAGGGCGACGAAGAAGAAGGCCGCCGCCCCGAAGCCGCCCCGGACCTAGGAAGCGCCGCCGTACAGGAAGCGCATGTCCGGCCTCTCCGTTGCGAAGAAGTGGACCCAGATGTAGGCGTGGCTGAACGCGGCCACCAGCAGCGCCGCGCGCGAGTCGAAGGCCACGGCGATGGCCCAGAACGCCAGGAACGCGTAGAGGTACATGCCGTTGTTGGTGAAGCGGAAGATCCCGCGATCCTCCAGCGGCATCTCGCGATGGCGAGCGTCGAAGTGGTCCGCGCCGGCGGCGCGCACCATGCCGAAGTAGCGCCGCACGCTGTAGCCGGCGTAGAGCGCCGGCACCGCGAGCAGCGTGGTCAGTGCGATCCGCGGCGCCGGCGCGAGCCCCAGGCTGTCGCGATCCAGCCAGGCCAGTACCAGCAGCGTGACGAAGCGTCCCGCGAAGAGCGCAAAGAACAGCACCAGGTAGCCGCCGAAGCCGATCGCGGCGCTCGTCGCGCCGCTTCCCAGCTCGATCCGCCAGGCCAGCCACACGAACACCTGGTGCAGCACCGGCAGGGCCATGGCGGCCCAGAAGGCCGCGGGAAGCGGCCGGCCCAGCGCCGACCAGCCCGCGCCGGCTCCCGCCAGCAGCACGCCCAGGCCCACGGCGTGGACCGCTTGCCCGCGGAGGATCCCGGGAGGGAGAGTCGGTTGAGTCGTCATGGGGACCTCCGACGTCACGGGGATGGATCGTCAGTCGGTGAGCCAGCTCGCCGGAATGCACAGCCCGCTGTCGACCAGCCAGGCCAGCGCCTGCTGGTGCAGCGCCGGCTCGGCCAGCGCGCGTTCGCTCACGTAGGCGTGGATGGCGCGCGCGTCCTGCTTCGTCAGCACGTCGGCGAAGCTGGCCATGCCGTCCTTGCCGCGCGTGCCGCCGAGGACCACGTCGTCCCACGCCTCGTGCACGGCGCGCTTCGCGTGGCGCAGGTCGGGGTAGAGGCCCGCCGACACCGCGCCCACGCCGTGGCAGCGCATGCAGTGCTGGGCGTAGAGGTCGCGTCCCTTCGCCACCACCTCGGGCGTGGCGTCGAGCTTCGGCGCCTCGACCACCGCCGGCGGGCGCTTCGCGACCGGCGGGATCTCCTCCTTCCCGCCCAGCTTGAAGGCGAACCGGCGGCCCTCGTTCGCCGAATCGATGCGGGCGAAGTGGCCGCCCAGGCTGCCGCCCTGCCCCGCCAGCACCGCCACGTACTGCTCGTCGCCGACGCTGTAGCTGACCGGCGCGGCCATCACGCCGAGACCCACGTCGACCGACCAGAGCCGGGCTCCGGTCTTCGCGTCGTAGGCGTCGAAGCTCGTGCCGTCGCCGCCCTGGAAGACGAGCCCGCCGGCTGTGCTCAGGATGCCGGCCTGGAGCGCGTCGTCGTAGCGCACCTCCCAGACCTTGCGCTGCGCCACCGGATCCCAGGCGAGCAGGCGCGACGGCGAGCACGACGCGTAGGTCATGAACTCGTAGCCCTCGACCGCCTCGGCGGTGGCGCCCAGGTCCTCGGCCGTGTTGTAGAAGCCCTTGCGGTAGCGGAAGGCCGGGTCGGGCTCGAAGATGTAGCTGAGCTCCATGGCCGGCACGTAGACCAGGCCCGTGCCCGGGTGGAAGCTCATCGGGTGCCAGTTGTGCGCGCCCACCACGGCGGGCGCCACGACGGCCGCCTGCTTCCCCCAGTGCGCCTCCGGACGCTCCACCGGCCGGCCGGTGGCGAGGTCGACGTGGGTCGCCCAGGACACGGTCGCGAACTTCTCCGCCGAGAGCAGCTCTCCGGTCGCGCGGTCGAGCACGTAGAAGAAGCCGTTCTTCGGCGCCTGGAGCAGCACCTTGCGCGGCTCGCCGCCGATGGTGAGGTCGGCCAGCACGATGTGCTGGGTGGCGGTGTAGTCCCAGTACTCGCCGGGGGTGGTCTGGTAGTGCCAGACCAGCTTCCCGGTGTCGGGACGCAGCGCCAGGATCGACGCCAGGTACAGGTTGTCGCCGCCGCCCGGACTGCGCTTCTCCCGGTCGTAGACCGAGCTGTTGCCGGTTCCCACGTAGAGCAGGTCGAGCTCCGGGTCGTAGGCCATGGCGTCCCAGGCCGTGCCGCCGAGACCCGACTCCCACAGCGCGTCCGCCGGCCAGGTCTCCGCCGCGCGCGCCAGCTCCGGGTGCTCGTGCGGACCCTCCTTCGACGCGGGCACGGTGTAGAAGCGCCAGACCCGCTCGCCGCTGTTCGCGTCGTAGGCGGAGACGTAGCCGCGCACGCCGAACTCGGCGCCGCCGTTGCCGATGATCACCTTGTCCTTCACCACCCGCGGCGCGCCGGTGATCGTGTAGGGGCGCTCCGGGTCGACGGTCGCCACGTCCCAGACCGGCGTGCCGGTGGCGGCGTCCAGCGCGACCAGCCGGCCGTCGATGGTGCCCACGTAGACGCGCCCCTTCCAGACGGCGACGCCCCGGTTCACCACGTCGCAGCAGGCGTCGCGGCCCTTGGCCTTCGGCACTTGCGGGTCGTAGCGCCAGATCTCGCGGCCGGTCTTCGCGTCCAGCGCGAACACCACGCTCCAGCTGCCGGTGGCGTACATCACGCCGTCGACCACGATGGGCGTGGCCTCGAGCCCGCGCGTGGTGCCGGTGGCGTAGCTCCAGGCGAGTCCCAGCCGGGCCACGTTGCCGCGGTTCACCTGGTCGAGGGGGCTGAAGCGCTGCTCGTCGTAGGTGCGTCCGTGGCTCGGCCAGGCGCCGGGCTCCCGGTCGGCGGCGCGAATGCGCTCGGCGTCGACGGCCCCGGGCGCGGCGGCCGGCGCAGCAGCGGCCCAGAGCAGGAACAGCAGCGGAAGCAGGACGGATCGGAAGCGGATGCCCGGCATGGGTGGCGGCAACATACCTGCCTGGACCGTGCGCGACACCTAGCGGCCGCGGAACTCCGGCCTGCGCTTCTCCGCGAAGGCGGCGACCGCCTCGCGGTGGTCCTCGGTCATGGCGGATCGCACCGTGCCCTCGGCCTCGGCCGCGAGACAGTCCGGCAGGTTGCGGTCGAGCGCGCGGTCGAGGTTCGCCTTCATGTGGCGGTAGGCGGTGGTGGGTCCGGCGGCGAGGCGCCGCGCCCACGCGAGCGCCTCGTCGCGCAGCGCGTCGTCGGGCACCACCCGGTTCACGATGCCCAGCCGCTCGCAGGTGGCGGCGTCCACCCGTTCGGCCGAGTAGAAGAGCTCGCGCGCCCTGGCCGTTCCCACCAGCCGCGTCAGGAAGAAGCTGGCGCCGTAGTCGCCCGAGAGACCCACGTTCGCGAAGCCGGTGGTCACGAAGGCCGATGCGGCCGCGATACGCAGGTCGCAGGCCAGCGCGATCGAGAGCCCGGCACCGGCCGCTGCACCGGGCAGCGCCGCGAGCGTCGGGAAGGGCAGCGCGTAGAGCGCGCCGGTGAGCGCCACCTGGCGCTCGGTGAGATCGGCGATGGCCGCCTCGGGCGTGCGCGGCGCGTCGCTGCGCGGGCTGCGGCCGCCCATGCCCTTCACGTCTCCGCCGGCGCAGAAGGCGCTGCCCGCGCCGGTGAGCAGCAGCGCCCGGACGCCCTCGGCGTCGTGCAGCCGCGCGAACAGCCGGCGCAGGGCCGGCGACAGCGTGTCCGACAGCGCGTTGCGCCGCTCCGGGCGGTTCAGCGTCACCGTCACCAGCCCGCCGTCGTGCTCGGCCAGCAGCTCGTCGGTGCCGGTGTCGAGCGGACCGTCGCGCAACGCCACCGGCCCTACCAGTTCTCCACCCAGGGGCGCACGTCGGTCTCGAAGGTCCAGGCGCTGCGCCGCTGCTGGTGGATCGCCCAGTAGGTCTCGGCGATGTCGTCGGGCTGGAGGATCGAGTCGGGCGGCGCCTCGGCCAGCCGGTCGCCCATCAGCCCCCGGATGAAGGCGCCGTCGATGCCGCCGTCGACGATCACGTGGGCCACGTGGATGCCCTCGCGCCCCAGCTCGCGCGCCATGCTCTGGGCCACGTTGCGCAGCCCCGCCTTGGCGCTGGCGAACGCCGCGAAGCCCGGGTTGCCGCGCACGCTGGCCGTCGCGCCGGTGAACAGGATCGTGCCGCGCCCGCGCGGCACCATGCGCTTCGCCGCCTCGCGTCCCACCAGGAAGCCGGCGAAGCAGGCCATCTCCCAGACCTTGCGAAAGACGCGCACGGTGGTGTCGCGGATCGGGAAGTTCACGTTGGCGCCCGGGTTGAACACCACCACCTCGATCTCGCCGATCTCCTTCTCGACGCGCTCGAACAGCTCCTCGACCGCCTCCTCGCTGCGCACGTCGGTCTCGAAGCCGAAGGCGCGGCCGCCGGCGTCCTCGATCTCACGGCACAGCGCGTCGAGCTCGTCGCCGTGACGGCGCCGCAGGCCCACGATCGTGTAGCCGCCCTTCGCGAAGCGGC